>NZ_JBEHWS010000008.1:0-167215 GCF_040239565.1 Fulvimarina thalattae
GTCCTCGTCTCGATCAATACGACACCGAGAAAATGCCTCGGCTTCGTCACGCCTCTCCAAGCCATGCTCAAAGAACTTGGCAAAGACGTCCAAATCCGCTTCTCATGATCACGTTGCACTTCACCCTGGAATCCACCCAGGGCTCAAAAATATCGCGAGACTATACTCTTAAAGGATCGCCAGCCGAATTCCGTAGGCGACGACCGCAAGGATCGCGACGCTCGCAAACCAGTAGAATGCAAACCAGCTCAGGCGTTTTGCCAGAGGGCCCGCCGCCCTGTCTTCCTTTTGCCGGGACTCGGCGGAATTCAGACGTTCACTTTCAATGCGCGGCATCAGTGATATCCAGTGTCAGCCGAGACCTTCCCGCGGAACACCCAATAGGCATAGGCGGTGTAGATGAGGATGAGCGGGATCAGCACGCTCGCCCCAACGAGCAGGAATATCTGCGCGTTCTCGGGTGCCGCCGCATCGTAGATCGTCACGGTCGGCGGGATGATGAACGGCCAGAAGCAGATGCCAATGCCCACATAGCCCAGCACGAACAGCGAAAGCGCCGAGATGAAAGGCCGGATTTCGCCGCCTGTCAGCAGCGAATGGAACAGGCTGAAAGCCGCGAAGGCCGTGAAGAGCGGAACCGGCATCACGTAGAAGAATTCCGGCAGCGCGAACCAGCGCGCGAAGAACTCGTCCTCTAGGAACGGCATCCAGAGCGATACGCCGCCGATCGCACAGAGCGTGATGACCCCGAGGAGCAGCGCGTAACGCCGCGCGATGCTGGCGATCTCGCCTTCCGTCTTCATCACCAGCCAAGTGGCGCCGAGAAGCGCATAGCCGAAGACGACCGCAAGCCCGGTCGCGATCGAGAACGGCGTCAGCCAGTCCCACCAGCCGCCGGCATAGGCTCGTCCGTCGATCTCGATGCCCTGCACGAGCGTGCCCAGCGCGATGCCTTGCGAAAAGGCGGCGAAAAGCGATCCGATGAAGAACGAGACGTCCCAAAGCCAGCGGCCGCGATCGGTCTTGAAGCGGTATTCGAAGGCGACGCCGCGAAAAATGAGCGCGAGCAGCATGATGATGATCGGCGCATAGATCGCCGGCATGATGATCGCGTATGCGAGGGGAAAGACCGCGAAAAGTCCGCCGCCACCGAGGATCAGCCAGGTCTCGTTGCCGTCCCAGATCGGCGCGACGGAATTCATCGCGATGTCGCGATTGGTGCGGTTGCCGAGGAACGGGAAGAGGATGCCCGTGCCGAGATCGAACCCGTCGAGAATCACATAGGTGATGACGGCAAAGGCAATCAAAAAGGCCCAGATGACGGTGAGATCGACTGAATACATCGCTTGGTCTCCCTCACTCCGCCGGTGTGCCGGCCGGATCCGGCCCACGCTTGCCTTCAAGCGCCTGAACCGGGGTGACGCCCGCCGTTCGGATCGGCTGATGGGCCGGCTCATCGAGATCCCAGGGTGAGGGCTCCTTCGACATGAGCCGCAAGATATAGAAAGTCCCCGCACCGAACAGGATGAAATAGACGACGATGAAGGCGACGAGTGAAGTTCCCACCGCTTCGACCGCGACTGGCGACACGCTCTCGCTGGTGCGCAAAAGCCCATATACCGTGAAGGGCTGACGGCCGACTTCGGTGGTGATCCACCCGGCCAGCACCGCGACGAAGCCCATCGGGCCCATGAACACGCTTGCCCGTTGCAGCCAGGTGCTTTCGTAAAGCGTGCCTTTGTAGCGTGCCCAGAGGGACCAGAGCCCGATCCCCAGCATGGCGAAGCCGAGCCCTACCATCAGACGGAACGACCAGAAGACGATTCCGACATTTGGCCAGTCCTCACGCGGAAACGCGGAGAGGCCCTGCACTTCGCCGTCGAGAGAGTGTGTCAGGATGATCGAGCCGAGATAGGGAATGGAGACGCCGTGCCTCATTTCGCCGGCTTCCATATCGGGCATGCCGAACAGATAGAGCGGCATCGCGCCATCGGAATTCGTCTCGAAATGACCCTCCATGGCAGCGATCTTCGCCGGCTGATGCTCCAGCGTGTTCACGCCGTGCAGGTCTCCGGCCATGATCTGGATCGGCGTGACGATCGCCGCCATCCACATCGCCATGGAGAACATCGTTCGCGCGGCCGCATTGCTCCGGTTGCGCAGCAGGTGAAACGCCCCGACGCCGCCGACGATGAAGGCTGTCGTGAGATAGGCGGCGAGCACCATGTGGACGAGCCGGTAGGGGAAGGACGGATTGAAGACCGCCACCCACCAGTCGGTCGCGATGAACTGGCCGGCCTCGTTCATGCCGAAGCCTGCCGGCGTATGCATCCACGAGTTCACCGACAGAATCCAGAACGCCGATCCGAGCGTGCCGATCGCGACCACCCATGTCGCGATCAGGTGCAGCGTCGGCCCCACCTTCTTGCGCCCGAACAGCATGATGCCGAGGAAGCCGGCTTCCAGGAAGAAGGCGGACAGCACCTCGTAGGCCATAAGTGGCCCGAGGATCGGCCCGGTCTTGTCGGAAAAGACCGACCAGTTCGTGCCGAACTGGTAGCTCATGGTGATGCCCGAGACGACGCCCATGCCAAACGCAATCGCGAAGATCTTCACCCAGTAGCGGAAGATGTCCATGTAGACTTCCCGCTTGGTGATCGTGTGCAGGCTGAGCACCACGGCGAGGTAGGAGGCGAGGCCGATCGAGAAGGCCGGAAAAATGATGTGGAACGACACCGTGAAGGCGAACTGGATGCGGGCGAGGAGGACGGGGTCGAAACTTTCGAGCATGGCGATGGCATCGTATCCGGAGCTTAAGGGCCGGCGAAACACCTTTTGGGGCGTCGCACCGAACTGGAGATAGTTGCCCGAATGGCCGCAAACAGCCGCTTGCGACGATTTAGAACAAGGCCTTGTTTGACAGCATAGTCGGTTTTCAAGCCTTTCGCGCAAGCGGCCGGACATCTTGTCAGTACTGCTGATTGTCCACAGGTCTTGTCTGTGGAAAGCGCGCTCCGGGCGAGGCGAAATGGCAAGCAGATGCTACAAGGCTTGCGTCGCAGGCGTGGTTGGTGGACCCCGTATCGTCACTTCCTGACATGCGGAACGACGCATAAATCGGCACCATTCGACCGGCCCCTTCGGGACATCAAAACTGTCCCGAGGGGTCGTTTCGTTTGCGCGATGTCCAGTGCGCGGCAATCAGCTGTGGATGGAGACGCTGACGAGCCCGAACGCGACGCACTCTCGTGCTAGACGATTATGTGGCGGCGCCCGGCTTTGGGTGAGAGGTCGCCGATCTCCGCTTTCGTCCATCATGGAGCCTTCAGTCTCGTGACAGTCGCCGTCGATCTCGGAACCACGCATACCGGCGAACCGGCAGAGCTCGATCTAGAAGAGCTGTTGTCGACGCGGCTTCTGGTTCAGGGCAATTCGGGCTCCGGTAAATCCCACCTTCTGCGCCGCCTTCTGGAGCAAAGCGCGGGCTGGGTGCAGCAGGCGATCATCGATCCTGAGGGCGATTTCGTCACGCTGGCAGACCGCTACGGCCATGTCGTCGTCGACGCCAACCGCACGCCGAACGATCTGGCGCGAATCGCCAATCGTATCCGCCAGCATCGTGCATCCGTCGTTCTGACGCTGGAAGGCCTCGACGCCGATGTCCAGATGCAGTGCGCGGCGGCCTTTCTGAACGGTCTCTTCGAAGCCGACCGCGCCTACTGGTTTCCGATGCTGATCGCCGTCGACGAAGCCCATCTCTTTGCACCTGCTATGGCCGGCGAGCATTCCGAAGAAGCCCGCAGAGCCTCGCTCGGCGCGATGACCAACCTCATGTGCCGCGGCCGAAAGCGCGGGCTCGCCGGCGTCATCGCTACCCAGCGCCTCGCCAAGCTCGCCAAGAACGTCGCGGCGGAAGCGTCCAACTTCCTGATGGGCCGGACCTTCCTCGACATCGACATGCAGCGGGCGGCAGATCTCATCGGCATCGATCGGCGCGGCGCGGAACGCTTCCGTGATCTCGAAACCGGCAATTTCATCGCCCTCGGCCCCGCGCTCTTCCGCCGCCCGATCCCCATCCGCATCGGTACGGTTGAGACGGCCGCGCGCTCCGGTCGCCCGACGCTGATGCCGCTACCCGACGTCTCCCCGGACGATCTCGCCGATCTCGTGCTGACGACGCCCGAGCCCGAGCGCAATGCTGAGCGCGCTTCGATCCGACGCATCGAGAAACCCGCGCCGCAACCCGCCTCGGCCTGCGAGACGGAGCGTGTGGAGACGTCCGAGCTTCTCTCGCAGGTCATGTCGTCTGCCCCGGCGAATGATGCTGGTCCTCCGATCGACGACGATCCGAGAACGCCCGAGGAACGCGCCGAGGCCGTCGACACGATCTTTGCCGAAATGCTCGACGATCCCGACGCCGCCTTTCGGCCGGTTCCGATTCTCTATCAGGAGTTCCTCACCCATTGCCGTCTGAAGCGCCTGCGCGGGGCCGAGACGGATATGGGCGCCTTCCGCCGCCGGCTGTCGCTCGCCCGCGCCGGGATCGCCGGCGACGAGACGGACGGCGAATGGGCCGATGTGGTCGCGGTCTCGTCGGAGCTTCCCGAGGAAATGCAGGGCGTCTTCATGATGCTGGCGCGTGCCGCGCGAGACGAAGCCGAATGCCCGTCCGATGCCATGCTGGCCAAGGCCTATGGCAGCCATTCCCCTTCGCGCGGGCGATTTCTCCTCTCTTTCATGGAAGAGCGCGGCCTGATCACGGTCGAGAAGGATTTCCGTGGCAATCGGATCGTCGCGATCTCAGCCACCGGCTGGCGCACGAAACTGCCCGAAGTCACCCTCGACAGCATCGACGAAGCCCGCGCTCGCCGTGCCGCCCGGATGGCGCGAACGAGATAGAAGAGTCGGATTTTCGATAGGGCGATCCGAAACTCGACAAGCGAATTAAGGACCCCGCGCTTCGAACCAATAACATCGGATTTCATTCGCTAGATTGCGATGATAAGCGACTGCTGCAAGATTTTGACCGGGGAGATATCTCTCGAAATGGCTGAAATGCGCAGCTTCAATCTGGTTTTCGCGGTCGAGGATGAACGTTGGGTGCCTGCGCTTGGCAATCCAGAGGCATTGATTTGCGAAACATTGGATTGTGCAGCGCAAGCACTTGGCTTCTCCGGCGGTCTCGAAACTGAAGTATCCATTACGCTTTCTGACGACGATGCGGTGCGCGAGATCAATCGGGAGTGGCGCGGACAGGACAAGCCAACCAATGTCCTGTCCTTCCCGATGGTCGATCTTGAGCCCGGCGAACGCCCAGGTCCGCTCTTGGGCGATTTGATCCTCGCCTTCGAGACCTGCGAGCGGGAAGCTGCGAGCGAAGCTAAACCTTTTGTGAATCACGCCCGCCATCTTCTGGTCCACGGCTTCCTGCATTGTCTTGGTTACGATCACATCGAGGATGACGAAGCCGAAGAGATGGAAGCCCTCGAAACATCGATCCTTGCGGGCCTAGGTATCCCGGACCCATATGCCGTTGCGGATCATAGCCCTTCGCGCGATACTCGCGACGAGGGGGAGACCGGTGTTGCATGACGGCCGAGCCGCCACGGCGACGAAATGACACGACGATCAAACGAGAAATGAACACTTCAACGAATGCCACCGCGCAGTCCGGCGAAGCCGGCGATCGAGGCGGAGACGAGCACGCTGGGCCTCAAGCCGAACCGGCTTCGGGCGAAGACCGAAGTCGGCCGCAAGGCGAGGCGAAGAACCGCGACGGCTTCTTCTCCAACGTCTTGTGGCGATTTCGCCCGCGCATGCCCAAGCTCATGCGCGAGGATCTGACTCAGGCGCTCTCCCAGCCGAACGACGACGAGGACGGCACCGACAGCTTCTCGCCCGAAGAGCGGGCGATGCTCAACAACATTCTGGCTCTGCGCGAGGTTCGCGTCGAGGACATCATGGTGCCGCGCGCCGATATCCAGGCTGCCGACATCAACATGACCCTCGGCGATCTGATGAAGCTGTTCGAATCGAGCGGCCATTCGCGCATGCCGGTCTATGGTGAGAGCCTCGATGACCCGCGCGGCATGATTCACATCCGCGACGTCGTCGGCCACATCACCCGCGTCGCGCGGCCCGCACGCGGCCGCAATGGCGGCGGGCACGGCCGCTCCAACGGCAATGGGAACGGGGGCGGCGGCTCTACCGGCTCCGACAAGGACAAGAAGCCGAAATCCGGCCTCGACCTTCGCCAGATCAATCTCGCACGGACCGTCGAGAGCCTCGGTATCCTGCGCAAGGTCCTCTTCGTGCCGCCGTCCATGCCGGCCTCGGACCTGATGGCGCGTATGCAGGCGACGCGCACCCAGATGGCCCTCGTCATCGACGAATATGGCGGCACGGACGGTCTCGTCTCGCTGGAAGACGTCATCGAGATGGTCGTCGGCAATATCGAGGACGAGCACGACGACGAAGCGCCGATGATCCGCCAGGCGGGTGACGGCATCTACACCGCCGATGCCAGAGCAGGCCTCGACGAGGTGAAGGCAATGATCGGCGAGGATTTCGACGTTTCGGAATATGAGGAAGAGGCCGACACGATCGGCGGGCTTCTCTTCTCCGAGCTCGGCCGCGTGCCGACGCGCGGCGAGGTGGTGCAGGCCGTGCCCGGCTTCGAGTTCCAGGTGCTGGAGGCCGATCCGCGCCGCGTCAAACGGGTCCGTATCGTTCGCTTCCGCCAGGGCGAGAAGCGCCGGCGCATCGTCGAAGGTCTCGCAGTGGCCTCGTAATCACAGCCGACCGGTTTGTTTCGCAAAAGCTCATGCGCTTAAAGACGAACCCATCGTGGCGATTCATGCCATGGAGTGGGCCCATCGAGCGAAGCGGAAAATCCGGGTGAGAAAACGTGGCTAGTGCCGGCGCAATCGAAAGGCGGTCCCTGTTCGACCGTCTTGCGGGCCGATTGATCCTGGCGTCCGGATGGCGCCGGGCTCTGATCGCGCTGCTTGCAGGCGCGACCGCGACCGCTGCCCTCGCGCCCCTCGACTTCCCCTTTGCCGGCTTTATCGCCTTCCCGACCCTCGTCTGGCTGCTCGATGGTGTGGGCGTTGATGTCGAGGCGGGCCGCATTCGCCGTCTCGGCCAGCCCTTCTTGATCGGCTGGCTGTTCGGCTTTGGCTATTTTGTCGCCGGCCTCTGGTGGCTAGGCGCGGCACTGTTGGTGGACGCCGGCAGCTTCATCTGGTTTCTGCCGCTCGCGGTTCTGGGCCTTCCGGCGATCCTCGCGATGTTCTTCGGCCTCGCAGCCGTCCTCTCGCGTCTGTTCTGGTCGGATTCGGCCTGGCGCATTCTCGGGCTTGCCGCCTGTTTCGGCCTCGCCGAATGGCTGCGCTCCTTCGTTCTCACAGGCTTTCCGTGGAATGAGATCGGCTACATGGCGGCAAGCCACGCCGTTCTGATGCAGAGCGCCAGCGTGACCGGCATCGGCGGCCTCACGATCTTCGCCGTCTTCGTCTTCTCCGCCCCTGCCGTCCTCGTCGACCGTCACGGCCGCCTTCCTGTGATCGGGCTCGCAGTTCTAGCGGTTGTCGCCCATCTCGGCTACGGCGTCTGGCGGCTTGAGAGCAGTTCGACCGCATTCAACCAGACCGTCGCGCTGCAACTCGTTCAGCCGAACATCGTCCAGAGTCTCAAATGGGACCCGGAGATCGCCGATCAGAACTTCGACAAACTCATCGATATGACGCTGTCGAAGGAGGCTTCGCCCGGTTCGCCCGAGGGGAGGGGCGCCGGAAGCGAAAACGCACCGCGCCGGCTGATCATCTGGCCGGAAACCGCCTTTCCCTTTGTGCTGACCGACCGGCCGGACGCCATATCCCGCCTCGCCGACACCCTCGCATCCGGAGAAACGCTGATCGCGGGCGCGGCCCGCGTCGACCGCTCCGAAGAGGGGCGCCAGCGCGTCTACAATACGATCTATGTCATCGACGACGAGGGAACGATCAAGAACGCCAGCGACAAGGTGCACCTCGTTCCATTCGGCGAATACCTGCCATTCCAGGATCTTCTCGAATCTTGGGGCATCTCGAACCTCGTGAACATGCCGGGCGGCTTCTCCGCCGGCCCCATGCTGGAGCCCGTGCCGCTGGAGGATGCGCCGCCCTACCTGCCGCTCATCTGCTACGAAGTCATCTTTCCGTCTGAGATTAAAGTCGGCGAGCCTTCGCCGGGCTTCATACTCAACGTCACGAACGATGCCTGGTACGGCGAGACGCCCGGCCCATACCAGCATCTGCGCATGGCGAACGTCACGGCAGTTGCCCTCGGCCTGCCGCTCGTCAGAAGCGCCAATACCGGCATTTCCGTCGTCACCGACGCCTTCGGCCGCGAGATCGGCGGGCTCGGCCTCGGTGCTACCGGCAATCTCGTGGCGAGCCTTCCTTCGGATACGGTCACGACGCTCTACCGCTCCTATGGCGACCGGATATTCTTCGGGCTTCTCCTCGCATTCGCCGCTATCTCGATACTCGCGAGGCTGGCCCTGCGCTTTGGAAAACGCTAAGCGCTCTCTCCATGAAGGGCGGGACGCTTTGACGAGATTTGGATGCTGACGATCGCGGCAGAGGCCCTCATGGTCGGACGCGGCCGGACGGTGGCCGCCGGGCCACTGGATTTTGCTCTGTCGGCAGGCGAGGGGCTCGTCGTCACCGGTCCGAACGGCGCCGGCAAGTCGACCTTGTTGCGCACGCTTGCTGGCCTCCTTCACCCTCTCGGCGGCAAAATTGCCCTAGAAGGCGCGCTGGCCGCCGATGGCGAAAACGCCCGATCGATCGCGGAGATCGCCCATTATGTCGGCCATCGCAATGCAATGAAGCCGGGCATCTCGGTCGGCCGCAATCTCGATTTCTGGCGCAAGTCCCTGCGGCTCGGCGCCGATGGTCTCGCCAATGCGGATGCCCTTGGCGCCGTCGGCCTGCCGGACCTCACAGCGCTTCCCTTCGGCTATCTCTCGGCCGGTCAGCAGCGTCGGGCATCCCTCGCACGTCTCCTCGTCGCGCCCCGCGACGTATGGGTTCTCGACGAACCGACCGCCGCGCTGGACGCCGAGGCCCAGGATCTCTTCGGAAAGCTCATGGAGCGCCATCTCGCAGCAGGCGGCGTGGTCATCGCAGCCACTCATCAGCCGCTCGGCCTCGAAACCGCCAAGCGGCTCGATCTGGCGAAGGCCCAGAACGCAGCGACACCAGCCCAACCAACCGCGCTCACCGACGACGAACTCGCCGAAGCCGAGGGCTGGCTGTGAGAGCGCTCTCCGCCCTTTACGTCCGAGATCTGAGGCTCGCCATATCCGGCGGCGGCGGGGCGATGATCGGCGTCATCTTCTTTCTCGCCGTCATCGCGACAGTGCCCTTCGGCATCGGCCCCGACCTCAATCTTCTGTCGCGGATCGGCCCGGCCATCCTCTGGATTGGCGCGCTGCTCTCGACGCTCCTCACCCTCGACCGCTTGTTCCAGGCCGATCGAGACGACGGCACGCTCGATCTCCTCATCATGGGCCAGACGCCCATGCCTGCAGTTGTCTTCTTCAAATGCGCTGCGCTCTGGACCGCGAGTGGCCTGCCGCTCGTCGTCGCGGCACCCTTCCTTGGGCTGTTTCTGGCGATGGAACCGGACGCCATCGCGGCCGCCACCCTCACACTGCTCGTCGGAACGCCCGCCATCACCTTTATCGGCGCCGTCGGCGCGGCCGTCGCCGTCGCCCTCCCGCGCGGCGGGCTTTTAGTCTCGGTGCTGGTGCTGCCGCTCGCGATCCCCGTGCTGATCTTCGGTGTCTCGGCGAGCTATGGCGCGGTCAACGATCCCGACCCGTTCCTGCCGCCCTTCTTGATCCTCACCGCATTGACGCTCTTCTTCGGCACGCTCGGACCCGTCGCGGCCGGCGCTGCGCTTCGAGGGAGCGCCGATTGAGCGCTCAGTAGCGCCCGCGTCCGCCCATCTTCAGCACCCGCATGATGATGAAGATCGGCACGACGATTACCGCGCCGAGCAGGAAATAGGTGATGACATTGTCGATCGAGCCGAACGCGACGTCGACGATGCGGTTGAAGGCGTCGACGAACCAGTTGATCACGCTCCGTGGCGAGATCTCGAACCAGGAAAGCAGGAGCCCGACGAGGATCGACATGAGGATGAGGCGGATGCCGACGCCCAGAGGCGAGCCGCCGAGGAACCGTTCCAAACGGTAGGAAACGCGGCCGCGGCCATAGCGCGGGCTCTCGTCGTGTTCGGAAATGTCTCGCATCGGTCTCGCTTTGCTCATGCCGGTGTGGTTTGACGCTTCTCACGATATAGGGAATGGACTTGGCGAAATTCAGCCCGTCCGCCCGGTACGACTTTCAAATGCCGCGAAGACCGCCGATATGAAGCGGGAAACGCCTTTCAGACCGACGAGATTTATCCATGGCCGATCCCATCATCGAACGCGGTCCGAACAATCCCGCGAAGAAGGAGATGAACCCGCTCCTCAAATTCGCGCTGGAGCTGGGGCCGCTTCTGGTCTTCTTCTTCGCCAACAGCCGCGGCGAACAGCTGGCGGCGACCTTCCCGGCGCTCGAGGAGCTCGGCGGCCCGCTCTTCATCGCGACGGCGCTCTTCATGGCGGCGCTGGCGATCTCGCTCGGCGTCTCATACGCCATCCAGAAGACTCTGCCGATGATGCCGCTCATCTCGGGCGTCGTTGTCCTCGTGTTCGGTGGGCTCACGCTTTATTTGCAGGATGAGACCTTCATCAAGATGAAGCCGACCATCGTGAACGGCCTCTTCGCGGCGATCCTCCTCGGCGGCCTCCTCTTCGGCAAATCTTTGCTCGGCTACGTATTCGATCAGGCCTTCAAGCTGAATGCCGAAGGCTGGCACAAGCTCACGCTCAATTGGGGCCTGTTCTTCGTCTTCCTGGCCATCGTGAACGAGGTCGTCTGGCGCAACTTCTCGACCGATTTCTGGGTCGCCTTCAAGGTCTGGGCGACGATGCCCATCACGGTCGTCTTCATGCTCACCCAGTTCCCGCTGATCAAGAAGCATTCGCTGGAGCCGATCGGCGAGGGTAAGCAGTAGGCGCGCTCGATCGGGCAGCCGCCCGGTATTGCCAATCGCACCTGTCATTTCGATATCGGGGGTCAGTGATCGACTATTCGAGGACCCGACCCCATGGATATCCAGCGCCTTCTCTCAGATTTCCTCGGCAGCCAGACGCCGGGTTCGTCGCCCCGCCGCGATCCCTATCGCGCGGGTGATGTGCCGCGTGGCGGCGCCAGCTCGGGCGGCTCGCTGATCGATCAGGTCGGCGGTATGTTGCAGGGCAGGGGCGGTTCGATGGTGACAAGTGCCGTCGTCGGCGGTCTGGCCTCCCAGCTCTTCAAGAAGAAGCGCGCAAAATCCTTCGGCAGCAGTGCGCTGAAGCTCGGCGGCGCCGCGCTCGTCGCGGGCCTTGCCTACAAGGCCTACCAGAACTACCAGACGAAATCGGGTGCAACCGCATTGCCCGGCGCCGAGCCGGTGCGCAGCCTTCCCTCGACCCAGAGCCCGGACGAGGTGCCTGAGCCCCATGGCACCGCTTTCATGCCATCGGGAGAAGAGGACGATCGCGCCCGGCTCATGCTGTCCGCGATGATCGCCGCCGCCAAGGCCGACGGCTATATCGACGCCGAAGAGGAAAAGGCGATCTTCGGCAAGATCGACGACATGGATATGGCGAGCGACGAGAAGGCCCTCGTCATGGACGAACTCCGCCGCCCCAAAACTGTCGACGACCTCGCCGCCGAAGCGACGACCCCGGAAGTTGCTATGGAAATCTACACCGCATCCGTACTGGCGATCGACGCGGATCACCCGGCGGAGCGTGCCTATCTCGATCTGCTGGCGGCGCGGCTGAAACTGCCGGCCGAACTTGCGAGGGAGATCAGGCAGACGGCGGGTGCCGAGTAGCTGGCATCGGCAGGATTTGAGAGCGAGGTTGCGAATTCGGATTTAGCTACTTCAATCCGCGGCACAGCGCCCGGCATTGAGATTTCCGAAGAAGCATCGACTGTCACGAAAATTCTTGTACGGAAGTAAGCATTCCCGCATGTGATCTTATAAAGGCCGCGAACCGATCGCGCACCTCTTCGCCACCGACCGGCGTCGTACCGTATAGACGAACGGGTTCGTTGCAGAAGCCCACCGGCTCGTGGGCTTCAAGATCGTCGTGGCAGCCTTGAAGGCCTGGAAAAAGGGCGAGCTTCGCTTGCGGTGACTATCGTAGGCGTCTCATCAACCGGTGGTGTCTCGTACACCCCTGCAGTCGATGATCGTGCCGCCTGATACGCTCTTCACCCCAACTCCGCCGTAGCTTTACGGCCACGGCCTGCGACGGCTATGCTGCGTAGGCGAGGCGCTTCGCCTGGGTTGTTTTCTTGGAAAGCTCGAAACCGGCTACCTTGTCGCTGAGAATCCAGGCTTGTTCGGCAATACTCATGCTGGCGGCGGTGGACTCCTCGACCATTGCGGCGTTTTGCTGCGTCACCTGATCCATCTCGCGGATGGCCTGATTGATTTCCGTCAGTGCTGTCGACTGACTGCGAGCCGCTGAGACGATCGCGCCCATCTCTGTCTTCACAGACCCAATCTGCTCCAAGATGCCTTTCAGCGCAGCGTTGGTCTTTTCCGACATCTTTACTCCGTTTTCGACCTCTTCCTCCGAACGGCCAATCAATTCCTTAATCTCCTTGGCGGCGTTGGCGGAGCGCTGCGAAAGCTCACGTACTTCACTGGCGACGACGGCAAAACCCTTGCCGAACTCACCGGCTCGCGCCGCCTCGACACCGGCATTAAGAGCAAGAAGGTTGGTCTGGAATGCAATCTCGTCGATGACGGTTACGAAGCGCGCGACTTCTTGGGAAGAATCGGCGATGGCGCGAATGGCGGCTACGGTGCTGGCAACGATCTCGTTCGAGTCCTGGGTATAATCAGCGGTCTTGGCAACGATCGCTCCAACCCTTTCGGCGCGCTGCGAGCTTTCGTTCACAGTGTCCGAAACTTCGCTGAGAGCTGCGGCGGTCTCTTCGAGTGATGCCGCCTGTTGTTCCGTGCGGCGCGAAAGATCGTCTGCCGCAGTCTTCAACTCGTCGGTATTGCCGCGTAGCGATTGCGACACGTCGACGACGACGGCGAGAGCGCTATCGAGTGAGGCGAGCGAACGATTGAAATTGACCCGCAACGGTTCAAATAGCTCGGCGAATTTGGTCTCGATACGATAGCTGAGATTGCCTTTCGCGAGGTGCTGAAGGGCCGTGCCCAGTTCGTTGACGGCCAGCATGGAAGCAGCTTGCGTTTCTGCCCGCTCGGCCTCGGTCGCGGAGCGAAGCTGCTCGCGCTCTCTCACCCGCGTGGCTTCTTCCTCTCGCTCGCGGACTACCCGCTCCTCCGTCTGGACCACGAAGCCCTGAACGGCCCGCGCCATCTCGCCGATCTGGTCTTTCCGCGTAACGTCGACACCGTCCATCGACGTGTTGCCCTGAAGGAGAGCGCGCATACAGCCGGTAAGCGTCTGCAAAGGATTAGTAATGCTGCGGGCCAGTACGAAGGTCAGCACCGCGACCGCAATGCTCGTCAGCGCAACGATGATAGCAAGCTGAACGAAAGCCGAGTAGCTGGCGTTGCCCATTGCGACTGCCTTCGCGACGATGCGCACGATGGTCTCCTCGCCAAGGGCGTGAATAACGTCAATTCGGGCGGTTGTCTGCTCGAACCAGTCTTTTCCGTTGAGGGAAGAAAGATCCGCGCCGAGGCCGTTTTCTAGCAGACGCTCCCTTAGACCGTTTACTTGCGGCGTGACATTACCCAGCCTTGCAGAAACGTCTTCGGCCGTCTTCGGATCGATGCCGAGCTCGTAAAGTTCGAGCAGCCCGGCTTGGCGACCGCTCAGCTCAGCCATTCGGAAATAGGATTCCCTGGTAAAACGACCCGCCTCGATAATGCCGGCACCAAGCCCTCGCTCCTGGCCGGCGAACTCTTTCGCCATCAGCAAAAGCGAGTAATTCGTCAGCGAGGTGTCGAGCTCCGGCTCATCGACTCCTTGATAGAAAGACACCGCAAGCCCGCTAAGTCCGCTTACCAGGTTGGTATAAAATCCAAATGCCTCCTTGCCCGTCAGGGAAAAGGCGTCGATGCGTTCACGTATCTGCGAAATCTCATCGCGGAGCATGGGCTCGATCTTGGCCATGAGACGCGGCGCCTTCTCGTCGCCGATTCTGACAATGACATGATCGGTAGTCAGGAATTCGGCATGCACAGCATTCGTCGCCTGCCGGGCCTTCTGCATGGCTTCACCCATGCTGGCCCCACGGCTGCCAATGAAGCCTGCCGTCGTTCCTCGCTCGACTTGAAGCGTGTGGATCAATTTTCCAATGATCTCGAGCTCCGCAGTTGCATCGCGTACCGAGTTCATCTGCTGGTAACCGGCCCAGGAGCTGCGTACTTCCGATTGCGCAACGATCAAAAGAAGTGCGACGGGCAAAACCAGTGTTGCAAGCAGGCGAAGACCAACAGGGATGTCTTTCAGGCGCATCTTTTGTTCCGGGCATAGGCGATGAGAGCGGTCCGTTGTCAAAAGTGTATGCAGTTCCGCCTTATTTTCCGTTAATCTACGATGCCAATGACCGGCCAATAAACTTTCATTTGTCAGTATTCAGGGGCTCGTCCGCAGCCGCTCTTCGCCTGGCATCACGTTTCCGGTCTCGCCCGCCGGATTCGTAAACGGAACCGGCGGTGCCCCACCCTCAGCCTCGGCGTCGTGCCCGAGCGCCCAATGGACCGACGGAAAGGCGAGCTCGTCATAGGGGATATCTGCCGGCGAAAAGAGTTTCACCTCAAGGCTCTCAGGCCCCGGCGAATAGTCGGGCTGTGCAAGCCGCGCACGGTAGATCAGCTGCACCTGACTGATGCGCGGCACGGAATAGACCGCAAGCAGGCGCTCGATGTCGAGGGTGATGTTAGCCTCTTCCGAGGCCTCGCGGCGGGCGCCGTCCTCCGGCGCCTCGTTCAGCTCCAGATAGCCGGCCGGGATCGTCCAGAACCCTTTGCGCGGATTGATCGCTCGGCGGCAGAGCAGGATTTGCCCCTCGTGCCGCACCACCGAGCCGACCACGATCTTCGGATTTTCGTAGAGCACGAAGCCGCAATTGTCGCAGACATGGCGCGAGCGATCGTCGTCTTGCGGCACTGTCTGGGTGAAGGATATCTCGGTCATGGCCGATTAAATGGACGCGGAGCCGCGTTCGGAAACAGGCGCCGCATGAAATCTGGGGCGCCTGCGAGCCCTCATCCCTTCCGGTTGAAGAAGGCTTCAAACGCCTGCCGCGCTTCTTTCGAGACGAGGCGTTTGGCGAAGATCTCGATCTCTGCATCGATTCGCTCGATCACGTCGTTGCGATCGCCGCGGATGAGGCTCTTCGTCAGCTTCACCGCCTCGCGTGGCTTGGCCGCGATCGCCTTTGCCGCGGCAAAGGACGAGTCGTCTACATCCTCCTCCACGATCTCGGTCACGAAGCCGCATTCTCGGGCGAACTCCGCGTCGAAGGGACGTCCCATGGCGAGCATCTGGAAAGCGCGCTGATTGCCCATGAGGCGCGGCGCGATAAGGCTGGAGGCCGCCTCCGGCGTCAGGCCGAGATCGACGAACGGCGTCTTGAACTCGGATTTCGGGGTGGCGAGCACGAGGTCGCAATGAAACAGCATGGTGGTGCCGATCCCGATGGCAAGCCCATCGACGCCCGCGACAACCGGCTTCTCAGCCTTGGCGAGAGAATGCAGGAAGTCGCGAACCTCGGTCGGAAGCCCGCCGCCCTTGGCGATCTCCATGAAGTCGGCGAGATCGTTGCCCGCGCAGAACGCGCCGGGAGAGCCAACGAAGAGGATCGAGCCGATCGCATCGTCGGCTTCCGACACCTGTAGCGCCTCGGTCATCGTGCTGTACATCGATCGCGAAAGTGCGTTCTTCTTGTCCGGCCGGTTCATGCGGATGGTTTGGACGCCATCTGCAACGGTGGTCTCGATATGGTCGGTCATGCTGCCTCCAGTCCAAGCGCGATGCGGCCCGCTTCCAGGCTGTCCGCGCCCTGGCACACCTGCGCGGAAAGCCCCGGCGCTTCGGTGAGCAGGTTTTCGGCCATGAAGCGCGCCAACGCCGTGCGTCCACCTTCCGGATCGCCTGCGAGGGCACTTTTGACGAGATAGACGCCGCCGGCAGTGAGGCCGAAGAGCCGCAGATATGGTGTCGCACCGGCAAGCGCGGTCTCCGTCTCGCCTCGTGCGATCGCCTCGGAGAGGAAGCGCGTCGCGGCCTCCAACTCCCGCAAGGCCGCGTCTATCATCGAGGCGGAGCGACCGAAGTCCGGCAGGTTGCGGGCTTCCAGCGTCTCTAGCACGGAGCGCAGTTCGAGGATGTAGTTGGTCACGGCCCCGCCGCCCGAAAGCCCGATCTTGCGCATCACGAGATCGATCGCCTGGATGCCGTTCGTGCCCTCGTAGATCGGCGCGATGCGGGCATCGCGCAGGAGCTTCGCCGCGCCGGTCTCCTCCACATAGCCCATGCCGCCATGCACCTGAACGCCGAGCCCGGCTACATCAACTCCGACATCGGTGGAAAAGGCCTTTGCGACCGGCGTCAGCAGATCGACGCGATCCTTCCAGGATTTCATGGCTTCGGTATCGCCGGCTTTCGCGTAGTGCTTCGCCATGTCCCCGGCATGGCCGCAGGCATAGGAGATCGCGCGGGCGGCGCCGGTCAGCGCCTTCATGGTGAGAAGCATGCGCGTCACGTCCGGATGGTCGACGATCGGCGCCATCTCCCCTTTCGGCTCGGCGCCCTTTGCGAGACGCGTAGAGCGGCCCTGCCTGCGATCTCGGGCAAATTCCAATGCCTTCTGGGTGGCGGCTTCCGCGATCCCGACGCCCTGTATGCCGACCAGAAGGCGCGCATTGTTCATCATCGTGAACATGCAGGCGAGGCCCCGGTTCTCCTCGCCGATCAGCCAGCCGATGGCGCCGGCCTCGCCAGTCTCACCCTTGCCGTCTCCATAGATCATCGTGCAGGTCGGCGAGCCGTGAATGCCGAGCTTCTTTTCGAGCGCCGCGCAGAACACGTCGTTGCGAGCGCCGAGGCTACCGTCGTCGTTTACGAGGAATTTCGGCACGAGAAACAAGGAAATGCCCTTAACGCCCTCCGGCGCACCCGGCAGGCGCGCGAGCACGAGATGAACGATGTTGTCGGTAAAGTCCTGCTCGCCATAGGTGATATAGATCTTCTGGCCGAAGATGCGGTAGGTGCCGTCGCCGGCCGGTTCCGCGCGCGTCTTAAGGCCCGAGAGATCGGAACCTGCCTGCGGCTCGGTCAGGTTCATCGTTCCGGTCCATTCGCCGGAGACCAGCTTGTCGAGATAGCGCGAGCGAAGGTCGTCCGACCCGTGCTGGAGCAGCGCCTCGATCGCGCCCACCGTCAGCGTCGGGCCGATCGCAAAGCCCATCGAGGCCGAATTCCACATCTCGAAGAGTGCGGTCGAAAGCGCCATAGGCAGGTCCTGCCCGCCATGGGCTTCGGGCCCTGTCAGCGCGTTCCAGCCGCCCTCGCACCATTCGCGGTAGATGGCCGGCCAGCCCTTGGGCGTCGTCACGACGCCATCCTTTACGACCGCGCCTTCATGGCCGTCATTGGTAAGGTCCGGCGCCATGCGCTCGGTGGCAAAGCGGCCTGCCTCGCCGACGATCGCGTCGAGAAGATCGGCATCGAGATCGCCGGAGGCCCCGTTTTCCATCGCTTCGTCGAGACCCGCCACATGCCTCAGAACATGGACGATCTCCTCGGTGGGAGCCTGATACATCGGTGCGCCTCCTAGTGGTCCTGCCGGCGTCTCGTGTGCGCCGGTCGGGTCATGCCATCAACTTAGGGCATCCTGCGCCCGGCCGCGATGAGGGGAGATCCGGAAATCCGACGGAAAATCGCGAGATGGCCGCGGCAAATCGGTCGAACCAAGAAAAAAGGCGCGCCCGTTGGGACGCGCCTTTCCAGTGTTCGGGAACCGTAGACCGGAAGGATTATTCCGCCGCCTCGAACTGGTTCATCGTGTTGTCGGCACCGCCGGCCTTAAGGGCCGCATCGCCGGCGAAATATTCCTTGTGGTCGTCGCCGATGTCGGAGCCGGCCATGTTCTGATGCTTCACGCAGGCGATGCCCTGGCGGATTTCCTCGCGCTGCACCTGCTTCACATAGCCGAGCATCGCTTCGTCGCCGAAATAGCGCTTGGCGAGATTGTCGGTCGAGAGGGCCGTCGTGTGGTAGGTCGGCAGCGTGATGAGGTGGTGGAAGATGCCCGCTTCACGAGCCGCATCCGCCTGGAACGAGTTGATCTGGCGATCAGCTTCCTGGCCGAGCTCGGTCTCGTCGTACTGGCTCGACATCAGCTTGCCCTCATCATAGGCGCTGAGATCGCGACCCTCCGCCTGCCACGTGTCGTAGACGTGCTGGCGGAACTTCAGCGTCCAGTTGAAGGACGGCGAGTTGTTGTAGACGAGCTTGGCGTTCGGCATGACCTCGCGGATACGGCGCACCATGCCGCCGATCTGCTCCACATGCGGTTTTTCGGTCTCGATCCAGAGAAGGTCCGCACCGTTCTTGAGAGACGTGATGCCGTCGAGAACGCAGCGGTCCTCTCCCGTGCCTGGCTTGAACTGATAAAGGTTCGAGGCAAGGCGCTTCGGACGCATCAGCTTGCCGTCGCGCTTGATGACGACGTCGGAGCTCTTGAGGTCTTCGACGGAGACTTCCTCGCAATCGAGGAAAGAGTTGTACTGGTCGCCCAGATCGCCCGGTTCGGCCGAATAAGCGATCTCCTTGGTCAGCCCCGCGCCGAGCGAGTCCGTGCGGGCAACGATGACGCCGTCGTCGACGCCCATTTCGAGGAACGCGTAACGCAGCGCGCGGATCTTGTGGATGAAGGCCTCGTGCGGAACGGTCACCTTACCGTCCTGGTGGCCGCACTGCTTTTCGTCCGACACCTGGTTCTCGATCTGGAGGGCGCAGGCACCTGCCTCGATCATCTTCCGGGCGAGAAGATAGGTCGCCTCGGCATTGCCGAAGCCGGCATCGATGTCGGCGATGATCGGCACGACATGGGTTTCGTGGTTGTCGATCGCGTTCTGGATCTGGCGAGCCTTCACCTCGTCTCCGGCCTCACGGGCCTTGTCGAGGTCGCGGAACAGCATGCCCAGCTCTCGGGCATCGGCCTGCCGCAGGAACGTGTAGAGCTCTTCGATCAGCTCCGGCACGGTGGTCTTCTCGTGCATGGACTGGTCCGGCAGCGGGCCGAATTCGGAGCGGAGCGCCGCGACCATCCAGCCGGAGAGGTAGAGATACTTCCGTTTGGTGGAGCCGAAATGCTTTTTGATGGAAATCATCTTCTGCTGGCCGACGAAGCCATGCCAGCAGCCGAGCGACTGGGTGTACTGCGAGGGATCGGCGTCGTAGGCCGCCATGTCCTCGCGCATGATCTTCGCGGTGTATTTCGCGATGTCGAGGCCGGTCTTGAACTTGTTCTGCGCTCGCATGCGCGCAACGGCCTCGGGCTCAATCTCGCCCCAGGAGTCGAACTTTCTCTTGAGGTCGATGATGTCCTGGATATCGGTCTGGTAAGCTGACATGGTGGCACCCTCGGGCTTTTTGTCTCAGTTCTGTAAAATCTTTGACGATGCGGTGTCGATTTCGAACGAAGGATGGGAGTTCGTGGCAAAGTCGTCCGCGTCGTCTTCCTTCGCAATATCGGTCTAAAATCTGAGAAGGGCTACATTTCTGCGGTCTCTGAACTGTCAAAAGCGGTCACGATGTCGAACCTTGATATGACAGAATGAGATAGATTGTAAAAATTTTTACAACCTTGATTGGCTACGCTTCAATAATTGCCGAAGCCAGATGAGATCTCGCAGGATCGAACCGCGGCGAACGAAGCATTTTCGCGTTCCCATCATGAAAACAATGGCTCGGCACCTTCTCTCGACTGTCCGGCGAGACTAGGTGGCCCGATCTCGGTCCGCTCCAGGCAAAACGACGATGCGCGCATTTCTCATCCAGACCTACGAACGGCTGAAGGGCTCCTACTGGTTCTTTCCCGCTCTCATGGCCTCGCTGGCGGCCCTGCTCGCTGTGGTTCTGGTCCAGCTCGATTCCGTCGTCCCGCCGGCCTTCTTCGGCAGCAATCCGTTCTTCTATGCAACGCAGCCCGATGGGGCCCGGTCGCTCCTCGGTGCAATCGCAGGCTCGATGATCGGAGTCGCCGGCACCGTTTTCTCCGTCACGATGGCCGCGGTCGTCTTCGCCTCCAGTTCCTACGGGCCGCGGCTTCTGACGAACTTCATGAACGATCGCGGCAACCAGATCACTCTCGGTACCTTCGTCGCCACTTTTGTTTACAGCATTCTTGTTCTGCGTTCGGTCCGCGATGCATCAGAAAACGATGCGCTATCGGCGATGTTCGTACCGAACCTCGCAGTCTACGGCGCAATCGCGCTTGCTATCGCGTCGATCGGCGTGCTCATCTTCTTCATCCATCACGTTCCGTCGAACATTCATATTTCCAACGTGATCGCTGAGATCGGCCAGTCCCTGGTCGCCCGGATCGACACGATGTTTCCCCAGAAGGTCGGCCATCCGCCGAAAGCGGAGAACCACGAGAATGTCCTTTGGCAGGTGCCGGATTGCTTCCGCCTGAATGGCGAGACCGCCGACCCGCCGGCCTATGCGGAAGTCCGCGCAAAGCGCTCAGGCTATCTGCAGGTCCTCGACCACGAAACGCTGATGAATGCGGCCCGCGAACACAACATCATCATCCGCCTGAACTGCCGTCCCGGCACATTCGTGCATCCGGGCGTCTATATTTTCGACGTATGGCCGGCCGAGCGGCTGACCGATGCGGCGGATGATGCGCTTCATTCGGCACTCGCCCTCGGTAGTATGCGTAGCCCCTCCCAGGACCTCTTCTTTCTCATTGACGAACTCGTGGAAATCGCAGCGCGGGCGCTCTCGCCGGGCGTCAACGACCCCTTCACGGCGACGACCTGCATGGACTGGTTGAGCGCGGCCTATTCGTCCTTCGTCGGTCGCGATCAGGTCGATCCGTTGCGCACGGACGGGGAAGGGAAATTGCGGCTGATCGCGCCGTCCTTCGATTTCGCCGGCTACCTCGAACAGGGCTTTGGAAATCTAAGACAGTATGCCGCGAGTGACCGCATCGCAGCGGTTCACTTCCTCAAAGCGCTCGGCGATCTGCTCTCGATCGCCGAACGTCCTTCGGAGATCGAAGCTCTTCGTGACCAGAAGCTTAAGCTGCTGATCTTGTCACGCAAGGCGCTGACGGACTCCAATCTCCAGGCGGTCGAGGCGGAGGCGGACGCCTTCGATGCGCGCGATCGGCATCCGCGGCACAGGTCGGACAGGAACGCCAGCTCGATCGACTGACGATGAACGGGCGATGCGCCGTCGATCAGGCCCGTTCTGCGCGTGAGCGGCCGAGAAATCCGCCGGCAATGCTGACGATCGCGCCGAGGAGCAGTGCGACGAAGGCGGAGAAGGCTGCCGCCGCCACCGAACGTGCGGCATCGTCAGCCGTCTGTCTTGCGGTGCGGACCATCTCGTCGAAGGATTGCTGATAACCGGCGAGCCGCTGCTCGGCCGCCGGCTGCGAGAGACCACCAAGCTCCTGAATTGCCGTCACGGCCGCCTGGCGTTCCTCGTCGCTTGCCGTTTCCGAGAGCGCCGCAGCGATGGCCGAGAAATTAACTGGGCTGTCGCCCGTATTTTGAGTGGCCGCGGCAGCGTCTCCTGACTCGGGGTCTTCACCTGTCGCCTCTTGGGCTGCGCTCTCGCTTCTCGCAAAGCTCAGGGCCCGAAGATCGGCCGCAACGCTGGCCGGCAGGCTCGGTCCGGTGCTGACCGGTGTTGCGAGATTGCTTGCGGCGGTGGAAAGACCCTCTACCGAGGCGCCGACTGCGCCGAACGCACCGCCGAGGACGGAAGATGCCGTTCCGCCGAGAACGACGACGACGAGTAGGGTCGCAACGGCCCAGGTGACGAGCCCATGGAGGATTGAATCCACCTTTTCCGAAAGGCCGGCGAACCGCGCTGTGGCGAACGCACCGATGAACAATCCGACCAGAGCTGCAATCAGCGAGTAGATGCCGGCCGCAGAGGCGAGGGCGGTCACGGATCGATCTGTTCCGGGTAGGCCACCGAAGCCGAGGCCGAGGCCGAGAAGCCCGAGCATCAGCTGGATTGCGATGGCGAGAATGACGCCCGCGATCACTGCGCCCCACACGATCGTGCGCGAACGTGTACCGCCTGTGCCGCTACCGCCCGAGTAGCGTTCTCTCCGATATTCGCCGATTGCCATGCGTTCTTTACCCACTCTCGCGACCTGCCCCGAAAAACGGGATACCACCAGCACGAACGTAAGGTACAGGCAATATGATCGGGTCCTGGCTCGACGAGATTCTTCTTTGTTGAGCTATCCTTATTGCCGAAGGCGCCCTTTGCTCTGGATTCAGGCTGCTATAGCCGGCATTCACTTGCGCTTGGACAGGTCCGAGGTCCGGCATTACGGCCGATCTCGACAAAACTGATTCGATCTGCTAGAGGCGCGCGACCAAATCGAAACCGGACGGCGTTATCGCTGAACGAGCGTCCTGACCACACATTAGCAGAAACACTGGCGGAACAGTCCTTGCAGATCATCGTCCGAGACAACAATGTCGAGCAGGCCCTGCGTGCTCTTAAGAAAAAGCTCCAGCGCGAGGGCGTTTTCCGCGAAATGAAGCAGCGCAGCTTCTACGAGAAGCCGTCCGAGAAGCGCGTTCGCGAAAAGGCCGAAGGCGTTCGCCGCGCCCGTAAGCTGGCCCGCAAGCAGGCCCAGCGCGAAGGTGTCCTGCCGGGTCGCGGCCGCTAGGGCTTTTCAG
Source organism: Fulvimarina thalattae (assembly GCF_040239565.1). Classification (NCBI taxonomy): domain Bacteria; kingdom Pseudomonadati; phylum Pseudomonadota; class Alphaproteobacteria; order Hyphomicrobiales; family Aurantimonadaceae; genus Fulvimarina; species Fulvimarina thalattae. Next base: position 23,035 of record NZ_JBEHWS010000008.1, read on the forward strand.
CCTCCAAAATCGAGACTTTCCTTTGAGGCAGCAGTCGATTCAGATGTCGGCTGCTGCCTTTTGCGTTGCCCGTAAGCCACAATCTCGCTTTCCATCCGGGTCGACGTCTTCACGGTCTCCAATTCGGCGTGATCGCCCATTAGGAAGAGGACGTCGTCCAAGAGAGCAATCGCATCCGGAGCCCGTTCGAACCGTGAAGGTGCAGCCCGCCATCGCCCGCCGTCCCCGCATTACTCTCGTACCGGCATTTGTCGCCGTTGCTGCCGCAGTCGCCCTCGCTGGTTGCCAGACCGGCAGCGAGCCGATGGTGAATGCAATCGCGCTCGACGCCAATCAGGGTCTCGATCAGAACATCTCCTCGCTGACCCAGACGGTGAATGCCAATCCGCAGGACCCGGAAGCCTACAATGTACGTGGCACCGCCTATGGCCGCTCAGGCCAGAACGAGGCTGCGATCCAGGATTTCACGACTGCGATCTCACTGGACCCCAACTTCTATCAGGCCTACGCGAACCGCGCACTGATCTACCGGCAGACCGGGGAGCGACTGAAGGCGGTCGAGGACTACAACCGCGCCCTCCAGATAAATCCGAACTACACCTCGGCCTATATCGGCCGCGGCAATATCTACCGCCTTGCCGGTCGCAACAAGGAAGCGCTCGTCGATTTCCAGCGTGCCATTGATCTCAACACGACCGATCCGCGCGCCTACCACAATCGCGGTCTGCTCTATCAGCTCGACGGCCAGCACCAACAGGCGATCGAGGATTTCTCCAAGGCGATCTCGCTGCAATCGACCGCCGCCGAACCCTATTCCGGCCGCGGCGTCTCCTACCTCGCCCTCAACGACGTCGAGAACGCCGCCGCGGATTTCCAGGCCGCGTTGAAGCTCGACCAGACGAAGGCGGAATACTGGGTCAACCAGGCTATCCTTCTGGAACAGCAAGGCGACCGCCAGAAAGCCTTCCGCTCTTACTCGCGCGCCGCCCAGCTGGACGGCAACTACGCCCCCGCAAAAGAGGGCATGAGCCGCACGCGGGGGTGAACGAGCCCGGACGGATTTGTTCCGCCTGACCACCTGCGGTGCCGACTGTCTGAAAGTGAGCGTGTGAGCTTCTCTCCGCTTTGCCATCTCGTCATCAAGGCTTCGTTTCCGATGACGCTGCCGCGATCTTTTCTGCGTGCCACGCCGTCTTTTCCTGACCGAGATCGATGGCGAAACGCAGCGCCGCGATGTGCTGGCGATGCCAGGGCTCGTCCCTGAGTGCTGAATCGACGGTCTCGTCGGCTTCGCCTCTGTCCGGTCTCTCCTCTTGAAGGCAAGCAAAGACCGGCTTGCCGTACCGCTTCCAGCCATCCCAGTTGGCCGTCACAGCGCCGTCCCAGTAGAGCGTATGAGTGAAGAAGCGTCTGATCCATGCCGGCCCGGTCGGCCTGCGGATGGTGACCTTCATGTCCCGTATGCCAAAGCCGAAGCCGGGTTCGTGCCGGCCGCGCTCGCGCTCAATCTTTGTCTCGCCCTGCTCGCGCACCTTGATGAGGCGCTCTGCCGAGAGCCCGCCGACCGGGCCGGACACAAAGTCGCCGAGGACGATCCTGGAGGGCTGGTCGTAGATGTTCGTCCACCGCGTGGCGGCGAACATGGACGCGTGTTGCGGGCGGAGATCGAGCGTTGTCGATGGATCGTTGAATCGGCTCATGACCACCTTGGGCTGCCCCGTGTCCCCGTTCGTCGCCGGGGTTTCAGTCTGGGCCGATTGAATTTTCACATCCTTGCGGATGACCGACCCATCCTTTTCTTTCGCGTCAGCAAAATCGGCCTGCGTCGGATTGCGGACTTCACCGCTCTCTTCGACCACGAGCCGGAACTCCGCCGATCGCTGTCGATCGGGGCGGTTGGTCCGGGCATTGCTCATATCCTCGACGACGGTCGGCAGGGGTGGGGAGATCGGCAGCTGCCGATCGAGAACCTTCTGGGCGAGTTCGAGATGATCCTTCGCGAGCAGGAACTCGCAATGGGTGAGGGGGCTTCCGAGCGTCACGAAATCGGAGATGCGCCAGACCATCGGGGCAGGCTTATCGTCATCCTGTGTGCGCCTGCGCTCTTCCTCGTCCAATCGAGCCTTGGCAGACAAAGCTTCGAAGACGCCATACTGGGCATTCTGATACGCCATGAGGTGTTCATCGCGCCATGGATCCCGCTGGTCCATCCCGTCCGATCCTTGCGGTGCAGGCGTCTTGCTCTTGGGCCGTGACTCCCGCTCCAATTCCGCGAAGGTCGCGGCCTCGACCACCTTGTCGATCGCCTTTGCGACCTCGTTTGTCTGGTTATTCTTTCTTTGGAGTCCGGCCTCGAGCCAGAAGAGACGCAGGAGGTCGTAGGCGATAATGCTTCCAAGGCTGTGCCCGACCACGACGATCCGTTCATAGGCCGGCGGCGGCGTCGCACCCTTCCGAACCTTCTCGCCGTCTTCTGGAGGCTCGATCCGATGGAGAGCCCGCAGCAGGCCGAGCCCGCGCTCGTGGATCGCTGCACGCTTCTGGATGTTGGCTCCGGTGACCAGGACATAGCGGGCGACGTCCCCCAGATAGGGAACTACGACAACCTGAAGGACGAGGCCGATGCCGGCACCGATGATCATCGACCAAGCTCCGAGGGCGGTGACGGCCCAGAGCGTCAGATAGACGACAAAGCCGACGAAGCCTGCCCAGAGAAGGACGGCGCGCCTGTCTCGTCTGTCGGGAAGCCATGTCGGATCGACCTCTTTTGCGTCGAAGGCGTTCTTGCGCGCCCTGAGCTTCGATCGCGAGATGGACACGGCGCCAATGGCGGCCATCACGCCGGCAATGGCGGCGAACAGGTGGCTGCCGAGAGGCGAGGGATCTCCTTTCCCGTCCCAGTTGAAGGGCGTCGGGATATGTGAAACGAAGCGGGCGATCGAATTGTGGGTGTTCCCGGTCATCTCCGCGACGGCCTGGATCATGCCGACGAAGAAGAAGAGGCTGGCGACGACGGTCAGAACCCAGAGGGCGACCCATGCGGAGACGACATTGGTCGGCACCTGATAGGGCCAGCGTAGAAGCAGGCCGCGCACCCAGGACTTGAGATGATCCCAGGAGGTGCCCTGCATGATGTCCGCCCAGTAGAGTTCGTAGAAATCAGTGCGGATTCCCCGGTCGTCGGGCGGCGTGGTGATGCGCGAGAGTTCGGCCGAACCCGTGCGTCCGTCGGGAACGATCCAGAGATGGTTCAGCCAGAGATTGGGCGCGAGCTCGAAGCAGGGTTTCGAAATCCGGCCTTTCTCGCATTGGTCGGCATCCTTGCCACGCTGCTGAAACTTGCGCGTCAGCCTGGTGTCTTTCTCCCAGACCTCCCGCACGAACGATCGTAGCGTTTCCATGGGCCGCTGTTCGCCCATGCCGTGGATGACGAGGACGGCCTGACGGCGAATGTCGGATGAACTCGCGGATGACTTCGAAGCGTCGATGTTCCGCGATTGTCTGGTCGAACCGGCGTGGTCCGCCCCTTCTTCCGAGCGAGCGTCAGCAGCGTCTTGGTCTTCGATGACCATGAGAACCTCCTACGCCCCGAGACGTAAGAGTTGCCGAATGATGGCGTTTCGTCAACTCAGAGATTTCCGGGGCGGGATCCAAGACTTCATCCGAGGCTCAGAACAGCGTTGCTTACTCGCTGTCAAGCTGGGAGACGAAGTTGTTTACCTGCTCGCAATGCGCGGCGAGAACGGTTTCTTCCATTTCTCCGATCTTCGTGACGTAAGGCATCACGATATCGTTGAAGCTGAGAATGCCGCCGAGCGGGTCGTCGGTCACTAGCCCCTCGCGATATTTGTCGAGGAGCGCGGCCGGCTCTTCGACACTGCAATCTTCTACCGAGGCCATGATGATCGCCAGCTGGTTCTTCGTCAGCTGCTGACCGTCAACGAGAACTTCGCTGCCCTCCTGTGCCATAGCGGTCGAAAGGGGGAACAGGCACGAGAATGCGACAAGAAGGATGCGCTTCATTTCAACATTTCTCCCGAGTATGCCTTCGCCCGAAAGCGGCATGAAGGCTCTAACGGAGAAGTAGTATAAAGGCCCGTTTTCCAAACATAAATTCAGTTAGCCGGGCTGTGCGCAGCGAGCGAGAGGCGACGCGATGTGGCGCCTTACGCCGCCCCGATCAGCCGATAGCTTACCTTGGTCGGATCCGGCACATAGGCCGATTCCGAGCGGGCCGTATCGCCGATCCTATCGTGATGCGGAGACTTGACGCAGGCCGGGTCTGTCGCGGCGGCATCGCCTACGAGTGCGAGGGCCTGGCAGCGGCAGCCGCCGAAATCGATGTTTTTCCTCTCACAGGAGCGGCAGGGCTCCTGCATCCAGTCCGTGCCGCGGTAGGCCTCGAACGCAGGGCCGTTGTACCAGACGTCGGCTAGGTCGTGGTCCCGCACAGACCAGAAGTCGAGATGCTCGATCGTCTCGGCCGCATGGCAGGGCAGCACCTTGCCGGACGGCGTGACGGACAGCGTGCGCGTGCCCCAGCCGCCGTTACAGAGCTTGGGATATTTCGCGTAATAATCCGGGAACACCGCGTCGATGACGAGTGTGCCCTTCAGCCGTTCGCGGGCTTCTTCCACCTGCTCGATCGTCCGGTCCACATCGGCCTTGGTGGGCATCAGGTGCGCGCGGTTCTTCAGCGCCCAGCCGTAATACTGGGTATGGGCGATCTCGATGCGTTTCGCCCCGAACTCCACCGCCTTCTCGATCATGGTCGGGACCTGATGGATGTTCTGGCGATGGATCACCGAGTTGAGCGTCAGCGGAAACCCGCGCTCGACAACCTGCTTCGCGAAAGCCTGCTTTCGCTCGAACGCACCCTTCATCCCGGCGACCGCGACCGTGATTTCCTCGTCTGCGCCCTGCATGGAGAGCTGGATGTGGTCGCAGCCGGCTTCGAGCAACGCGTCGAGTTGGCTCTCCTTCACGCCGACGCCGGAGGTTATGAGATTGGTGTAGAGGCCGACCTCCGCCGCATGGCGGGTCAGTTCGACGATATCCTTGCGGGCGCAGGGCTCGCCCCCGGACAGATGCAGGTGGATGACGCCGAGTTCGGCGGCTTGGGAGAAGACCCGCTTCCAGGTCTCGGTATCGAGTTCTGCCGAGCGGCTTTCGAGTTCGATCGGATTCGAACAATAGGTGCAGCGGAGCGGGCAGCGATGAGTGAGCTCGGCCAGAAGGCCGATCGGCGGCTGGGGTTTAGGCTTCGCGCTTGCCTGCGGGCGCTCGTCGAGTAGGGTCTCGCTCATTCGTTTCCTCCGTTCGGTGACGGGCCTGTCGCGTGTTTTTTGTCCGCGCTCGGTTGCCCGCCAGTTTATCTTATATCTGTCCCTTGCCGCGACGCGAGTTCAAGCCGTTTTATAGGAGGAATGCTCGCGGCAGAATGCGAAGACCTCCGGTATACGTAGTCGTCATGCTCGGGTTCTGTCCCGACCATCCAGAGGACTCTCGTCTTCTCTACGGCCTCGTGGCTCGACCAGTGTCCGGTGCCCAACGATTATCCGCGCCGGATCCTCGGGGCAGGGCCTGAGGCTGACGAGCGAGGGAAATTACAGCGTCACCATCTGCTTGTCGCGGAGATCGATCAGAAACGCCTCGACATCGGGCCGGATCACCGCTTCATCGGCCGTAAAAACTGTCGCGAGATCAGTGATGATCCCCGCGAGATGCGTCTTCCCGTCGACACGCTTCAAAATCTCCACCGAAACGCCGTCGATGTTGTAGATGCGCTCCGGCCCGACCAGAATATACCCGCCGCGCGCCTTGTCCTCGCGAAACCTGACGCCATGCGGCAGCTTCGGGACCGTCTCGTCTGCAAGTTCGCTCATTCGGCCGCCTGGCGCGCTTCTGCGGCGAGCATGGTTCCGGGTTTCCAGGCATCGAAGGGCAAGTGACCCGGCTCCACATAGGCGTGGTGGACCGCGTCGAGCTGCGCCCACAGCACCTGACACTTGAACTTCAGCGCATCGATCACCGCCTGCTGCTGTTCCGGCGTTTGGGCATTTTCCAGACAGTAGTTCAATGCGAAATCGGAATCGCGCTTGGCCTGAACTGGACGCTTGTCGAAATAGGCGAGGGTGTCGCGTGTGATGAAGTCGTAATGCTCCAGCATGCCCTTGGTGCGGATGCCGATCACGTTCGGCGAGAAGAGCTCGGTCAGCGAAGAAGCGATCGCCTCCAAGAGCGTGCGGTCGCGCACGAAATGCACATAGGCATCGACCGCGAACCGAGTGCCGGGAAGGATGCCTGCTCCGGACATCACATAGTCCTTGTCGAGCCCGACACCCTCGGCGAGCGCGATCCATTTCACGATGCCGCCGCGTTCGGTTTCGGTGCCGTCATGGTCGATGATGCGCTCGCGCCATTCCTGACGGAGGGCCACCGTGTCGAGCCGAGCGAGGATATGTGAATCCTTCACCGGGATCATCGACTGATAATAGTATCGATTCAGCGCCCAGGCCTGCACCTGTTCGCGCGAAAGCCGGCCTTCCTGGAGCATGATCTGGAAGGGGTGGTTGGAGTGATAGCGGGTCTTGCCGATTTCGCGAAGCGCCGCTTCGAGGTCTGCTTTCGACATCATTTCGGTCATAGGCTGAGATCCATCCCATCATAGGCGACCTGCCAACCTGCCGCCTCGACTGCTGTCTTTTCCTCCGACCCCTCGATCCAGATCGGATTGGTATTGTTGATGTGAATATAGACGCGTTGGCCGATCTTCGCACCGTCGAACGCGCTGAGGCTCCCGCCTTCGCCGGAAATCGGCATATGGCCCATTCGCCTGCCAGTCTTGATGCCGACGCCCGCGTTCTTCATTTCCTCGTCGACGAAGACAGTGCCGTCGAAGAGCAGCGCGTCCGCCTCCGAAACCCGCGCTTCTAGGCTCTCAGGCACATGAGCGCAGCCGGGTATGTAGAACAGCGTCTTGCCATGCGCCGAGAGTTTGACGCCCACGGTCATCTCGCTTTCCTCGCCCACATCCACGGTGTCGGTTTCGAGGTAGAGCGGCACCTTGCCGGGCACCGAGAACAGTTCGGCGGTCAGGCCCGGAACCGGCTCGAACGGTTCACCGACCGCGATCTTGCGCTTGGCGACATGGTTGGGATCGAGGACCTGAAACACAGGATTGGCTGCGATGATGTCGTGAACACCGCCCGTCGCATAGAGCGCGAAATCCTGCTTTTCCCGAAGCGTCAACAGGCCGGCGGTATGATCGACGTCGCCATTGGTGATGAGAACAGAGGCAATCGGTGACGATCGTTTCGCACCGTCTCGCGCGCTGCCTGTCGCGCTCGGCCGCATCGGTTCGAGATGCATGACCTGTTGTCTAAGATCGGGCGAGGCGTTGAGGAGAAGCCAGTTCTCGTCATCGGCCGTGACGGCGATGGAGGATTGTGAACTTGCGCGAACTCTCTCGTCTCCCTCCCAGAAGAGGCGACAGGTTTCGCAAAGGCAATTCCACTGGGGGTATCCGCCGCCTGCTGCGGCCCCTAAAACCAAAAGCCGCAGGCGAGGTTTCCCCCGCCCGCGGCTATCAGACATGGTCTGCAACTTAGAATTCGATCGGCATGTAGCCGTTGATTTCCATTGCGACGCAAACTTCAGTGATAACGGGCTTATTCCAGGCCATTATAGTCTCCCAATTGTGTCCTTTGCGAGCATACTGATGCTCACCACCAGTGCCCAGCCACACCTGATATAGCAAAGCGAGACCCAGCTTTGAAGGGTCATTCACGCGCGACTAAAAGATAAGGGAAAAAGTCCCTCCTCTGTCGGAAACCCGTCAAAGCCCGGCATTTCGGGATTCGGGGGCTCGCTCCGCGTCTTGTATCCGTTTGGTCCCCAAAAGCCGTCGCTTCGTTCCCGTCAGGCTCATCCCTGCGCAAGCTTGAGACCCGATAAGGGTTAACCGGTCCTTAACGAATGGCGGGCGGCGATACCGCGTGCGTTTTTCGCTTCGGGCCAGACCAATTTGACTGCTGGTACCGAAAGCGAAGGCAAAAGCCATGGCGATCGACACGATGAAGAGCGCGCCCATCGCTGCAATCGGCTCTGACGGTGGCGCCGCACCCACCAAAGGTGGCCGCGAAATCATCTTCGCCATGGCGGTGGTGTTTGTCCTCACCGTCCTGTTCGTGCCCATCCCGCCGATGCTCATCGATATGGGGCTCGCCCTGTCGATCGCGCTCGCGGTTCTCATCCTCATGGTGTCGCTCTGGATCGAGAAGCCGCTGGAATTCTCCGCCTTCCCGACGGTTCTGCTTCTCGCGACCATGCTGCGCCTCTCACTCAACATCGCCACGACGCGCGTCATCCTTTCGGAGGGCCATGAAGGCGTGAACGCCGCCGGCTACGTCATCGGCGGGTTCTCGAACTTCGTCATGGGCGGCGATTTCTTCATCGGCATCGTTGTCTTCGTGATCCTGATCGTCGTCAACTTCATGGTGATCACCAAGGGCGCGACCCGTATCGCGGAGGTCGGCGCACGCTTCACCCTCGACGCGATCCCCGGAAAGCAGATGGCGATCGACGCCGATCTCTCAGCCGGCCTCATCAACGACAAGGAAGCTCAGTTCCGTCGCAAGGAGCTGGAGGAGGAGTCCTCCTTCTTCGGCGCGATGGACGGTGCCTCGAAATTCGTGCGCGGCGATGCGATCGCCGGTCTCATCATCACCGCCGTCAACATCTTCGGCGGCATCATCATCGGCATCATGCGCCACGACATGGATGCGGGTGCGGCAGCCGACGTCTTTACCAAGCTGTCGGTCGGCGATGGTCTGGTCTCCCAGATCCCGGCTCTCGTCATTTCGCTTGCCGCCGGTCTTCTCGTCTCGAAGGGGGGAACCCGCGGAGCGGCCCAGCTTGCCGTCGTCGGCCAGCTCGGCAAATATCCGCGCGCTCTGTCGGTCGCCGCCGGTCTGATGGTTCTACTCGCCATCATGCCGGGCTTGCCCTTCGTGCCGTTCACCGCGCTCGGCGGAATGCTCGCCTTCGTCGCCTATGTGATCCCCAAGCGGCGCGCCGAAGCCGTTGCCCAGGACGCAGCCCAGAAGAAAGCCGAGGAAAAGGCCGCTGTCGCGACCGAAAAGAATTCGGTCAAGGAAAGCCTCAAGATCGTCGAGATCGAGCTGGTTCTCGGCAAGCAGATGTCAGCCCATCTGCTTCTCCAGCGCGACGAGCTTGCCCACCGAGTCCAGAAGATGCGCCGTCGCTTCGCCTCGCGCTACGGTTTCGTTGTCCCCGAGATCAAGCTGTCCGACGATCTCGCGATCGGTTCGAAGAACTACGAGATCAAGATCCACGGAACGACGGTCGCCACCCAGGAGATGCGCCTTGGCGAGCTCCTCATCGTGCTCGGCGACCTGCCCCCGCCGGAAGTGCCGCACGACATGACCAAGGAACCGGCCTTCGGCATGAAGGCCGCCTGGATTTCAGAGAGCTTCTCCTCCGAGGTCAAGCGTCAGGGTCACGAGCCGATCGACACGCTCACCATCGTGCTCACCCACCTTTCGGAGATTCTGCGCAACAACCTCGCCCAGCTCCTGTCCTACAAGGACATGCGCTCGCTGATCGATCGGCTGGAGCCGGAATACAAGCGCCTGATCGACGAGATCATCCCGACCCACATGTCCTATTCGGGTCTCCAGTCGGTGCTGAAACTCTTGCTCGCCGAACGCGTCTCGATCCGGAACCTCAACCTGATCCTCGAAGCCATCGCCGAGATCGCCCCCCATGTCAGGCGCTCCGAGCAGATCGTCGAGCATGTGCGCATGCGCATGTCCCAGCAGATCTGCGGCGACCTCCTGCACAATGGAACTCTTTCGGTGCTGCGCCTCGGCAATCAGTGGGATCTTGCCTTCCATCAGGCCCTCAAGCGCGATGCCAAGGGCGACGTCGTGGAGTTCGACATCGATCCGCGCGTCGTCGAACAGTTCGCCGAGGAAGCGACAAAGATTATCCGCGAGAAGATGGATCAGGGCGAAGTCTTCGCGCTCGTCGCGGCGCCCGACGCACGTCCATACGTGCGCATGATGATCGAGCGGATCTTCGTCAATCTGCCCGTGCTCTCCCATGTCGAGATCGCGCGCGGCGTCGAGCTGAAGTCCATCGGATCGATCTCGTGAGCGAAGCCGCCTCAGCGCTCGTCTTTGCGCATTTTCTGATCTTTTGCCGGATCGGCACCTGCCTCATGCTGCTGCCCGGCTATTCCTCGAACCGCATTCCGGCGCAGGTTCGTCTCTTTCTCGGCTTCGCGATCTCGCTTGCCCTGTCACCGCTGCTTCTTCCGCTCATCGAGCCGCTTGTCCTCGGTGCGAGTGATGCCGATCGCCTGAAGCTGATCTTTTCGGAGATAATGACAGGGTTCTTCATCGGCCTGCTTGGCCGGTGTTTCCTGATCGCGCTTTCCTTCGTGGGCTATGTCATCGCCAATGCCATCGGAATGGGCCAGCAGCTCGGTCCGGTCTATGAAGACGCTCCCGATCCGGTGATCGGAACGTTGATCACTTTGACCGCCACAACGCTGATCTTCGTTACGAATCTTCATGCCGAGATCGCTCGCGCTCTCGTTGATTCTTACAGCGCGCTTCCGGCGGCAGACGGTTTCGGTGTGCAACCGAGCCTGATCAGTCTTACCGACAATCTCGACCTCACCTTCGTTCTGTGCCTGCGCATTGCGAGCCCGTTCGTGCTCTATGCGATCATCGTCAATTTCGCGATCGGCCTCGCAAACAAGCTGACGCCTCAGATTCCGGTTTACTTCATCTCGCTCCCCTTCGTCCTTGCCGGTGGTCTCGTCCTCTTTGGCTACGTGATCGGCGACTTCCTAATCATCTTCATGAACGGCTTCGAAGGTTGGGTGCTGAACGGATGAGCGGCGATTCGAGAAAGAAAGAAAAACGGCTCGAGCGCGTCCTCAAGGTTCAGATCCAGAAACGGCAGATCGAGGAATGGGCCTTGGCGCAGCTCAAGCAGAAGCGCTTCGAGATCGATCAGGTCGATCAAGCGATCCTCGAAAGTCTCGATCCCAAATCCGACCTTCATGGCCTCTTCGTCGAAGCCAAGGTCAAGAGCCTGCGCCGCAACGATGTCGTGCGCCGGGAGAACGAGGCGAACCTCAAGGAAGGCGAGACCCGCCTCGCCGAAGCGCGCCGCCGCGAGAAGGGCGTCGAACGCAAGGTGAAGCGGGCAGGGCGGGATGCCGCGGCCGAGGAAGACGCTGCCGAACTCGACGGCCATATCGAAAGCTTCCTCGCGCGGCTTTCAAACAGTCTCGGATAAGCCGACGCGCTTAAATTCCTTAACAAGACGTTTCCGCCGCGAAGAGAAAGGCGCCATCCGCCATGAGTTCATCGCCGATCGAAGGGATCAAGCCCGTTCAGATGGCCGATGCCGAGCCCGTGGCCCGCATGGCGCCGCGCGTCGCGCACGAAGTCGATAAGCTAAACCCGATGCAGGAATTTGAATCCTTCGCCCTGCGCAGCTTCGTGGAATCCATGCTGCCTTCCGAAGCATCGAACTTCTTCGGCTCGGGCACGGCCGGTAATATTTGGCGCTCAATGATGGCCGAACAGATCGGCGAGCAGATTGCGCGGGCCGGCGGCATCGGCATCGCGGAGACGGTCGCCAAGGATCGCGGCATCGAAACCGAGGCAAAAAGCGAAATCCGAACTCAGGAAGGCCAGAGCGCGCGGATGCGCTTCGACGCCGTCCTCGCTTCGACCACGAAGCTGTAAATTGAACCTACGGGGAGAATCACCTCATGCAGACCGCCCTTACCAACGCTGTCGATCGCCTCGAAGCGGTGCTCACGCGTGAAAACGATGCCCTGGCCCGTGGCAGCCAGATCGATCTCGTCGAAACGGCGGGCCGCAAGAACCAGTCGCTGCTCGAACTGACGCGGCTGACGCGGGGACTCACCGCCGAAAGCTTCGACGGAGAAACGCGCGCGCGCCTCACGGATCTGCGTCAGCGCCTCGATGACAATCAGGCAGTGCTTGCACGCCATGTGAAGGCGAGCCACGAGATCTCGGCGATCATGGCGAAATCCATCGAGGCTGCCGACTCGGACGGCACCTATTCCAGCCGGCCTGAATTTGCAGGACGTGTCCGGTGATCAAGTTCATCATCGTCGGCGTCTGGGCGACGATTGTCGCCCTCGGCTCCAGCTACACGGCAATGACGCTTTCGGGCAGCGACGAGGAAGTCGCAGGCGAAGATAAGGCGGATTACTATGCCGGGCTCGATTATCGCTCCACCGACGCGATCACCGTTCCGATGATCGCGGACAGGAAGCTGCAGGGCTATATCATCGCGCGATTCGTCTACACCATCGACGGGAAGGTGGCGTCAAGGCTTGCGGTGCCGCCAGAACCCTTCGTTTTGGACGAGGCCTTCCGGCGGCTCTACGCCAGCGAGGATTTCGACTTCGAAAATCCTTCGCGCTACGACCTGCCAGCCCTGATGAATACGATCAAGACCTCGGTCAACGAGCGCTATGGAGAGGAGCTGGTCAATGAAGTGCTGATCGAGCAGTTCGACTACATCCCCAAGGGATCGACCCGCTCTCCCGCCTGAGGAATTCCCAAACAGATCAAAACAGAAAGCCGGGACGTCCTCGTCCCGGCTTTCTTGTTTCAGATTGTCTTGTCGTGGTTTTATCAGCCGCCGAAGATGCTGCTCAGCAGACCTGCTGCGCCGACGCCCGTCTCACGATAGACGCCGCGACCACCTTGGCCCTCCGGGCCGATCACGACGACCTTTGTGCCGTTTGGCACGCGGTTGTAGAGATGCGCCACGTCCTCGTTCATCATGCGGATGCAACCCGACGAAAGGCGCCGGCCGATGGTCCAGGGCTGGTTCGTGCCATGGATGCGGAACAGCGAATCCCGGCCGCCCCGATAGAGGTAGAGCGCGCGGGCGCCGAGCGGGTTCTTGGGCCCGCCAGCCATGCGTGCTGGTAGAATATGGCCCTTGCGGCGCTCACGTGCGATCATTTCCTTCGGCGGGATCCAGGTCGGCCATTCCGCCTTCCGGCCGACCTTCATGTTGCCGGACCAGCCGAAGCCTTCCTTGCCGACGCCGACGCCGTAACGGGTCGCCCGGCCACCCTGCTCGACGAAGTAGAGATAACGCCGGCGCGTATCGACGATGATCGTTCCCGGCCGCTCGCGCGTCTCGATGCTGACATTTGTGCGATTGAAAGCGGCCGAAGGACGGCGCTGCTGCATCATCGTGCGACGCATCACGCGCGGATTGTCCGCCGACTCCCAGGTTCCGGTCGCGTAGTTGTAAACACGCGAGTCCGCATTGGCGCTGACGACAGAGCCGAGCGCCACAGCACCGCAAACAGCGGCGCCGATAAGCCACTTTGCAAGGGACATCAGTTTTCTCCAGCCGATGGTCAGACCTTTTTGCCTGGTCTTTGACCTATTTTAAACACAATTTAGCCGTTTTTCCAATTCGCTAGGGCGCTGGAAGTTCCGTCTATCCGAAAAAATTTACGCAAAGGTATGTACGGGCTCTCAGAGCACGACGACCTTTGTTCCGACGCGGGCCCTCTGATAGAGGTCTTCGACATCCTGATTGCGCATCCGGATGCATCCCGAGGAAACGGCCTGACCGATTGTCCAGGGCTGGTTGGTGCCATGGATACGGTAGAGGGTGGAGCCGAGATAGAGGGCGCGCGCGCCGAGCGGGTTTTCAACGCCGCCCGGCATGAAGGCTGGCAAAATCCGGCCTTTCTTCTTCTCGCGGGCAATCATCTCCTTCGGCGGGGTCCAGCTCGGCCATTCCTTCTTGGCCGTGATCTTGTGCGTTCCACGCCATTCAAAACCCGGTTTGCCGACGCCGACACCGTAACGCATGGCCATTCCGTTTGCTTCGACGTGATAGAGGAAGCGCGCATTCGTATCGATGACGATCGTACCGACCGACTGATGGGTTTGATAAGGGACGCGTTGCGGCAGGAATTCCGGCGATATCACGCGCCGCGGCGCGACCTCGCGGACCGGCGCCTGCCATGTTGCGGCCGAGCGCGGATAACGCGGCTGGGCCGCCTGACGCGGCGCGGGCGGCTGCGGTGCATAGCGCGGGGCGGGCGGTTGCCGGCGGATCACCTGACGTGTGCCGAACGGGTCGGGCGAGAAGATGCTGCGCCCGCTGCGGACATGCTGGCGCGGCGGTGCGCCGCCGAAAACGACGCCGGCTGCGTTGACCCGTTGCGAGCGCTTCAATTGCTGCAGCCAAGCGTTGCGCGCATGTTGCGGCGCCACGACCGGCTGTCGCTGATAATAGCGCTGGTCGGCCTCGGCCGGTGAGACTGTTGTGCCGAAGGAGGCGGCGGCAAGAAGCGCCGCGAGGGTCAGGGCGATTTTCGGAAGATGGTGATGCATGCGGTCCGTCCAATCGAAGCGCCGGCTCTGAGCCGGCTGAGTGCCTTCGATTGTGTCCGGCGTGGGAAACCGAAACGTTAAGCGTCTTCTTCCAGCATTCGGAAAGGTTAATTTTCCGTTTCCAATTGGTGCGGCGCGGCTGTCACGCCACGGTGTGTCCGATCTCGGCGTTGAGAAACGCTTCCGCATTCGCAAGGGACTTCTCTCCGGTCGACGTGCCAAAAACCTCGAAGACGTGGCAGCCGCCGTTGTAGAGCGAAATCTGAGCGGCATTCCCCGCCGCCTGCCAGCGCATCGCCATGAAAAGCGTGTCGTCGAGCAGCAGATCCTTCGTGCCGCAGGAGAAATAGGCCGGAGGCAGCGAGCTGAGATCGGCATAGAGCGGAGAATTCTTAGGATCGCGCAACGCCGCCGGGGAGGGCACGGCGAGCGAGGAGAACGTGGCGACGTCCCGCGTGTTCAGGATCAGTCGCTCCTCGCCGAAATTCTTCACGCTCGGCGTCATCCCCATGTCGTAGCACCCGGCCACGAGCAGCGCGGCCCGAAACGGCTGGGCTCCGGCTTCGTCACGCATGCGGATCAGCGTAAGTGCCGAGAGATGTGCCCCGGCCGACTCGCCTCCGATAGCCAGCCAATCACTCGGCAGGCCAGCAATTTCGCCGGCTGAAAGAGCGAGAGCAGCCTCGAAGCAATCGTCGCCAGCCGCCGGAAACGGATACTCCGGCGCCAGCCGGTAGTCGACGGAGACTGTTGCAAGCCCAGTCGCTTCGGCGAGACGGCGGAGACGAGGATCGTTCTCGACCGTATTGCCAAAAACCCAGCCGCCGCCATGGATGTGAAAGAATGTTCCGCGGGCTTCCCGTGTCTTCGGCCTCAATACCCGCAGGGGGATTTCGTGACCATCTTTGCCTGAAACGTTGAGCATTTTGGCATCGGGGTCCGGATCGCGCAGGGGAAAGATACCTTTGCCCTCCAGCCGTGCCTGTCGAACCGTCTCGATCGGCACCGACCACGTGTCCGGGCGGCTTTCATGCTCGCGGCGGAGATGGGCATTGAGGTCGCGCAGATCGTCCGGGATGCGATCGGGATCGAAGGTGGAGGCGTCGGGTAGAGAGGACATTGAGGGTCGGATGGCCTGCCATTTGCGAGGTGTCTGCTGGCGCATCATCTAGACCCGGCGCCAAAGCTGGCCAGTTGAGGATGCGGATGTCAGCACGGCCCAAAAAGAGGACGCGATGCAGCAGCATATCGAAACGATCGAAATCGCAACGCGCGGACAAGGTTTTACCGATGTGACGTCGGAAATTGCCAGCAGTCTGAAGGCTGCGGGAGCCAGGGACGGGCTGGTGACCCTTTTCATCCGCCATACATCGGCCTCGCTGACGATCCAGGAAAACGCCGATCCCGATGTGCGGCACGATCTTCTGAACGCGCTCGACCGGCTGGCTCCGGAGGATGGCGTTTACGTCCATACCATCGAGGGACCGGACGACATGCCGGCCCATATCAAGACCATGCTGACGGCTACGAATCTCGCCGTTCCCGTCTCAAAGGGACGGATGATGCTCGGCACGTGGCAGGGTATCTACCTCGTCGAACACCGCGCCCGCCCGCATCGGCGTGAGGTCGTCATCCATTTCGCCGGCGAGATCGCGAACGGCTGACCGGCCGAATCTTCGCGCCGCTCCATCGATCCTATCGTGAACCTCGCCGTTATCGAACCAGATCGCCGTCTGCGGCATTCGAGTGTCGACAGGATATCGGCGCCGACCGCGCTAGAATTGTCCTCATCAAACCCAGCGAAGGCCTATCCCAATGGAATTCATCACCCTCCAACCCCTCGTCGCGCTGATCGCGGGCGTCCTGATCCTCATCATGCCCCGGCTTCTCAGCTATATCGTTGCCCTCTATCTGATCTTCGTCGGGCTGACTGGTCTGTTCCCCGATCTCCTCAACCAGATCGGAGCGGGTGGCTGATCGATGAGTAAGAGCCAGGAACGCGTCGTCGTCCTCGGTGGAGGGGCAGGCGGCCTTGAACTCGCCTGCCATCTGACCGGAAAAGAGGGCATATCCGTCACGCTTGTCGACGCGAACGGCTCGCATGTCTGGAAGCCTCGCCTCCACGAATTCGCTGCCGGCACGGTGGATTCGACACTCTCCGAGATGAGCTTCTACATGCTTGCGGCGATGCGTGGCTTCACGTTCGAGCAGGGGCGGGTCATCTCGATCGACCGGCAGGCGAGGACGGTTCGCCTCGCTGCCGTCCGCAGCCAGCACGGCTCCATCGAAGGCCCCGAGCGCGATGTCGAGTATGACAGGCTGGTCGTCGCCCTAGGCGGCGTTACGCCGGATTTCGGAACCGAGGGCGTTGCCGACCACGCCGTGCGGCTCGATGATAAATCCGATGCCGACGATTTTCGCGATCTCTTCATCGCCGCAATCCTGCGCGCCCGCCAAAATGGCGAACCGGCAAAAGTCTCGATTGTCGGCTCAGGCGCGACCGGAACGGAACTTGCGGCCCATCTGAGAGTCTCGGAACGCGGCTTCATCAACCAGGCGGTTCTTGAAAGCCATCAGCGGCTCCTCGACATCACCATCCTGGAGGCAGCGCCTGAGATCATGCCGGGCGCATCGGACCAGCTCCGCAAGGCCGTGCTCGATCGTCTTTCCGCGCTCAACATCGATACGAGAGCGGATGCGAAGATCGCGGCCGTGGAGAAGAATGCCGTCGTCGCTGCGGACGGCGAGCGTTGGCCGACGGACATCACGGTCTGGGCCGCCGGCCTCGTCGGCAATCCCTGTCTAGAGGGCCTCTGCGATTTCGATATGGACAGCAAGCATCGAATTTCCGTGGACACCAAGCTGCGCACCACGGTTGACGAGCGCATCTATGCCCTTGGCGATGCTGCGAGCTTCAAGCCTGCGCCGGACGCCGCGCCTCTGCCGCCGACGGCACAGTGCGCCAGCCAACAAGCGACCTATCTCGCCAAAGCAATTCCCAAGGCGATCGACGGCGCAACGCCCGACGATTTCAAATACAATGATCAGGGCCGACTTCTGTCACTCGCACGCGGCGGCTCAGTCGGCAGCATCAGCCCGTTCCGATCGAAGAATGACATTCTCGTCCACGGCCAGTTCGCGCAGGCGGCTTATCACTCCATCCAGCGGCGCCACCAATGGTCCGTGCTCGGCTATCTGAGGGGAACTGTGGCGATCTTCGCTGATTCGATCTCGCCGGCCAAGGGACCGGCCCTCAAGCTGCACGGCTGACGCCGTATTGGCGTTTGGGCGTCAGATCGATGGGCCAGTAAGTTTCTCGGAGAGCCGCCCCACGGCATCCTGCGCCGATTTGAGTGCCGGATAGACGTCGAGCACCTCTCGATAGACTTCGAGCGCCTTCTCGTCCTGCTTGGTGCGCTCCAGAATGAGCGCGAGTCCCATCAGGGCACCCCAATGGCGCGGTTCGCGCACGAGGGTCTGTTCGATATCGGAGATTGACTTTCCATACTGGCCGCTCGCGAAATGCGCGGTCGCGCGGCGGTTCCACGCTTCGGCATAATCCGGTTCCAGCACGAGAACCTGATCAAGGAGATCGAGCACGGTCTCGCTCTCCTTTTGTCCCATGGCCCGGGTTGCGCGTCGCATCAAAAGATCGATCGTGTCACTGCCGCTGTCGTGCCAGCGCCGCTGGATCTTGCGCGCCGTGCGCTTGGCTTCATTCTCGTCGCCGATCTTTTTCAGTTCGGCAAACAGCGTATCCAGCGTCTCGGGCTGCTGTTCGCCGGGTTCTGCAAGATCGGTCGAGGGAGCCTCTTCACCTTCCTCGGGCGGCATCTCGGCAGTGCCGTCCTCATCGTCGTCGAGGGGGCCGCCGAATGCTTCCGGGGGTATTTCGGGGTCCGCGTCCGGCGCGGGCCTTACCATCGGGCCTTCGTCGCCGGATTCGGGCGGGAGCGGCAGCTCCGGCATCGTGCCGGGCGCGCCCTCGTCGGGATTGATGACCGACGGATCGTCGGTTTCCTGCGCGGTGGCTGACATCGGTGTCAGGCCGAGAGCGGCCGCGAGAAGGATGGCGGACGGAAAACGAAAAACGGCTTTCATGAGCCCGAGACTATCGACCTCATGAAAGCCGTCAAACTGAAAATGCCGTGAGACGTGTCGAAAAGACGATACGCCTCAGGCGATTTTCCATACGCGGTATCAGCCCTGGCGGGCCTTGAAGCGCGGGTTCTGCTTGTTGATGATGTAGATGCGGCCCTTGCGGCGCACCATGCGGTTTTCGCGATGGCGGGACTTGAGGGCCTTCAGCGAGTTCTTGATCTTCATATCGGTCTCCCGGTCGTCTCTTTAGCGACGGGATCGAGTTTACCTGCCGCCGCGCAAACAAAAAACGCGCCGTAAGACGCGTTCGTCCATTCAGATGTGTTGACAGCGATTTATCCAGCGCCAGCCCGAATGTCAACGCCGTCGGCGTGTTCCGACGGCAAACTATGACATCTTCACGACAGCCGTTTCAGCCGCGTGAAATGGCCCATCTTCCGGCCCGCCCTCACATCGATCTTGCCGTAGTGGTGCAGCACGACGTCGCTTTCGCCAGCGAGCGTCTCGATCTTCTTGATCTCGTTGCCGATCAGGTTTTCCATCACGCAATCGGAATGGCGCTTCGGATCGCCGAGCGGCAGGCCGGAGATCGCCCGGATGTGTTGCTCGAATTGCGAGATTGCGCAGGCAGCTTCGGTCCAATGCCCGGAGTTATGAACCCGCGGCGCAAGCTCGTTGACGAGAATCGTCTCGTCGTCGCGCACGAAGAATTCCACGCCCACGACACCGACATAGTTCAGCTTTTCGAGAATCTTCCCGCCCGTCTCGACCATCCGCTCCGAAACGAGCGGCGTCACCCGTCCCGGCACTGTCGAGCGCCTGAGGATGCCGAGGCTGTGTTCGTTGTCGGCAGGATCGTAGCAGGCGACGCTGCCATCCTTGCCACGAGCCGCAATCAGCGAGGCTTCGTAGGCGAAGGGTACCTTGCCTTCGAGAATCGATGGCTTGGAGCCGAGGCTCTCATAGGCGTCGGCGACCGGGCCTTCCTTGCGGATGCTCGCCTGTCCCTTGCCGTCATAGCCGAAGCGGCGGGTCTTCAGGATGCAGTCGGTGCCGATGTCGATGAGGGCGTGGCCGAGTTCCTCCACGCTGTCGATCGCACGCCAGGGCGCCGTCTCGATCCCGATGCCATTGAGAAACGCCTTCTCGACCACGCGGTCCTGCGCGACTTCCAGCGCCTCGGGCGGCGGGAAGAGATCGGCCTCGACGATCGCCTGCCGGGCAGGGGCCACGGGCACGTTCTCGAACTCATAGGTTACGACGTCGGAATGGCTTGTCAGTTGGGCGAGGGCGCGCAGGTCGTCATAGGCTGCGACGATCGCCTCGTTCGCCACCTGGAAGGCCGGCGATTCCTTGTTGGGATCGAGAACCAGCGTGCGATATCCAAGCCGTGCTGCGGCCATGGCGAGCATCCGGCCGAGCTGTCCACCGCCGAGAATGCCGATGGTCGATCCGGGGCCAAGAGCGCTCATCGGGCCTGCTCCTCGTCGACAGGGGTTTCTGCGACGCGCTCGCTCTGAGCCTTGCGGTATGCGTCGAGGCGCCTCGCTATGCCTTCGTCGGCCAGCGCCAGCACGCTCGCCGCCATCAGCGCCGCATTCACGGCGCCCGCGCGCCCGATCGCGAGGGTCCCCACGGGCACACCCGCAGGCATCTGAACGATGGAAAGCAAGCTGTCCTGACCCTTCAGCGCCTTCGACTCGATCGGCACACCAAACACCGGAAGCGGCGTCATCGAAGCCGTCATGCCGGGCAGATGCGCCGCACCGCCGGCACCGGCGATCACCACATGGTAGCCGTTCGCCTTGGCGTTGTTCGCAAAGTCGTAGAGCCGGTCCGGCGTGCGGTGAGCCGAGACGATCTTCGCCTCGTATCCAATCTCAAGCTCGGTCAGCGTATCGGCGGCGTTCTTCATGATCGGCCAGTCGGACTGGCTGCCCATGATGATGGCGACGCGGGGCATGGTGGTCTCGTCGGTCACGCGATGATGTCCGGAATGATCTGGTCTTCGAGTTCCTGCAGGCGGTCCTTGATCAGGAGCTTCTTCTTCTTCATGCGCTGAATCCGCAGCTTGTCGCAGCCATGAGCTTCCATGGCCTCGATCGCGGCATCGAAATCGGCATGCTCCTGGCGAAGCTTTGCGGTCTGCAGCCGCAGCAAAGCCTGTTCCTGGTCCGCCATCGCATCCTCTTTTCGTCTTTCGGCGCAAACGCGAATCGTTCGCGAAAACGTGTTCGCGTCAAATCTGGCGGCTGTTTAGCAAAACACCAACATTCACGATAGCGGGCACGAAACCAAGTTGCTCGAAGCCTTATGGAAAGGTTCGACAGCAAGACAGTTTTGTGACACGCTTTGACTGTTCTGCCCGGATGGGTTCAGGCCCGCCGGGCGCCCAACGGAAGGAGATTCTAATGTCCTTGGAAAACCATATCGCCAAACTTGAACAGCGCCATTCGGCGCTCGACAACGAGTTGGTCGCCGCCATGACGACACAACCCGCGACAAGCGATGCGGAAATCAAGGAAATGAAGCTTAGGAAACTTCAGTTGAAGGATCAGATCGAGCGGCTGCGCGGCAGGGTACAGTAAGACCGCGCAAGGTCCGGGAGGAGCCGGATCACGTTAATTCGAACGAGGAAAGGTCGCGGCAAAGCCCGCGGCCTTTTTCGTTTGGTGCTACGGTTTTCATATGCGCGCCTCGAACCGGCCTTATCCGAGAACGCCACTTACCCCGTCGTAGACCAGCTTCAGCCCCACCGGGATCAGTAGCCCGTAGATGATCCGGTAGAACAGCTGCGGCTCGATCCGCTTGACGAGCCAGACGCCGAAGAGCGTTGCGATCGGCGCGACGGGCAGAAGCATGAGTGAGGTCAGAAGGTTCTCGTGAGAGAATTGGCCGAGCGCGTAATAGGGGATCAGCTTCACCGCGTTCGTCACTGCAAAGAACACGACGGCCGTTCCGGCATAATCCGTCGGGGCGAGACGAAGCGGCACCACATAGACCTGAAAGGGCGGCCCGCCGGCATGAGCGACGAAGCTGCCATAGCCGGCCCCCGCACCCCAGAAAAACGCGCGGCCCCGGTTCTCACGCGCCGGCTCCACGGCATGGCGGGTGCGGAACCACCAGTTGGCGACGAAACCGAGCGACAGAAGCCCGACGACGATGCGGATCACCTCCGGCGGCGCATAGGCCGAGGTGAGATAGCCAACCGCGATCCCGACGACCGAGGCCGGCAGCATCTGGATGAGCACCGATTTTGCGAAGGTGCCGCGCCAGGCGTAAAGCGCGATCAGATCCATCAGGATCATGATCGGCAGAAGAATGCCGGCGGCTGCCACGGGCGAGATGGCGAGCGCCATCAACGGCACGCCGATCAGTGCAAGCGTGCCGCCGAACCCGCCCTTCGACATGCCGACGAGAAAGACCGCCGGAATGGCGGCGCAGTAGAACCAGGGATCGGTGATCATGAATGCCGGCGGGATAAGACGTGTCGGGCGTTCCGCTAGCACCGATCTGCCCTGAGGGCGAGGGCAGGCGTGGGAAACGGCTTTGCCTGAAACCCAGTTGTTGGTTTCGTCGCAATGTCTAAGTCAGCCGACCGGCATTTTTCGAGCTGTGCAATCGGACCACGGCTGTTTCGCTCGAACCCCGAAGCGAATCTTGCTTGCTCCATGTTACAGCCCATTCCCGTAGGTTGAAGTCGGATATGGCAAGGTTCGTTGTGACATGCTGATCGTGTTCGGAGGACTGCCCGGAACCGGCAAATCAACGATAGCTAAGGCATTGGTCGCGAATAACGCATTCGCATATGTTCGCGTCGACGAAATCGAGAACGCACTCGCGCTCAAATCCGAGCCGAAGCGCGAGGTCGGGGCGAAAGGTTACCAAGTCGCCTTCGCGGTCAGCCTGTCCAATTTTCGGCTTGGCAACTGCGTGGTAGCCGACAGCGTCAACCCGGTCAGAGCAAGCCGCGACGGGGGGAGACATGTCGCTGAGCAGGCCGGCGTGCCTATCGTGGAAGTCGAGTGCGTTTGCAGCGACGAGACCGAGCATCGTAAGCGGGTCGAGACGCGCGTGAGCGATCCGACCGGATGGGTGCTTCCATCATGGGCCCATGTGCGCTCACGGGAGTACCAGCCTTGGGACAGGAATCCGCTGGTGATCGATACGGCCCACACAAGTCCTGCGGAAGCAGTTCGGACGATCGATACCCGGATCGCAGCGGCCCAGGTGACGGCTCCGCCTTCCTCCTGATTGGCTTTTTTCTAATGGTTTTAGGGCTGCTACCTCAAGGAATCGGGCCGGAGCTTCCGTGCCAGTGACGAGCTTCAGCCGATCTCCGGAGAAATCGAGAAGTTCCAGAAAGCGATCAACGATCTAACAAAGCGGAGGGGCCTCGCTGGGCCTGCTGCGCTATTACATTCTCATCGAAGGCCCTTCCAAGGACGCGACCGACGATCTCATCATCGAGTTCAAGCGTGCCCGGAAATCGGCTCTCGATGGCTTGCCCACGGCGATGTCTTCTACGGCGATGTCGAAAATCGATGGGACAAGCTTCATGAGCCGCGAGCGCGCGCCGTTCCGCGACGATATCGACCTCGACGAGCTGAGCTTCGGCACCTGGAAGGATTATGCTCGCACCTGCGGTGTGGCATTGGCAGAGGCTCACGCCCTCTCGGACGATCTCGGCCAGATCGACTACGACGTCGAACCGTCAATCATCGCGGCAGCGAGCCCCCATGCACTTTTCAAGGCCGATCTCGTGCGTTGGACTGAAGAAGCGGCCGACAGGCTCGACGCTGACCACAAGTTCTTTCGCAAAGACCACGCCATGGGCGCCTTCGACAATGTTGATATGGTCTATCGCTGACCGTGGTGATGGAGGAGCAAGCTATAAGGGGAAAAGCGCCACCCGCACTGCCGAGCAGGTGAGCTCCGCAACCATCTTTGGCGTCCGGCAAACGCCGCTATGACCGAACAGACATCGGCCTCCGCTCCTCCGCATAAATCCGATTGATGAACGCACCCGCGGGCCGTTCGCGGAATTCACGGATCACCTTGGCCATAGCGAGCGGCACGTCCTCGATCCTCGGGAGATGGCCGCCATAGCGCTCTTCCAGCACCACAGGCGCGGCGGATGCGCAGAAGGCGAGATCGGCGAGGGTCAGCCGCTCACCGACGAGATAGGCGCGTCCGTCGGCAAGCAGCGCGTCGACCTGATCGAAGCCCTTGCGCACCGCCGTCAGCCCCTGAAGCGCCACTTCGGCGTTGAGGCCAAGACCCTTCGTCATGCCGAACCGGATCACCGGATATGCGGCTGCGACGAAGGCCTTCTCCCACCACGGGACGCCTGTCGTAAAGCTCGGCCAGGTCAGGTTCTTGAGCGGCAGAAGCGTGTAATAGGCCCAATCCACAGTGCCGTTGCCCATCTCCCAGCGGAAATAGTGCTGGCGCTCCATCACCTCGTCATGCAGCGCCTTCTCGGTCTTTGCGTCGGGCACGAGCCGGTTCTCGGGCGGGGCGTGCGCGTCGAAGCGGGCGACCAACTTCTCGATGGTCGGCACTTTCTCTGTATCGGTGACGAGCAGCGGATAGTCGTCTTTGCCCTGTCCGTACCAGGCGAGCGCCAGAATATGGAACAGCGGCGCGTGCGGATGCTCGGTATAGGGCATCTGCCAGTGCTGAAGCAGCCAGCGGCCGAGATCGACGTCCGTGCTGGGCAGGAGCGTCACCAGAAACGGCTTGTCGGACATCGCGCATGCTCCTTCGGCTTATGGTGTGATGCCCCTCAAGTCGGATCGAATGCGATCCGGAAATGCTGCGGAAAGGGCGTTCCGCCCGTGTCGATCTCGCCGGCATTGCCCTCGGCCCGGCGGAGCCCCTGCTGCTTCAGAACCGGCTTCAGGATCGCCGGAATGACGGCGCGGTTGATCGCATCACCGAAGCACAGATGCATGCCGTAACCCCAATGGATGTAGGACTCCCAGGGCCTGTCAGTGCGGAATTCCTCGGGCGATGGCACGGCGTAGCGATCGAACATCGCCGAAAAATTCGAAGCGAAGACCATCGAGTTCTTTCGAACTGTCCGCTGGCGAAGTGTCGAAGCGGCGATCACGGCATCTCGGGCGGCACGACGATAGATAATCGGATTGTGCGGATTGAAGCGCAGGGCCTCCCAGATGAATTGCGCCATCAGCCTGTCGTTCCCGGCCCGCGCCGCCGCCTGCGCACCCTTCAGCTGATCGGGACGGCGAAAAAGTTCGTCCAGCGCCAGGCAGGAGGCTTTCGAGATCGTCGGGATGGCGCCGATCAGCAGACCGAGCAGATTGTTGCGGATGCCGAGATCGCTCATGCCCGGCGTGCCAGACGATTGCAGCGCGAGGCAGCGGTTGAGGATGTCCTCGGTCTTGGTCGGGTTTGCCTTCCGCTCGGCGACCGCCTCATCCAGATAGGCGCGCAGCGCGGCAGCATTTTCCATCGCCCGCGCGTCAAGCTCGGCATCGGCGCCGAGATCGATGAAGAGATATTGAAAGAGCGTCGTCGTCCACGCCTTCATTTTCTCGGGTTCACCCCCGGTCCCGAAATAGCGGTCGGTCATATCCCAGGGCACCTGAAGCGTCAGATCGACCGGCAGGTCGAGCCGGCCCATGGATTTGTTGACGATCTCCTCTGAACGCTCACTAGCGCGTGGAACCACCAGCGTCTCGACATCGCTCCTCCGGGCTGCGAGCCGCATCGTGGAGGTATCGCGGGTGTAGTCCCAGCCCGGCTGCATGCCGAGGAAGAAGTTGTCGCCGCCCGTCAGTTTGCGCATGCGCGGGCCGTAGACGACCTCGAAATCGTCGTCGCGCGAGAGGACCTCGATTACATCCTCATGCCGCGTGATGACGGCCGTTCCCTTGCTTGGAAACGCGCGAACGAGAGTTCGTGACAGAATGAGGTTCGGCCAGAAGCTTCTAAGAACGCTCAGGACAAGCCGCTGGTTGGAAGGGATGATCAGCGCGGCCTTTGCCCGGTCCGCAAACGTCCCAGGACCTGAGCGCAATGCAAATCCCATGCGGATCAGCCTGCCGAGCGCAACGATACCCTCGCCGAGATTGGCCGCGATGCGGGCGGGAACGCGAACCAGGTTGGAGAGGGCTGACAGCATTCACGGTATCCGTTCTTCGGCATGAGACCGTTGCATTTTCCATGGCGCGAGGCGTTCGTCAGGTCGGATCGACGATCCCCATGCCGAGCATGCGGAGCGCGCTCATCGATGGGATGAAGAAGTATTCGCCCCCGCGCGTCTCCACGAAGGTTTTCAGCTTGCTCATGATGTAGGGCGGCTTGCCGGACTTCGGATCGGCCGGGATCGCGTGGCGCTTGTGGATATCGTGATTGCCGAGCAGCGGGCAGGTGTTGTTGCCCTCGTTGAAATCGAGCCCGTACTGGATCCACTGCTGCTGCACGAACTCGAACTGACGAAAAATGTTCGAGCAGATCACCATGAAGACGACGCCCTGCTCGGTCTCGTCCGTCGCGTTCCCCAGCTCCGTCGGGCCGTAGGGCAGGCCGCGCCGCATGATGCGCCTGCGCTTGTTGAGGGCGGTGTTGGAGGCGGGGTTATCGCCGCTCCGCTTGTTGAGCGGGGCGAGATAATCACGCGTGTTTACGCGCCTGAGATGAGCGCCGACCGGGCATTTCAGTCCCTGCATGTCCTCGCCGTAGCGGAAGTCGTCGACCTCCTTTCCACGTAGGTAGTCGACATAGGCCATCGGCGTTGCGGGATTGTCGAACCCCTTGTCCTTCCGGAACTGCTGCCACTCGGCATAGGTCGGGGCCACCATAAGGGGCACGCCATCGCGCCAGCGGCCGACCATTTTGCCGATCAGCGTCTCGCGCGCCTCCTCGAAGGGCACGTCCATCACCTTCGCAAAGGTCTCGGCCTCTTCGTCGAGCACCTGGTTGAAGCTCGCCACGTTCTCATGCAGCTTTCGGTAGACGAGGAAGCTGCCATTGTTGGTGAACTCCGGCGGCTTTGAGGCCGGCGGCAGCTCCTGGCTCTCGTCCGGGTGGCCGAGCAGGAATTCGCCTGTCGCCAGCGGCTCCCAGCCCTTCTTGGCGTCCATCCACTTGCCTCGCCCGACGACGTTCGAGGCTTCCAGCTTGTCGGCGTGCTGCCCGTAGAACACCGGATCGCCGATCCCGTCGGTCAGCCCGAAATGCTCCTGCGGCGTCGGCGTCTTGGTGCCGTCCGGCAGCGTCATGAAGACCGCATTGCCGGCCTGATATTCCTCGTTTCCCGCCTTGCCGTTCTTGGCGAGGATCGAGACCTTGTTCTTCAGCTTCTTGCAGATCGCCCTGAGGTTCTCGGTGGCCTCTTCGAGCTCCGGCACCGGATCGCTTGTCCCCTCCAGGCACTGGGCGTTGAGCGACATCCAGATGTGAACGTCCTCGTTCTCCAGCGTGTTCTCGTCGAAGCGCCTGCGATTGTCGCGCCAGATCGGATCCCAGTGCGCGCACCAGTTCGTATCCTTCGCCCGCACCTTGTCGGGGCTTGAGTCGCCGAGAACGAAGGCCCGCTCCTTCATGCCGTCGATGAACTCGTCCGGCATCGACTTCAGCGTCCGCGTCGAAAGCCCGAGCGCCAGAAGCCCGATCCAGCTGAACGCGATATTGTGCGTGACGAGCGGCTTGGTCTCGGGCGTCCACCGCGCGCCGGTGGTGATCAGCGGCCGGACTTCTTCCACGAAGTCCCGCCCGGCCTTGCGGTCCGAGATGTGGAAGAAGAAGTAGCGCGAGAACGGGAAGCTGTAGCGCCCATAGGCCCGCGTGATGTTGCCCTGGATATCGTCGAGATTGAGTTCGCGGTTCATGACGCCGCCCTCTCGCCAGCTTTGACGATGGCACCCTTGCGATTGATCGCGATGAAGCCCGGCCGCTGGCTCGGCGTCATCCGATCGTCAGGTTTGTGCTTGTCGCAATATTTGCCGAACGCGTTGTGCAGCGCCTCGTCGCTCAGGCCCTGGCTGTCGATCGCGAATTGCGAAAAGGTCTGCTGGACATAGAGCGATTTCAGCACGCCCGGCAGATCGGCATAGGGTCCGGGCGGCATCGCTCTCATGCCTTCCTTCAGCGCGAACTTGTAGGAGAGCCAAACCGCCAAGGCGGTCAGCAGCGCCGCGACGATGAAGGTCCAGCCGGGCGAGGGCAAAACGAAGAGAACACTCCCCGCGCCGATGAGCCAGCTGATCAGCGCGAGCACGGTCACCACGGCCGGGATGCCCACTGCCGCCAAAATCGCCGTCACGTTCAGCGAAGGCAGCTTCGGCGTCTCCAGCCAGTAGTCGTTGAACGGCATGGTCGTCTCGACCTGGCATTTGCGGATATAGGCGACGAAATCGCCGCGCGACTTTACGTTCTCAAAGCCGTAGCAATGGCTGAAAATCTCCTGAAGTTCGGCCTCCATCGCGGTCCAGGCACGCCGCAGATAGGCGTCCCGAACCTCGTCCTGCTCCTTTTCGGTAAGCGTGGTGGGAAGCGGATCGCCGATCTCCCTCACTGCGTCGAAGTCCACCGTCCAGAGCAGATAGCTGCTCGAAAGATTATCGACTTTCTGCGGACTCAGCGGATCGTGTCCGCCCAACGCGTCCACGATTGGATTGCGGTAGGTTCGCCCGTTGAAGACCACGTCGTTGATCACGAGCATGCGCGAAAAATGCGTACTCATCTCGTTCGCGAAGGGCGAGTTGATGCCGATCTGTTCGGTCGCCGGCGATTGCAGGGCGGTCGGCAGGATTGCGAGGCGTTGGCGCAGCTGCTGCACATAGGACGTGTTGTAGGACTGCTGCTCGGTCTCGCCGCTGGGCATCGCGCCGTTCTTGATCGGAGCGAGAACCGTGAGGAAGTAGTGGCCGGTGTCGAAATTCGGCATGTCTCAAATTCCTTGGATCAAAGCCCCTTCCGGCATCACTCCGTTGCCAGCTCGTTGCGCGCCTTCAAGACCTGCGCGGCCTTCTTCACGAAGGCCTCGCGGTTCACATCCGCATATTCGGTGTCGAGGCTGGCGATCGGGCCGTAGCCGGGCTCTCCGAAACAGCCCTGAATGCGCAGCAGCGCGTCCCGGTAGGCCCGGGCGAACTCTTCCGGCGAGCTGTCTCCGTGCATTTTCTGGAGTTTCAGAACCGCGTCGTAGACCGCAAAGGCGCACTTGATGTCACGCTGGGCCGAGCCGGGCGTCGCATTGTAGTAATAATCTGTCTGAATCTGATTATGCGTGATGTATTGCTTGAACGGCGAGATCGGAATCGAGGCCGGATATTTCAGCGCCGAATACCAGAAGAAATCGAGGCCTGAAGGAATCCCGTCCGAGAACGCGTCGATATACTGATCCCAGGTTCCGTTGAAGTTGGAATTGAAGATCATGTAATCATAGGCAAGGTTCTGCTGGCCTTGCCCGAGGTCCGGCCATTCGTCACATTTGACGATCGTCCACCGCGCGAAATGGATGATGGAAAGGCCCAGAAGCCCGCCCAGGCGAGCGGGGAGGGCGCGGGACACCATGAAGATGAGGTTGTTCAGAAACGTCCACCGCGGCTTGCTCGGCGTAACGACATTCATGCCATAGGCTTTGCCCGCAAGATTGGACATTCAGCAATCCTCGATGAAATGTCGTTCCGCTTGGTCAAGGTAGCATGGGGGCTGCCGTCTGGCTACAGCAATTGTGGCGCAGGTCGGTGAGGCTTCGCAAACGCAAAGCCATGCCAACGGGATATCCTGTTCGGACGCCTTATGAATTACCGTTCATGACAACCGAATGGTTATCATGTCGCCAGAAAATCGAGGATCAGTCGTGGCAGTCCCGCCGTTTCGAGGAAGGGCGCGTGGCCCTGGCCCTCGACGACATGCACCCGGCAATCGGGATGGCGAGCGGCCATCTCGTCCGCCGTCTCGACCGAAAGGATGTCCGAATGCTCCCCGCGCAGCACGAGGAGGGGCTTTTCCTTTAGGAGATCGAACAGCTGCCAAAGTTCCGGCAGAGGCTTGCCCGGTTCAAGCGTGTCGAGTGTTTTCAGAAGCTTCGGATCGAAGTCAGGAACCCAGACGCCTTCCCGCTCGACGAGGAGCGCGCGCGTCTGGCGTTCGAAATCGGCGCGGTCGAGTGCAGGAAAAGTCGGGCCGAACAACGCCTCGATCGCGTTCGCGGCCTTGTCGAGGCTCTCATGCGCCTTCGCGGCGCCGAGATACTCTCGAATGCCGAGGAGGCCGTCCACTTCGATGCGCGGTCCCGCATCGTTGAAGACGACGCGAGCAATCCGGTCGGCGGCCATCGCCGCGATCAGATGGGTCACGATCACCCCGCGCGATGTGCCGACGAGATCGACTGTCCTTACGCCCAGATGATCGAGGCCGGCGAGAACGTCCTTGGCCTCCTCGGCGGCGTTGTAAGCCTCGGCCTCCAACGCGGCGTCGGATAGCCCGCGCCCACGGTAATCGAAAGCGATCACCGTTCTCTCCGGATCGAGATCGCGGATCGCATTTGCGAAGGCGGTGAAGTCCCTGCTGTTCCGGGTAAGACCCGGCAGGCATACAATCGGTGCCTTCTGGGTCTTGGTGGGTCCGAAAACCCGCATCGCGAGGTTTAGTCCCTCACGCTCGTAAGTGACGATACGTCCTTCGTCCCGCACGCCTTCTTCAGTCGTCATTCAAACGCCTCCTGGCACTTTCCGGCCTTTGTTTCCGTTTGGACTCAAACGCCGCTTGCTTCCGGTCATGGGTCAGCTAGGCTGCTTGAAAACACAAGAGGAAACATCATGAACGCGCCCTGGCTCCAGCAATACCAAGAGGGTGTGCCCCGCGAACTGCCGCAGCACAGTTATGGATCACTTGCCGATCTTCTGGACGAAGCATTCACGAAGCACGGGAACATCATTGCTTTTAGCCTGATGGGCTCGGAGATGAACTTTTCCGAACTCGACGAGAAGTCCCGGCATTTCGCGGCCTACCTTCAGTCGATCGGCCTCAGGAAGGGTGACCGGATCGCGCTGATGATGCCGAACGTACTGGCCTATCCCGTCGCGGTCGCAGGGGCTCTGAGGGCTGGTCTCGTCGTGGTGAACACCAACCCGCTCTACACGCCCAACGAGCTCACCCATCAGTTGAAGGATTCCGGCGCGAAAGCGATTATCGTCCTCGAAAACATGGCGAAGACGGTCGCGACCTGCAAAGAGAAGACTTCGCTGGAGCATGTCATCGTCACCACGATCGGCGACCTTCAGTCAACGGTGAAGCGGTTCGTCACCAACTTCGTCGTGCGCAAGATCAAGAAGATGGTGCCGGACTACGATCTGCCGGGGGCAATCGCTTTCAAGGACGCAATAAAAGAGGGAAAGTCAGCGAAATTCACCCCGGCCGCGGGGCAGCTCGACGACGTTGCGGTGCTGCAATATACCGGCGGCACGACGGGCGTTTCGAAGGGCGCAGCGCTTACCCACGGCAATGTCATCGCTAACGTCCTCCAGGTCGAACTCTGGTTCGGGCCGGCGCTCACCCAGATCAAGCCGGGTAACACGATGACGATGGTCTGCGCCCTGCCGCTCTATCACATCTTCGGATTCACGGTGAACATGATGCTGTGCATGCGCATGGGCGGCACCAACATCCTGA
Organism: Fulvimarina thalattae; assembly: GCF_040239565.1. Classification (NCBI taxonomy): domain Bacteria; kingdom Pseudomonadati; phylum Pseudomonadota; class Alphaproteobacteria; order Hyphomicrobiales; family Aurantimonadaceae; genus Fulvimarina; species Fulvimarina thalattae. Next base: position 54,231 of record NZ_JBEHWS010000008.1, read on the forward strand.
TCCCCAATCCGCGCGATTTGCCTGCCCTCCTGAAGGCGCTCAAGGGCAAGACCTTTCACAGCTTTCCGGGCGTCAACACGCTGTTCGGTGCGATCGCCCGCCACAAGGATGCGAAGTCTGTCGACTGGTCGCCGCTGCTCCTATCGGTCGGTGGTGGGATGGCGGTGCAGAAAAAGACCGCCGAGTTGTGGGAGGAACTGACCGGAACCTCCATCTGCGAGGGCTACGGCCTTTCCGAAACCTCGCCCGTGGCCTCGGCGAACTACACCCTCGGCACGGAATATACCGGGACTGTCGGCCTGCCCCTGCCGGGCACGGAAATGGCGATCCTTTCCGAAGACGGCGAGAAATTGCCCCAGGGCGAAGAGGGCGAAATCGCAATCAAGGGCCCGCAGGTCATGGCCGGCTATTGGGAGCGGCCGGAAGAGACCGAGAAGGTCATGACCGAGGACGGTTTCTTCCGCACAGGTGATATCGGCGTGATGGACGAGAACGGCTGGTTCCGGATCGTCGATCGGAAGAAAGACATGATCAATGTTTCGGGCTTCAACGTCTATCCGAACGAGATCGAGGATGTCGTCGCTTCGATGCCCGGTATCGTGGAAGCCGCGGCCGTGGCGGTTCCGGACGAGAGTTCCGGCGAAGCGGTCAAGCTGGTCGTCGTGAAGGACGATCCGTCCATCGACGAGGCGGCTGTGAAGGCCTATTGCCGGGAAAAACTGACCGGCTACAAGCGCCCGCGCGTCGTCGAATTTCGCGACGAACTGCCAAAGTCCAATGTCGGCAAGGTCCTCCGCCGCGAATTGCGCGATTGATCGGGCGGCCTGATTAAAATCCCTCGATTGTGGTTGGTGACCGACCGAGGCAAAGACAATTATTGTGCGGCTTCGCTCTCACGCTCGCGGCGCATCGCGCCCACACGGGCTGCAAGGCTCTTGTAAGTGCCGGCCGCGCTCTGCTGATCGTCTTCAGCCGAGGCCAGTATGGCTTCGATCGGCGAAGAGGGGCCTTCCTGCCGGGCTGTCCGATCGATGACCTGAGCGGCGATGTCGGCGACCTCTTCACGGAGTTTTGCCGGATCATCAATTGCTTCCAGCGACGCGTGGTCGGCCGATCCGTTCGCCTCGAAGCGCTCAGGCTTCTCCTCGGCAATATCGTCGGCGACCTCGGTATTTTCGTCGCCGTCTTCAGCATTCGCTTCCGCTTCAGCTGAGCGCCTCAGCCTGTATTCGGCACGCTCTTCGGCGTTGATGGCCCGGCTCGTTGCCGTCGCCCGTTCACCTCCGCCGCGCGAGAAGATGCGTTCCAGCTGGTCGTCGCGATCGGAAAGCTGGCCGGTCAGACGGGTCACCTTGGCCTCCAGGCGCTGGTTCGTCGACCGCTCTTTCGAAAGCTGGGCTCGCAGACCGTCGACTTCGTTCGAGAGCCGGTCGACTGAATTGGCGCTCTCACGCGAGCGCCGCTCCAGAACCCGCAGATCGTCGGCGAGTTCGTCATTGCGCGTTTCCAGCGTGATGATCTGGACCTTTCGCTCGTCGGCGATGTCGGTCATCTCTTCGAAGCGGCGGCCCAGCTCCTCGAACTCCTCGATCCGGACCCTCAGGTCATGGTGGACCTCGCGCAGCTCGGTGTCGACTTCATCGGCTTCGGCCTCGCGTTTGGACAGAGCCGTATTGAGTTCCTCTAGTTCGCTCATCTGCTGAGAAACCTGCTTGGTGAGCGCCTTGGTGCGCGCCTTCAGCTCCGCGTTCTCGCTCGCCACCCGTCCGGCATCGGCCCGTTCGAGGGCGGCCCGGCGTTCGCGCTCTTCCGATGCGATCTCGCGCTGGCGTGCCTCGAACGCGGTCTGTGCGCGCAATCGATCATAGGTGCCCTGGATTTCCCGCGCGTTGACCGGGATCGTCGCCTCGAATTCCTGCTTGGCGATCGAGCGAGCCCGTTTCCAGACGAGCGGCGCGATCAGCAGGGCGCAGAGCAGTGCGAGCAGAAACCCGAAAGCAAATGTCAGGGCGGCGGTAATCATGGGCGCGAACGACTATCCTGATGAAGGCCGAAACAAGATAGGTCGCCTTCGTGCGGAATTCGCCCCCCAAACGAATGAAGGGCGAGGAAAACCGTCAGCTGTTGCGCGATTGCGAGCGACGTTCAGCAAGAAGTGTGCCGCGCGCCGCGTTCGTCATGGCGCTGGGTCTGGGGCCTTTGGTGGCTCAGAAGGGGTTCCAGGTCGGAGCCGGCGTCATCTTCAGATAGCCGATGTTCACGCCCAGGCGTGCGCCGACGCCCGTTTTGATCGGAACGATCATTACATTGTCACGCTTCAGCCCGGTCATCGCGAAACCGCCAACAAGATAAGCGGTACCGGTGATCCCGCCATAGCGACCATAGATTGCCTGAACGGAGGGCAGATCGTAGACGAGCATCATGGTGCGGGCGCCGTCCGCGCCGGCGTCGAGGCCTAATGAAGGTCCCTGCCAGAAGATGCGGTGATTGCCCGCGTTCTTCGTGTAGAGCGTGCCCTCTCCGAAGCGCACCCCGCCGATGAAGGCGCCCGAGGCCTCCTCTCCGAGGATGTAGCCATTCGGTAAACCGTAGCTCTGGATCGCCTGCTGCATGAGCTGGGCGAGGCCGCCCGATGTCGCGCCGAAGAACTGATGGCCGGAGCGCAGCACTTCATCGAAAGAATAGTCCGCACCGCCGGCAGGCGCTGGCTGCTGCTGAGCCGAGTAGGGCTGCTGGTTTCCGTAGGTTTGCTGCGTGCCGTAGCCGTTCTGCGTCGCATAGGTGCCAGCCGGATCGGCGTATCCACCAGACTGCGCCGTATAATTTGGCTGGGTGGAATATCCCCCCTGTGCCGGAGCGGCGTATTGTGCGCTGGCCTTGCCGGGTGAGAACACCAATGCGGAGGACAGGACTGAGATCAGGGCTGCTGCGATAGAAAATCGTGCCGATGACATGGGCGGTCGACCCCCCTCCGATCGAATGGGCGCGGAATTTGCGCATGGGCGAGCGTTCTGGTCCGCCATTAGAAAACGTTAGGCTTTCGAAATCGCTAACGAAGTTTGAGAGGCCGGAAATCAGGCTGGCGCAAGTCTGAAAGGGGATGCCAAGGTGGGAAGCGTTGAGCCTGCCGTTCCGGACCGCTCTACGAGCGTCGGAATTCATGGGTGCGGAAGCGAGCCGAGCGCCCGACGATCATGCGGTTCGAGAAGGCCGCGCCAAACCGATACGAGGAACGCCTGATGAACAAACTGCCAGAACTCGCCGCGGCCGATCTCGCGGCGCTGCTTGCGAGCAAGATCTGTCACGACATCATCTCCCCTGTATTCGGCATTCAGAGCGGGCTCGAACTCCTCGACGACATGCCGGACGACGCCGAGTCGATGGGCCTCGTGCGCAATTCCTGCAAGGCGGCCGTTGGCAAGCTTCAGTTCGCCCGCATGGCCTACGGCGCGTCAGGCTCGCAGACCGCGGCGATCGATCTCAACGATGCGAAGACGGTGGCCGAAGGGTATATGGCCCACGAAAAGCCCGAACTCGTCTGGTCCGGCGAGCCGGGATATGCGCCGAAGAATTTTGCGAAGGCCGTCCTCAACCTGATCGTGCTCGCGACCTCCAGCATCAGCCGTGGCGGCGAGGTGAAGGTGGTGATCGAACAAGCCGATCCGGGCCGCGCGATCGTTTCCGCCAAGGCCCAGCGCATCCGCATGCAGCCCGATACGATCGCGCTGATCGAAGGCACCTATGAGGGCGAGCCGATCAGCGCCCAGACGATCCAGCCCTATTATATGCTGTTCTGCGCAAACGAAGCGGGCCTGACCGTCTCTCACAAGGTCGAAGACGGCAGCGTCACCTTTACCATCGGCTGAAAACCCGGCCTTGTCGCATACCTTTTGGCAAGCTTCCTCAGGATAAGCTCCGGTTGGAATGCCGCTTGGCGGTGACCCTATCCGCGTTTATTCAAAGAGGGAGCGTCCCGCCATGGCGACATGCCTGTTGTTCGACGAGATGCCGATCGTTCGGAAGATCGGCGAGCGGATTCTGGCCAAGGCCGATTACGACGTCACGGTCGTCGAAACCCTCGCTGAGGCTGAGGCGCATATCGCGAAGGGCGAGCTTCCGGACCTTGCCATTCTCTCCTCCACCGGCGCGGCGAACAATGTCACCGATCTGGTCAAGGCGATCCGCGAGGAGCTGGGCGGCAAGCGGCCGGTGATCCTCGTCGCGATCGTGGAGCGCAATATCGGGGCGCTGATGCGGTTTCGGCGGGCCGGGGCGAACGGCATCCTGATGAAGCCGTTCGATGCCCAGACCTTCAGCGACACGCTGCAAATCCACATGCGCGCCGCCGAACTCGCCGCCTGACTATTTGGCCGGCTTGCGCAGGCGCGCGAGCAGGGCCGAGGTATCCCAGCGCTTGCCGCCCATGGCCTCGACCTCCGAATAGAACTGGTCGACCAGCGCCGTCACCGGCAGCTGCGAGCCGTTGCGCTTGGCTTCGGCGAGACACATGCCGAGATCCTTGCGCATCCACTCGATGGCAAAGCCGTGGTCGTAGTGGTCGTCGTTCATGGTCTTCCAGCGGTTTTCCATCTGCCAGGAGCCGGCGGCGCCCTTGGAGATGACCGAGATCACCTTCTCGATGTCCATGCCGGAATTCTGGCCGAAGGCGATCGCTTCCGACAGGCCCTGGACGAGACCGGCGATGCAGATCTGGTTCATCATCTTGGTGATCTGGCCCGAGCCGGCTTCGCCCATCAGGCCGACCATCTTGGCATAGCACTCGATCACGGGCTTCGCCGCGTCGAAATCGGCCTCACTGCCGCCGCACATGACGGTGAGCTGGCCGTTCTCGGCGCCCGCCTGACCGCCCGAGACCGGCGCGTCTATGAACTTCACGCCCTTCTCGCTGCAGGCGGCGGCAAGTTCGCGGGCGAGTTCGGCCGAGGCGGTGGTGTTGTCGATGAGGGTCGCCCCGCTCTCCATGCCGGCGAGAACGCCGTCGTCGCCGTAGACGACCGAGCGCACGTCGTCGTCGTTGCCGACGCACATGAAGACGAATTCGGCGCCGCTCGCTGCCTCCTTCGGCGTCGCGGCATGGGCGCCGCCGTATTCGCCGGCCCATTTCTCGGCCTTCGAGCCCGTGCGGTTCCACACCGTGACGTCGTGGCCGCCCTTGTTCTTCAGGTGACCCGCCATCGGGTACCCCATGACTCCAAGCCCGATGAACGCCGTCTTCGCCATGATCGCCTCCGCAATGTTTCAAGAAGACGGGCAGATATGGAAGGCGAGGCGGCTTTCAACGCCGGGACCTCGGGAAAGGGCACGGCTTGGCGTTCCCGCGCTCGGTGCCGAGCCGGGGTTTGCGGGAGTCTTGCTTGGACCGTCCCCTTAAGTGGCAGGCCATTGGGACGATCCCGCATGTCGGTCCGCCTTGGCAGCGGAGCGCCGGAGGCAAACCCTCCGAGAATTGGGTGTTGGTCGGTTCGCCACCGGCGCACCCCGCGCGGGATTTGTCGAACTCGCTGCGCTCGAGCCTCAAAAGCCCTCCCGCGGCAGGCCCGTTCCCGGCGTTCTCACCGGATCGCCGCCCAAGGGGCGGGTTTCGACGGAAAGGACCGATGAACGGCTGGCCCGCAGGCAAGCCCTTAATTTTCGGGCGGCTGTTGGCGTTTCCCACCCCTTAAAGGTGGTTAAGTGGACCGATCCACACCCGCGCCGTAGTACGCGAGGAGCCAACGGGGCCGCGAGACGTCCGGGACGCGGCAGCTTCCGGAATAAGCCACGCGCCGCAGACACCGCACGCATTCCCGAGGGATCCCGGCGATCACCCGTGCCATCCGGAATGCGATGGGCGGAGTGTAGGCGATGGCGCAGAGGCGGGGATAAGTTTCGGTGCAGGGGCGTGCCAATCCCGGTCGCTCGGGGTCGCACTCTCAAGCTTGATAGCCCGTAGCTACGCCGAGATTGTTGTAACGGATATGACGCATTGCGTTATATGCCGTATCGCGTTACACTCGCTTCAACTTCACAGCACGTCGACCGGATGATCGTCAGCTTCAACGACAAACAGACCGAGACGATCGCCAGCGGTCGGTCGGCTCGAAAGCTACCCGGTGACATTCAACGCACGGCGTTGAAGAAGCTGCGGCAGCTGGATGCGGCGGCGGTACTGGACGACCTGCGCATTCCTCCTGGCAACCGTCTGGAGGCATTGCAGGGCAACCGTGCCGGCCAGCACAGCATCCGCATCAACGACCAATGGCGCATCTGCTTCCGATGGGACGCTGGCAACGCCTACGACGTCGAGATCGTCGATTACCACTGACATTGAGGAGGCAGGCATGAGCGAACAGACGACCGAGGATTGGCTGCCCAACGTGCACCCCGGCGAGATCCTGCTCGAAGACTATCTGGAGCCCATGGGGCTGACCAAGAACGCGCTGGCCACCGCCATCGGCGTGCCGGCGACCCGCATTGGCGAGTTGGTCCGCGGGCGCCGTTCCGTCACCGCGGATACCGACCTGCGCCTGTCCCGCTATTTCGGCACGTCCGAGGGCTTCTGGCTGCGCTTGCAGAATGCCTATGACCTGATGGAGGCCCGGCGCTCCGGCCACTATCACGAGATCGAGCCACGGGCGGCGTGAGGCGTACCGCCGGATGACGGGTTTCGCGGGAACGGGCCGATGAACGTCTGGCCCGAGAGACGACCCTAACATTCCGGGCGGCTGTTGGCGTTTCCTACTTTCGGGGAAAAGGCCGAGTGGGCCGGTCCACGCCCGCGCCGCAGACACCTTATGCATTCCCGAGGGATCCCGGCGATCACCCTTGCCATCCGGTATGCGATTGACGGAGTGTAGGCGGGGTAGCGGGAGCGGGGATAAGATTTTGCCTTCTGCCGGTCGCTGTGCCTCTCGTTTTCAAGGAGAGATCCATCAGCGTCGTCATCCCGGGCTTGACCCGGCAACCAACGCGTCCGGCCTATCATCCGTTCGATGATTACGAGTGGAGATGGGTTTCCCGTCGAGACGATGTTTCGGAAAAAGACGCTTCGCTCGCTTGGAGGACTCGGGACGATAGTCATTGAAATGGCCGCCGTGGAGCGACCATGAGGAAATTCACGCCAGACCGCCCAAGTCCATCATTGAACCGAAGAAAGCCGTTCCAATCGATCGCCTCGATTTTTTCGACGCTCACATGACGAGAATGGAATGACTCGGACGTCGTGGTCTCTCCAAGCGTGATGTCGAAACGGATCGCGCGTCGATCCTTCTTGCGATCAAAAACGGTTCAGCCGTGCTCTTCCAATAAGTCATGGCTGGATCCGACTTCATCCTTTGCCTCACCGGCACTATCAGGATGCCTGAAGAGGCGCATCGTGACCGATCTTGCGGACGAGCGCGGCAACTAAATCTACCAGATCTTTTTCGAGGAAGGGTTTGGCAAGATAGGCCTGATACGCCTTCTCGCCGCTCACCGGCAATCGCCGTTCGGGAATTGCGCTCAGCAGCAGGACCGGAATTTCGAAATCCTCTGCCCGAAGCTGACGCACCATCTCCAATCCGTCCATCGTCGGCATCATGTAATCGCTCACGATGGCATCGGGCGTTAATTCGCGGACCATTTCCAGGCCCTTTTTCCCGTTGGAGGCGATGACGACCTCATAGCCCTCGTCTTCGAGCATGAGCGAGGTGAGCATGGCCATTGTCGCCTCGTCCTCGACGATCAGCAGCCGGGTCATCGGTTGGACTCCGTGTTGGCGACTCCGCCGGATTGGCCTGTGGAGCTGGCACCGCTGGTCGTCGTCTTGTCGCGATCTGCCGGATCGGCGGACTGCCGAAGGACGACCCCGCCACTCGTCACCTCGAATTCCTGACTGATGTGGTCGAAGTCGCTGTCGCGGACCTTCAGGATCGAGGCCCGATGCCGGACGGCATTGCCTTCGAGCGCGTAGTGAAGAAGAATAGAGTTGTCGATCGTCCCGGACAGCTCCTGCGCTGCCAGCGTCTCCGGAAAGAAGAGCTGCGGGACCTCCCGCGTGAAGACGGTCGTGGCACCGAGTTCCTTCAGCATATCGTTCAAAGCGCGCAGAAACGCGTTCAATCGAAGGTCCGATGGTGCCGATCCGACGAATGCGTTGATGCCGTCGACGAAAACCCGGCGGGCACCCGTTGCCTCGACGGCACGAAGCAGTTGTTCGCCAAGGTCGTCGATGAGATTTTCGAGCGGTCGCTGCCACAGGATGGCGAGAGAGCCTTCGTCTGCCAGCTTTTCCAGATCCATGCCGAGTGCTTTCGCCTTGCGGAACAGGCGGGAGGGCGTTTCGTAGAAGCCGAACAGCACGCCTTTCTCGTCGGGGCTCGACTCGCCAATGAACTGCAACCCGACCGTGGTCTTGCCGCTGCCGGTCGGACCAAGGAGGACGGTGGACGAAAATTCCGGAATGCCGCCGCGCATCATCTGGTCGAGCGCCGCAATCCCGCTTGTCAGACGATGGATGGAGGCGTTTCCTGACTCCCCGATGGGAGCGATCGCTTCGAGCCTCGGATAAAGTTCGATACCCCTGTCGCAGATCCGAAACTCGTTTCGTCCACGAATGATTTCACCGCCGCGCTGCTTGTGGACGATAAGCGACCGGAGCGATCTCTCACCGCGGATCTCGTCGACAATTTCGATCCAGCCATCGACCAGTGTGTATTCCGGAGACGACGCCGCCCGATCCTGATTGGTCAAGATCATGACCGTGGTGTTCGTCAGGGCCGCCTGCATCGAGAGTTCGTGGACGAAGAGCCTGAAATCATCGGCGTCCGCCGCCCGATCAGGATTTGAGGGTGCCGCGAAGAGGCCGTCGAGGATGACGACGGATGGCTTTCGTTTCCTCAGTTCCTGCAGGAGTGCGCGGCTGAGGGCGGCAAGTCCTTCGTCCCTGACGGTGGAATAGACGCTGGAATAAAAGACCTTTTCAGGCACCTGTTCCGGATCGAAGAACGAAAAGCCCTGCATATTCGCAAACATTCGCCCGAAGTTTTCGGCCAGCAATGTCAGGTAAAGAGCGTTTTCCCCGTTCTTGGCCTGCTGGTGGCAGATCTGATTGGCCATCACCGTCTTTCCCGCACCGGGCGGGCCCTGAACGATGTAGGCCGAGCCACGTATCAGGCCGCCGCCCAGAATGCGATTCAGACCGGTGATGCCCGTGTCCAGACGCTCGATCGATGCAATTTCCACGGAGGAAGACTCAATCATTGAGGGGGCTCGCTCTCTTGAAGCCGGTTTGATGCGAGGTTGGGACAGGCGGCAGAACCGCCTTGATCGTGCACACCAATCCCGTCGGGCGGTAGTCCGTGGTCACTGAATTTGCGTCCGCACCGAGGCCTCTCCTGATCAGCCTCGATCCGAAACCACGACGTTCGCTGAGCACAGGTGGTGGCCCGCCGAATTCGCTCCACACTATCTCTAAGGCTGTACCGGTGGGGACATCGTGCGTTTCCCACCGAATATCGACGTATCCACCGGGACGCGACAGCGACCCGTATTTGACCGCATTGGTGGCGAGCTCGTGAACGAGCAGTGTCGCCGAAAGAACGATCGACGCCGATATGGTCAGTGGCGGACCTGATATCCTGAAGCTATCGGCCGATTCCATGTGAGGAAGAACGGCCGCCGCGATGGCTTCCCGAAAATCAGCCGAAATGAGATCGGCCTGCATCAGTGCATCCTGTGCCCTGCCAAGTGCGCGGAGCCTGGCCGAGAATTGCGCGATGGCTTCATCCTTGCTGGCCGCGCCCCGAAAGGTCTGCGTCGCAATAGCGCTCACGACCGCGAGAATGTTCTTGATGCGATGCTGGAGTTCGCGGGCGAGAATCTCCCGACGTTCCTCCGCCTGTTTTCGCTCGGTGATGTCGACCACGACCCCCGGTAACCGTCTGGGGCCACCCTCTGGACCGGGCACAAGGCCGCCGCGTGCAAGAACCCATCGAATGGAGCCGTCCTTCTGTATGAGACGGTATTCGCACGAGAACGGTTCACCGCGATCGATCGTAGCGGCGAGCGCGAGGTCCAGTTTTTCCCTGTCATCAGGATGGAGAGCACGGACGTAGTTTTCGCGGGCAACACCCTCGATCACGCGCTCCGGATCGACTGAATAGATGCGGGCGAAGTTCTCGTCAGCAAATACGAGATCGGTCTCTACGTGGTAGTCCCAGACACCGACCATTCCGGACGCGGTGAGTGCCAATTGCAGGCGCTCTTCGCTTGTAGTCAATCGCTGCCTAGCTTCGAATTCGAACGTCTTATCGCTTGCGACGACAAGGAAGCCCGAGGCGTTTTCCGGGCCGTCGGCAGACAATGCGAATATCGAGCCTGTAACATAGGCCGAAGATCCGTCTTTCCGGCGAAACCAGCGCTCGAGCGACGCGGAATCGTCCGAGAGGACAGCCTCCATCTCTTCCTGAAGGGGGTGAGACGTCGATTGTTCGTCAATTGCAATCAGATCGACGGATCGATCGACAGCCTCGGACTCACTCCAGCCGAAGATGACTTCAGCACCGGAATTCCAGAAAGTAATGTTACCATCGATATCAGTCGCGAAAATCGCAAACTCAGACGACCTGTCTAGGATGGATGCGATGACGGCCGCACGTGAATCCGGAAAAAGCCTGAACATCCAGAGCCAATCCCCCGCCCTCCGATCCTTACACAGTCCTGTTATCTAACAAGGACTTGAGAAACAACCAACAATTCGGCTTATGAGCGAAATGTATATAACTCACTGTAGTTGGGTGCCGCATTCCTTGCCGCCTACTGTACCAGCTGCACAGGTGCTCCGACTGTCGCGCCCAAATTTCCGATTTGCGACTTGTTCAAACGCCGATTGAGAACCGAAATTGTTTTTGGATTTTAGCGATCGTTCTCATCAAGTAATGGTAGATCTTCACCTGACCAAATCATTCGCAAAGACGCTGAGCGCACTCGCTAGCGCGGCCCTTCGAACAGTGGCTCACAAATCGGAGGGGCAGTCGATGACGTCGAAGACGTCGACGACGCCGCGGTCGAAGCGTGACGCCAAACGCTTGAGGAGGGGGCGGCTGGCGCCAGCGACGACCAGAGGCACTTCGCGGTGTTTCTTCGCGGGACACGACTTTGAACGTCACGTCGTGGATGGCGAATGCGATGTCGGCCGGTCTTATTCATTCGTTGGAAGACACGTCAGGGCTTTGACCGGCGAGCGATGAAAAGCTGGCGACGTCGCGCCCCAACACCGATACAAAATATCAATCGAAAATTTTCCCGATGGCGGTCTTTTCGGCTTCCTTCCATTGACGCACGACATCGCTCACCTGTTCGATTTCATCACCGTCGAGGTGGTGGGCGCCTTCTTCGTCTATGCGGCAAAGATTGAACGGTCCGCCGACGCTGGGCGAGGTGAGGTCGAGCGCCTGGAGGACCCTGAGGATCGCCGCGCAGCCGAATTCCAGCGATCGCTTGGCAAGGTGGAAGTGGGACAGAAGCGAGCCGGCCTGCTGGGCCATGGGCGCTCCGCTGCCGATCGCGTGGAAGCCGATATCGGCATAGTGCCCGATCATGCCCGAAGGCGTGATCTCCGTGATCCACGGCTCGCCGTCGCGCCATCCGGCCGCCATGACATAGGCCGATGGCGTTCCGCCGCCGTCCTCGCCCGGAATGTCCGGGATGAACGTATCGTAGTGGTGGCGGAGGATCGGGAGGACCTGTTCCTGCAGGGCGCGCCCTATATCGGGTGCTTCGAGGATCGCCGCGCTGTTTTCGTTGAAACGACGCTCCACGTCGGTCAGCACCGCGCGCGATCCGCTGCCGCCCCAGGCCGCGAGTTCGCCCAAGGGATGAAGCTTGTCGGCGGGATAGGTCATGTCCCGCCCCTTGTCCGTGATCTGCGAGTCCGAGCCGAGCACGACTCCGTTTCGGCAGACGGTGGCAAGCACGACGGTCATGGTGCGATCCTTTGAAGGTTGGGACACCTGTGCGTTGCCGAACTTTTGTCCACGATAGTCAGGCTGGGATGCAGCTTGAGGGCTTAACGGCCTCAACGCCTGTTGGCTGCCGTTCTTTAGGTTTTATTTATGCCCCGCGTTCGCCAACACACTCAGCGCACTCGCCGGTGCCGACCTCAGCACCGCGTCGCGCAGGTCGGAGTGGCAATCGACAAGGTCCGAAAAATCGACGACGCCGCGGTCCAGCCTTGAGGCGAGACGCTTAAGGACCGGGCGGCCGGCGCCGGCGACGACGAGGGGCGCATCGTCGGTGATCTCCTCGCGGGAGAGGACCTTGAGGGCGGCATCGTGGATGGCGCGGACCTGGGCTTCGGCGAAGGCGTGGGCGAGCCATTCCCAGGCGCCGTCTCGGGCATCCGCCGTATCCATGCCGATCATCCGCGCGATGCGCCGGCGCGAGCCTTCGAGGTTCTTGTCGCCGTTGTCTGCCGCATCGTGCAGGTCGTCGTCTTCATCGAGATTGCCGATGACGCGCTGGACATCGGCCATGGTGGCGAAGAACTCGTTCATGACCGGGATCGTGCGGCCGACGAAGGGGACTTCTCGGGCGACCGCCATCAGGGCCGTGCGGGTATAACCCTGATAGACGAGCTCGCCGGAGGCGAGGCGATCGCGATCCGTATGGCCCTTGGAGGCGTGGACGATGCCGTCCGCGATGGGCACGAGATCGGTCGTCGTCGAGCCCATGTCCATGAAGAGGGCTTCCTCGATGTGCTTGGCGGCGAGGGACGCGCTGGCGTGCCAGTTGGCGGACGCGATGTCGAAGGTGTTGGAGCGGGCATCGCCCAAGGAGAGGAAACCCGCCGCCCCGCCATAAAGCCGGATATCGCCCGAAAGGCGCTCGCCCATGACGCGGGCGATCTTTTCGACGCCCTGGCGGCGGGAGGGGAAGACATCGGCGACTTCGCCCGTCATGGTGATGGCGTGGCGATCGACGGGGCCGGCTTCCTCCTCGATGAGGTCGACGGCGGCTTCGAGGCTCTCGAAATCCTTCCAGATCGGCGTTACCTTCTGCCAGACCTTGACCACACGGTCGTCCTCGGCGAGGGCCGCCTTGAGGTGCGCGCCGCCGATATCCCAACCCAATGCCCGTGCCATGAAATGCCCCGATCGCGATTCGAACTGGAGCGCGTCATAGCATTGTGTGCGGCGAATGACAGGGGAATGAACCCGCCATGCAGCTGATCCCGGTGCTCGACGTGATGAATGGCGAGGTCGTGCGAGGGCAGGGCGGGCGGCGCGAGAGCTATCGGCCGATTAAGACGCCGCTTGCGGAGAGCGCCGAGCCGGTGGCGGTGGCGCGGGGGCTGATCGGGGCGACGGGGGCGGGGGTGATGTATGTCGCCGATCTCGACGCGATCACGGGCGGGGCGGCGCAGGTGGCGGTATTGCGGCGGCTAGCGGAGGCGCTGCCGGAGGTGACGTTCTGGGTGGATGCGGGGTTTCAGACGGTGGCTGCGGCGGAGGCGCTGATCGGGGAGGTCGGGGCCGAGCCGTGGCGGATCGTGCCGGTGTTCGGGACGGAGACGTTGGCCGAGGGCGAGGCGCTGGCGGGGATGGATGCGGCGGTGCTCTCGCTCGACTTCGGGGCAGAGGGCTATCGCGGCTCGCGGGCGCTGCTGGAGGATGTGAGCGGCTGGCCGAACGACGTGGTGGTGATGTCGCTCACGGCGGTCGGCTCGGGCGGCGGGCCGGATTTTTCGCGGCTGGAGGAGATCGTGGCGCGGGCCGGGGGGCGGCGGGTGCACGCGGCCGGAGGTGTGCGGGGCGATATCGATCTCGATGCGCTTGCCGCGATGGGCGTTGCCGGGGCGCTGGTCGCGAGCGCGATCCATGACGGGCGGATCGCGCGGCGGGGATAGAAGTCCCGGGGGAGCAAGGCGAACGGCGGCCGGCCAAAGAAAAAGGAGCCTTTCGGCCCCTTTTTCCTTCGATGTTTTGCGTCCGCGAGAGCGGCGCCCGGTTTATTGGAAACCGAATTTGGCGGCCAATCGCCGGAGAAGTCCACCGGACATCGCCGATTCTTCCTCTCCCCCGGGATGGTCTCTTGTCTAAGCGCCGGCGAACGGATGCTCGGCGGAACCCTTCTTGGAGACGACTTCCTGCGCGGTCGGCGTACCCTTGATGGCGCGCTCGATGGACTCCATCGTGGCCTGGTAGTTGTAGTCGCGGATCTTGGCGTCGTCCTCGGCTTCCCAGTGGATGAAGACACCGACGCAGATGTAGAGATCGTCGGCTTCATCTGCCGGGATGATGCCCTTTTCGACCGAGTCGGCGACGGCGCGCGCGACGGCGGTCTGGGCCGGGCCGAACATCTGGACAGCCTGCTTGGCGCCCTTGATGGTGACCTTGTTGAACATCACGGTGTTCGGCTTGGTCGGCAGGTTCGGCGCGACGACCGCGAGGAGCGTCGTGAAGCCGTCCTTGTTGTTCGTCAGCGAGTGGCAGAAAGCCGACTCGGCGGCCGAACCGCGGGGGCCGATGATGAGGTCGATGTGTGCGACTTCGTTACCGTCGCCGACGAGCGACTCGCCGACCATGACCTTATTGATGGTTGCCATGAGCAATTCCTCCTGTTGTTCGGTCCCACCGGTTGCGTTCCAGTCGGACCTCGAAAATGTCTGTTACCGGGATATGAGATAGCCTACTTACCTGCCTCAACAAGCCGTATCGGCCATCTCCTCCCGGCCGATGGACTGCGAGAAGCAATCCATCCTCACGGCTACCCTTGTTGGCGGCATCCCATAACGAGACCGGTTAGCCGGATAGCGCCGTTGTCACATGGACCTCGACGGCGCGCAGTCAATCATCGCGGGGGCTGTTCCGCAAGTGAGCGGGAAAAAAAGCCGATTGCGAGAGGTCAATAGCGAAGAGTGTCGCAACGGTGAGGTCGGCGGAAGTGCCTGGATTCAAACCCTCCTCCTTCAATTCGGCGTCGAGCCGAAGGGCTTTTGCGGCGATCTCTTCGGGGGGCGAAGTAGGGGTGATCGTCGCTGCAAACCGGGCGAATCGCGCGCGGACGGCTTCGGCGCGCTCGGGCCCGAATTTGCGGCCGATATGGGAGTCGGCGAAGCGTGCGGTATAGGCGAGGTAGATCGCGAAGGCCGGCCCCAGGGCATATCCAAGGATCGCCTTGTGTACGGCAGCGGGTGCGGTGACGCCGATTGCGAAGATGTCCGAGAAGTCTGTCGCGTATTGATGCGCGATGCGATCCTTCTCGGCGGAAAGGCGCATGGCTTCGATCAGCGGAATACTCGGGGCTTTGCGGACATCGTGTGCATCGTCCTCGCCGAGGCCGCCGGGGGATGCGTGAGCGATGGCGGCGAAGACGTCGACGGTGTCTTCCTCGGTAAGGGTGGTAAGGACCGTGTGGAGCGCCTCTCGCAGAGCCTCGGGGCCGGAGCCGACCATGGTTTCGGCGGCGCGGGCGAGCGGGGCTGCGAGGAGGAGGATGCCGAGATTGGCGTTGCAGCCGGCGGCGGCGAAGCTGGTTCGGGTGGCATCGAGAATGCGGCGGCCGACGAGCCGGGACGGATCGGCGATAATCGGGGCGGCGGCAAGGGCGGCGCGCTCGAAGGTTTCGGCGTCCATGTCGTGGCCGGGCGCGTGGATGTGGACATTGCCCGGCTTGATGGCGGCGAGTTCCGCGCGGCAGGCTTTCAGAAAGGCCGCCTCGATCGCGCCTGGTGTCTCGAAAGGGCTCATACCGCGCGTGGCAGAGCGATATCCGCGCCCGTCTGCCTTTCACAAGCACCGTCGAGGCGCGAGAGGAGGTCTTCGGCGCGGGTGCGGGCGATATCGAGCGGGACGACGCGCGAAAGGCCGGTCCAGGCGGGCATGGAGTTTACCTCGATGAGCTGGATCGCGCCGTCGGCGTCGCGCAGGAGATCGACGCCGCAGAAATCGGCTTCGACGGCCTTGGCCGCCGCGACGGCGAGGGCGCTCATCGCCTCGTCCGGCTCCATGGGCAGGGCGATCGCGCCCTGCTTAATGTTGGTGATCCAGTTCGCCGCCTCCCGGCGCATCCCGGCGATCGCCTTGCCGTTGGAGACGAGGATGCGGAAATCGGTCCACCGCTCACCGACTGCTTTGCCCGCGAATTCCTGAAGATAGTAGACGCCGCCGGCAATCTCTTCGGGTGGCGGCAGATCGTCCGGAGAGCGGAGCAGCTTGAGCCCCTTGCCCTGGCTGCCGAAGAGCGGCTTGAGCACGAGGGGGCCGGATGTCGTCTCGATCGCTTCAAGCGCCTGCTCTCGTTTCTCGACGCAGAACGAGCGCGGGCTCGGCAGGCCTGCGGCCTTGAGGCGAAAGCTCGTCGCGGCCTTGTCGACGCAGAACTCGATCGCGCGCGCGGAGTTGGAGACGGGTATGCCAAGGCCTTCGAGCGCGTGGAGAATGCCGAGGCGGCGCGTCACGCCCTCGAACGTGCCGCCGTCCATGGTGCGCACGCAGACCGCGTCCGGCAGATCGCCGTCGAAGCCGGGTATGGCGAAGCCGGAGGGCGAGCCGGTGTCGAAGGCGATGTCGGCGAGCTTGGCGAAGGACGCGCTTGCCCCGCACGCCTCGAACGCCGCCTTCATCTGCCGTGCATGGCGGTCGAGATTGGCGGTGACGACGAGGATGCGGGGCATGGATGGTCCGGTGTTGACTGAAATGGTCCTGCGCAGCCAAGCAACGCGGGGGGCAAGGCTGTCGCGGCTCGACTGCGCGAAACGTCATACGCTCGGATCGTATGCGAGGGTAGGGTGCGCACGACGGATTTTGCCTCGACACGTATTGCAAGGCGTTCGCCTCACACTTCTATATTGCCGCCTCGGCGGGAATGCGCCCGACGCCATCTACTTCAACCAGCCGCTGCTCGCCGCGGCCTGAAACCCGCAGCCGTTCCGCTTATCAGAACCGGTGAGACTTTTCAGACTACCGGAGCCACCTCTACTGACACGCCCGCACGGGCGAACCGGATCGTTCCCGTGGGGACGAGAGGTTCGGTGATCTCGCGATAATTCTGGACCCATCGGCAGAAGCTGATCAGGTCGTGAAACAGATCGAGACGCCAAGCCTTCTGGACCCCATCATGCGGCGGCTCAAACGCCGACCGCGAAGAGAAGCATGCGGCCCACGGGGCGACATGATCCGGCGATGAAGATCAGGGAGCTTGACCTCAACGACCCCAATCAGAGAAGAATTGTAAATTCTGTTTCAGAACCCCTGGTCGTTAGCTTCTGACCCCTTGCAGTCTTTGCAACGTCACCGTTGCCTCCCAAAACCAAACATGGATAGCGACGCGAGAGGCGAGCGTAAGCCGAAGAGTATCAACGATGCCAAAGCATTCCACTATCGAGGTGGGTCGGATTAAGGGGTTGCCCGAAGCAGTCGACGTGCTCCTGAAGGACGCAGATGCCGAGGGCTTCGACACGATGTCAGTGCTCCGCGACGAATGGAGCGCCGGTTCCAATCGCTTCGAGCGTCCGGGCGAAGTTTTGATGCTGGCGAAGGTAGATGGGACGGTGGCGGGGATTGGGGGAATCACACAAGACTTTGTAGAAGCGGACCACCTGCGGATGAGACGCTTCTATGTGCGTCCTGCTTTCCGTCGGCTTGGTGTCGGTAGCCAGATTGCACTGCACGTCCTGGAACATGCCCGTCCGTTCAACCGGCCCATCGTACTTCATGCCGATGGGCCAGATGCGGAGGTGTTTTGGCCGACGCTTGGTTTTGTCTCCATAGACCGAATTCACACGACCCATGTGTTCAGGCCTTTCGGTTAGCGGCTTTCGCTGCAACTGTCCCGTTCGACCAGGCCGATTCCGACCCAAATGAGACGTTCGGGCGCAACGTAAGGAATATCCGCTTCCAGCTTACGTTACGTGCCGATACCCTCTACGACGATCCGGACGATGCGGTTGATCTCGTCGGAGCCGACCTCTCTCCTCTCCAAGCCGGAGAGCATCACCTGAGCGTAGAGACCCAATAAGACAAGCGACAGGAAGGCTGCGTCTTCGTCCTTGCGGATGATGCCCTGCGACTGCCCGAGCCGCATCGCGTCG
Source organism: Fulvimarina thalattae (assembly GCF_040239565.1). Taxonomy (NCBI): domain Bacteria; kingdom Pseudomonadati; phylum Pseudomonadota; class Alphaproteobacteria; order Hyphomicrobiales; family Aurantimonadaceae; genus Fulvimarina; species Fulvimarina thalattae. The sequence goes on from NZ_JBEHWS010000008.1 coordinate 72,301, forward strand.
GTGACGACGCCCTGGAACGATTGTCCCTCCGGAGGAGTGGTCGTCGGACGAATGCGCGGCGCAAGCGCACGCCGAGCAAGATCGGGGTTCGCAAGGCACCACCTCGCGCTGTCGCAAAGGATCTTCTCCAGCAGAGCCAGTGCCGCTTCGCCCGATCGAATTGCGGGTCCATAGAGCGGCTCCGCCAGCGCTCCTGCCTGTGCAATGATTGCATCGGCCACCGCATCCTTTGACGCGAAGCAGTTGTAGACCGTCTTGCGCGTCAATCCCGCTCTAACGGCGATCTCCTCGACTGTCGCGGCTTCAAATCCGGCCTCGCGGAAGACCGCCTCGGCTGCGTCCAGAATGCGGGCGCGGGACCGGGCGGTCCGAGGATGAAGAGTTATGACGTCCGTCATGGTCGAACGCTGACCCGACTGGGCAAGCTTGAAGATCCTGCTGGAAGAAATTTACACACGTGTGTATATCGCAAGAGCGATCCGCCGAGAAGTCGTTTCGTGCGCTCATCGCAAACCGAAGGTGCTACGATATGCTTCAACAGTTCGGCTCCGAGCTTTGGCTCTGCGACGGTCCCGCCATAACAGGAACCGCGGGTTTTCGGTTTCCCACGCGCATGGTGGTGGTGCGGCTACCAAACGAGGGCGGCCTGTGGGTCTGGTCGCCTGTGGCCTTGACCGCAGACATTCGGACTGGCGTCGATGCACTCGGACCCGTCCGGCATCTCGTTGCACCCAATAGCCTGCACTACACATTCTTGGCCGAATGGGCCGCGGGCTATCCCGAGGCGCGGGTTCATGGGGCGCCCGGTTTGAAGGAGAAAACGTCGGGAACCGCAATCCATGCCCGGCTTGACGATAGGCCCGATCCCGAATGGAGCGGCACGTTGGATCAGGTTGTCGTGCAGGGCAACCGGATCACCACGGAGGTCGTCTTCTTCCATAGGGCATCCTCCACCGTGATCGTGACAGATTTAGTGCAGCACATCCCACGGGACTGGTATCGCGGGTGGCGCGCGGTGATTGCCCGGCTGGATCTTATGAGCGCGCCTGAGCCATCGGTCCCGCGCAAGTTCCGCCTTGCGACGAGGGATCGGAGTACGGCACGGCACGCTGTCGAACGCATTCTCGCGTGGAATGCCAGGCGATTGGTGTTCGCTCATGGCCCGTCATTACCGGCGGGCGGTACTGAGGCTTTGAGACGGGCGTTCGATTGGCTGAGGCACTGAGCGGGGCCAGCTCGAAATGAGCGTTCCTGCAAAGCACAGCAAAATTGGCTTCGTTCCGAATAGCTGCCGTAAGTCGGCGGTCTCGCAAATGACCGCTCTCCACCCCTTCCTGACATTTCGACCCTTCCTTTCTTAACGCTTTCCGTGATTTCCGTGTCATCTTTCGCGGGCGAACAGAAGGGCTCTGCAGCCTCTTGCTTCCGGGGCTCGGAGACGGTTCGAGGGTGACGATGTTTGGCGGGTCTCGCAGCAAACGCAAGGATCGCTCCGCCCTCCCACCATTGCCCCCTCTGTCGAACGACGCATCCATCAGTTTCGGCTCGAACGACCCGTCGCGGAAGATTTTGCGGGAGCCGGGCGCGTCCATTAGCGCCGCGTGCTGGGGAAGCGCCTTGGGTCGATGTCGTGGATGTCGCTTCGATCGTCCCTGAAGATCTCCGCGAAGGGCTTGCCTTAATCGGCTGCCGCCCGGCGGGAACGCTTTTGCCGGGATCCGGATAGAGACCTTGTGCGTTTGGCTGACAGGTCGAAGTCAGCCAACGAATTTTTCGAGGAACGGGGTGCGCCGATCCATTGAGGCGTTCGCTTCGGTGGCTTATTTCGCGGATATGTGATTGAAATATCTGACCCCAAACCCGAATTCCAAAGGGGCTCAGTCGTTCGTAGTTCCAACCCGCGCGAAGAGTCCGTGTTCATGCCAAACTCGCGGCAACCGCTGCAATCGACCTCAGCGGCGAACGCGCCGCTCAAGAACCTTCGCCGCGGGGGAGAGCAGCTTTTCGAGACCGAACGCCGTCTGAACGCCGTTCTGAACAACGCATCGGTCGCCATCTTCCTGATGGATGACCGCCAGCATTGCATCTACATGAACCGCGCCGCCGAGCACCTGACCGGCTGGAACCTCTCCGAAGTGCTCGAACGCGATTGCCCCCTGCACGACATCATTCATCACACCTATCCGAACGGCGAGCCGTTTCCGCTGCATGAATGCGCGATCGATCGCGCCTTCCCGGAGAACAATCAGGATCGCGGAGAGGAGGTCTTCATCCATCGCGATGGCCACTTCTTCCCGGTCGGCTTCACGGCGAGCCCGATCCGGGACGACGAGTCCAACATCATCGGCACGATCGTCGAGGTTCGCGACATCAGCGAGGAGAAAGCGGCGGCCGAGCGGCAAAGCCTGCTGATCAACGAGCTGAACCACCGGGTGAAGAATACTCTGGCGACGGTTCAGTCGATCGCTTCGCAGACCTTTCGAGGGCAGGCGACGGATCCGGCCATCCGTGCGGTTTTCGATTCCCGCATGGCCGCCCTTTCGACCGCGCACAACGTGCTCGTGGAAGACAACTGGGAAAGCGCCAGCCTGAAAAGCGTCGTCGAACGGGCTGTCGCCCCGCATCTCTCGGTGGACGCCGACGTTGACCGTTTCACGCTCGAAGGCCCCGATGCGCGCCTGCATTCCAAGGTCGCGGTGACGCTTTCGATGGCACTGCACGAACTGATGACGAACGCCGCCAAATACGGCGCCCTGTCCGTTCCTGATGGTCAGTTGGTCGTGCGATGGTCGCTGTCCGATCTCAACGACGGGCGCGAGCAACTCGATCTCGTCTGGGAGGAAAAGAACGGCCCATCGGTGATACCGCCGACCCGTAAGGGTTTCGGCTCGCGGTTGATCGAACGGCAACTGCCCATGGAGTTTGCGGGCAGCGTGGATATTCAATACGCGCCCACGGGCGTCGTCTGCAAAATTCAAATTCCGCTGACACCGCTTGGTTGGGATGGGCAGGCCAAGTTGACGGAGGCGCTCTCCCGATGACTGCCTTGAAGGGCCTTAGAGTTCTTCTGGTCGAGGACGAAAGCCTTATCGCCATGATGGCCGAGGACATCCTGAGCGACCTCGGCTGCGACGTCGTTCTGGCCATGCGTCTCGACCAGGCGCTGACCTATGCGCAAACCGAAACATTCGATCTCGCGGTGCTCGACGTCAATCTCGGTGCTGCGCGAAGCTATCCCGTCGCCGATCTGTTGCTGGAGAGCGGAACGCCTTTTCTCTTTGCGACCGGATACGGCCTGAAGGGCGTGGATCCGAACTATGGATCGATCCCGGTGATCCAGAAGCCCTATGTCGAGGCGCAGATGGCGGAGATGCTCGTGCGGCAACTGCCGGCCGATGCAACGCCGGCCGAGCTGCAATAGGGCGCGCGGGCACTCGATAGGATCGAACGCCGCGCTCGAGGAGCTTTATTGCGCGGGATGCTGGCGAAAAACCGGTGCCATTTCGGGTTTCCGCCGCTGATCGCTCAGCCGAGCGATGCGTCGACGAGCTTGGCGAAGGAGCCGCTCGCGCCGCATGCCTCGAACGCTGCCTTCATCTGCCGCGTGTGGCTGTCGATCTCTGCGCTGACGACGAGGATGCGGGGCACGGATGGTCCGGTGTTGGCGAAAATGTTCGTGCGCAGCCCCGCGACGTAGGCAAGGTCGTCGAGGCTCGACTGCGTGAAACGTCTTATGTTCGGATCTGCTGCGAGGGTAGGGTGCGGATGCAAACACCATGCCTACTCTCAAAGATGCGTTGGATAATGCTTTGGGTTGATGAATCGAGCGGGTATTGGGCTCGAGAATACGCCTGGAAATCGCCAATTCCGTTCAAGCTTAAACTGTCGATGCCATTGAGCGCATGGTGGTGGCAACGATGCCATGATCGATTGGCTTTGAGAAAAATTCTGAGCGAACAGGCAAACGCACTTTGGTCGCATCGAGTGTCGATGCGGTCAGAATGATCTCGATCGGTGGCCATCGATCCCGTATTGCGGCCGCGATTTTTATCCCGTCTATGCCCTTCGGCATGTCGAGATCGATATAGACGATGCGGATATCCGGCCGACTTTCGAGGATCGCGATGGCATCGTCCACGTCCATCGCCTCGATGACTTCGAAGCCGTTCTCTTCACACAGATCGACCACCTCGAGACGCAGAACAGGCTCATCCTCGATCACGAGCACGATGTCCTTCGCCGTATCGTCGATGGTTCTGTGCATACGTGACATCGATATCATGTTTGCTGCATTTGCGCCAAAGAGGCGGACATGGCGGCTTCGAAGCCCTGTTCGCCGTATTTCAGTTCAACGTTTCCTGCGCCGATGAGCCCAGTGCGGATAATACGCGAACCGAAGCCACGCCCTTCCGGTTCCTTGGCCGGCGGACCACCGCGCTCTCGCCAACTAAAGTAGAGCCGTTCCTCGTCCTCTCCTTGCCGTATCGTCCATGCGATTTCGACACAGCCATCTGGCACGGACAGAGCACCATACTTCGCAGCGTTTGTACCGAGTTCATGAAGGAGGAGCGAGAGCGACAAGGTGGCACGTGGGCCGATCTCGATGCTGCGTCCGGTGATGACGAAGCGGTCCCCGGCTTCGAACACCGCAAGGACGCCCGTGACCACGTCTCGCAATCGTGCGGAAGCCCAGCTCTCCTGCAACAGAACATCATGGGCATTCGACAAAGCCCTGAGGCGCTTCGAGAGCGCATTCACCGCGTCCCGGTCCTCCACTCCTTTCAGCGTCTGAGTGGCGATGGCCTGCACCATGGCAAAGGAATTTTTGAGACGGTGGGAGAGTTCGCCGTTGAGGATCGCCTGGGTCTCCTCTGCTCGTACCCGGCCGATGGCGGCTTGGGTCCGGTCGCCCACCTGCCTCACGAACTGCAATTCTTCATCGGACCAGACATGAGGATTTCGACTGTGCGCGAACACGACCAGCACAAGCTGGCCGTTCTCGATGACCGGAAGGTTGAGAAGGGCACGGATTTGCATGGATGCTAACGCCTCGGCGCTATCCACCGTGCGTTCATCCGCCGTCACATCGTGGATCGCGACGGTTTCGCCTCTCTTGAGATTCTCGATATACGATCCGAACGAGCGAAACTCGTGCGTTCCCGCTACGCTCGCGATGTCTGTTGCACACCAATCGAGGGGTACGTCGATGGTTTCCGACCGAAAGTCGACAGGTCCGAACCCGACACGGTCGGCGGGTATACCTTTGGACACGCAGTGTGCCGCCGCGAACGTAATGTCGGATACGGACTCGAGGTCGCGCAGTTCGTCTCCGAAGCGGATCAGCGCATCCTGACGCCTCTGCTGGACGATGCGGTCGGTGACTTCGATAAAAATGACCGTAAAGCGGTCGCCTCCGACTGATTGGGCAACTCCATCATACCAGCGGTCCAACTGACCGACCTGCCGAGTAAAACGTATCGGCCGACCTGTTCTGACGACATTCGCGAACTCTTCGACCCACGCATCTTCGATTTCAGGAATGAGTTCGCGAACCGTGCGTCCAATGACAGATCCGTGTGGGAGGCCGATCAGATCGTACCAGGCTGTGTTCACCTCCTCATAGCGCCAGTCGTAGATGTGCCCGTTTTCGTCTCTCACCACGCGGCCCAGTAGGAAGCCTTCCTGGAGGCTATGGAACAAAGAATGCCAGCGATGCTCGGAGATGCGTACCGACATCTCCTTTTCGACCATTTGCGCGACGGAATTCAGTCGGCGTATGTCGGTGTCCGACCAGGAATGCGGTTCGTTGTGAATTGCCGCCAAAGCCCCGACGATTTCCCCATCCGGCAGTGAAAGGGGAACGCCGAGATAGGCGACGACGCCAATATCCCCGATGGCGGGGTTATCCTTGAGCAAAGGATCAAGCCGGGCGTCTTCTACGATCAACGGGGCATGCCGATCGACCACGTGCTGGCAGAAGGAATGGGTTATCGGCGTTTCGCCGCGTTGGTCCCAGGGCGCCGGCAAGCCGCTATGGCCTGCGAAAACCTGTCGATTCTCATCGACCAGCGTCACGGTGGCGACCGGGACTTCCAATATGTCACGAACATGATCAGTCAGGTGTCCGAACTGTTCGTATCCGCTGCGATCGAGAAGGCCGCTTTGTCGAAGAGCGAGAATGCTCGCAGATCGGCTATCGGAAATGTTGGTTTGAAACATAGAAGTCAGAGACAGTTTGGGACGATCATTCAATCGGTTGGGCACCGATTTGCATTTTCTTGTAGCGTAAGAAATTCCACCCGTCACGGTGGCTTCATTATAAGAGACGCTCCAGAATTATACTCGCGCATGGTCAGGACGATGCTCCCCACATGCTAGCCAACGTAGAAATTGCTAGCCAACGTGGAATACTTACCCGCGCTTGTCAGCTTTCTAACACCGTCGGTATTGAAACGCTTTCATTCTATTTTGCTTCGACTGCCGTGGGCGCGCAGGAGGACTTTGCATCCTTCTACCTCTAGTCCTTCAGGACGGCATCTGAAAATGAATACGTTTAAATGTCTCACCGGGAAGGCGAGGATCGCGCCACGCCCTCCCGCTTCGGTCGCTCAGTCGAACGACGCATCCACCAGTTTCGGGTCGATGGAGCCGCCGCGGAAGGTTTCGCCGGATTCGAGGGCGACGACGTGGACTTCGGCGGGCGAGAAGAGCATCGGGTCGATTTTGTAGAAGTCGCCTTCGTATTCCCTGAAGATTTCCGCGAAGGGCTTGCCGTAGTCGGAGGCGGTGGAGCTCGGCAGCTTCTCCGCAAGATCCTTGGCTTCGCTCGCCGGGCCGGTGACGTGGAGCAGGATGCGGCCGCCGTAGATGACGGCATCGTTGGTGCGGCCCATGGCGGTGATGAAATCGGGGTGCGGCGGGGCGAGCGGGGCGGTGCCGATGCCCTCGACGATGCGGGAGAGATCGAACTTCAATTCGTGCGCCTTGTGGAGCGCGACCTCGACGACGCGGCCGACGATCTGGATCGCGCCGGCGAGCGAGGTGGTCGGCGTGATCGCGAAGGTGAGCTTTTCCGGCGCGACGCCGCAATCCTTGGCGATCTCGCGGACCAGCTCTTCCGGCGGTGCGGTATCGGTTTCGAGGACGAGCACCGCCTCGTCCGCGCTGTCGGAATAGGCTATGTCCTCGAAGATATGCTCCTTGCCGGCCATGGCGCGGCCGGGGCCGGAGCCCATGGAGAAGTATGAGCTGTCGCCCTCGCCATGGGTCAGCTGCCAGCCGGCATACTGGCTGCCGAGGCAGGCGATGACGGGCTGGGAGGTTGCGACGGTGAGGGTGAAGGGCCAGCGATCGAGATAGGAGCCCACATCGATCCGCACCTGACCGAGGCCGCCGAGGCAGACTTCCGTCAGCAAGCGTCCAGCCTCGAAGGAGCCGGCGACGGCAGAGCCTGCGTCGATGATGGTTTCACCGGCCGCGCCGGTCGTCACCTTCACGCGGAGTTCTGCGGCATTGTCCTTAAGGGTCTGGATCAGGGGCAGTACGCCCTTGTTGACCGAAATCTTTCTCTGCTGCGTCGACATTCATTCCTCCCGATCGATTGCGATCGAACCCCCTTGGCCCCGGATTCGCACTCGGTTTCTATGTTATTGGACTTCCGCCGCCAACAGGGATGATCGTTGGCCGGCATCGGTGCGCTGGTTTGTGTTTTCCGATTTCGCGGGCGTGCGAAGATCGGCGATATGCTGCTGAAAAAGCGCCATCGCCTCGGTTTCCGTCTCACCTTCGGCATAGACCGTCGCGATCGGCTCGCCGGTTTCGAAGCTGTGGGGCAGGGAAGAGCGGTCCCGCGTCCACTCCGGCCAAGAATAGTTCTCGTCGAAGGTGAGCGGCGCATCGGCCCAGGCGAGGCCCGAAGCCCGGTAGGCGTCCGGATAGGGCGGCAGGTCCTTCGGCAGGATGCCGTTGCAAGCGTCGATGTGGAGCTTCAGGAGCGGCGCGTCCGGCTGGTCGAAGATATCGACCGTCGCGCCGAAGCGGGCGTTGATTTCGAGACAGTAGACGAATTCGCCCGCGACCACGAAATCGGCGCTGAGAAGGCCGGTGAGGGCTGTGCCCGTCTCGTAGGCCGAGCGGACGATGCGGCGAAGATCGTCGCGCATCGTCTTGGCGACGGAGGGGGGCGGATCGAGCGGGCCGACCGCGCCGCCATAGCGGAACGGTTGGTCCTCGGTTGCGTCGACCCACTGACGCGAGAAGCCGAGGGATCTAATTTCGCCGCGTGAGGCCAAAGCGGCGAGCGAGAAGCGGGTGCCGCGCACGAAGCGCTGAGCGTAGCGCCGGGTCCCGCTGTTGCCGGAAGGCCGCTGCGCGTTGGACCACTGCACGTGATTGCCGCCGCAGCCGCCGACCTGTTTGGAGACCCAGCCATCGTCCTCGGGCGGAGCGTAAAGGGCGATCTCGGGGAAGAGGACGCCTGTCCGGTCGCATATCTGCGCGAACCAGAGCGGGTCCTTCAGCCGAGCCGAGGCAGTCGCGCCCGTGCCGAGGATCGGCCAGCGCTTTCCGATTTCGGTGAGGAGGTGCGGGCGATCCTCGAAGCCAGCGCCATAGACGAAACCGATCGGCTCCTCGCCCTCGGCCAGCTGATCGAGCGCGGCGAGGAGGTCTTCGTCGGTGAAGCCGTCCGGATAATGGCCGGTGACGAGTTCGGCGCGCTTCGCCGCCGCTGTGAGGTCGAGATCGGCGAAGAAGTCGACGGCCAGCGCGTCGTAGCCCGAGGGGCGCGCGCTCTCGGCGATCTGGCGCGCCGAAAACGCCGCGCACAGGATCGTCGGGCGGCCCGTCGTTTCTGGTCCGCTCAAGCGGTTCAGTCCTCGTTGACCAGCTTGCGGGCCAGATCGAAGGCGTGGCGGAAGTCCAGAACCTGGCCTTCCTCGGCCTCGATCATCTGGCGCAGCAGGCCGTATTCCGTCTTCGACTTGAAGACGCCGGTCGCCAGCGCGCCGATGCCGAGCGCGTCGGTGCCCTCGATCTTCACGGCATCGTCCATCACGTCGATGCCTTCGAGGCCGACAGGCGGCACGGCGTTGACGTCGGCGGCGACGAGAAGCTTCGAGGCCTTCTTCAGCTGATCATTGCTGAGAACCTGGACGCCTGCCTTGGCGGCGGAGAGAATGACCTCGACATCGGAGATGATCTCCGAGTTCTTCTCGTCCGAGGAACCGTCGACCGGCTCGACTTCGACGCCGAAGCGCTCCTTCATCTCGTCGGCGCGCTTCTTGACCCGGTCGACGCCGCTATAGCCGACGATGCGGACCTTCGCGCCTTCCGAAGCCGCGATGACGGCGGCGCAATAGCCGACGACGCCGGTCGCGCCGAAGACGGCAATGGTCGTGTCTTTCAGCTCGGTGCCCTTTTCCTGCTTCAGCGCCTTCTCGACCTTCGCAACCATGGCGGCTGCGGTGGTGAAGGAGCCGGCAGGATCGGCCATGATGTTGCAAGTGAAGGGCGGAACGAGCGCGTCCTTGGCCGCATCGATCATGTCGAGGGCGAGGACCGCGTCGTCACCGCCGAAGAAGATGGCCGAATTCACGCCGTGATCGGGCGGACGCGAGAAGATGACGTCCTGCACGAGGTCGCTTACTTCGTCGAGCTCGACGCTCTCGTACGGGGTGACAGACTCGTAGCCTGCATCCAGCGCCTGATTTACGTCGAAGGGGCTCACGTGCTTCTGCGGCGTGATCATGTGCAGTATGTTTTTTGGCATATCCGTTTTCCGTTCGATTGATTCAGTCGGCGGCGCCCCGTGAATGTGGGGCTGCTCCTAACACCGATTCGATGACGTGGCGAAGAGCCCGATCGGGTAGAAAAAGTGCAGTCGGCTGTTTTAACGGCCCGAAACGTGCGCAAGGGAAAGGCGGCGGCGGTTTTCCTGCCGCACCGATTCGACCACCGCACCCTGATTGCGGCCTTTCGCGATGGTGATGGTCAGACCGTCGAGATCTGTCTCGGCCTCAGCCCGCGCCACGATCCGTTTTGCGTCTTCCTCGCTGGCCGCGAAGGCAAACCCCGTCGGCCCCCAGGAGCTCTGGCCGATGCCGTGGGCGCCGTTCGCCGCGAGGCGCGCCATCATGTCGGCGACACGCGCACTGGTGAAGATGCCGCCCTGGGCGGGCGCGAAGTGGGAGCCGACGATCTCCTGGATGCGCGCCAGACCCCGGCCGAAGGTGCTGATGTCGCGCTCGACCAGGCCGGGGAGGACGTTCATGAGGGTAAGCGCGGAGACCTCACCGGCAGCTTCGGCGGGGAATTCGGGGAGGGTCGCGAAGGCTTCGAGTTCCGCGGCGCCGTGGATGCCGGAAAGATCGTCCTGAAAGACGAGGATGATCCGCCAGTCATCCGGAAAGTCGAAATGTGCAACGAGGGGCGGGGGCGCTTCGCTCTCTCCCTTGCCGCCATCGACCGCGAGGCCGCCGCTGGTGACGAAGGCGGCGCCGAGGCCGGATCTCTGGCCGCGCCCGAGTGCGGCTGCATCGCCCGCAACATCCAGTTCTAAGCCTTCGAGGGTGCGTAACGCGGTTGCGAGGGCGAGGGCGAGCTGCGTGCCGGATCCGAGCCCGGAATGGCCGGGAATGACGGTTTCGATGGCGACGCGATGGTTCGTTTCCAAACCGATATGTTTCTGCAGCGTCTCCAGATATCCGCGGGCACGCTCTTCGTCGGGGCCGGTGACCGAGTTTTCATGGTCGCGCGTGATCGAGAGGGACGTTTCCGGGCCGTCGATCGCAAGGCCGATACCGCCGAAACGACGTCCGAAATTTGCCCCCGGATCGAGAAAACCCAGATGCAGGCGAGCGGGGGCGGAAACGTGGACGACGTGGTCTGGCAAATTCGATCCTGTCTTCATGAAGCGCACCGCCTATTATTGAGTGCAGAACCGATCGGACAAGGGAGAAACCGATGGCCGCCAAGACCTATTCCGACGCGGAAGTCGAAGACCGCCTGAAGAGCGAACTGCCGACATGGCGCCTCGAGGACGGCTGGATCCGCCGAACTTACAAGACACAAGGCTGGAAGGGCACCTTGATGGTGATCAATGCCGTCGGTCATCTGGCCGAGGCAGCGTTTCACCATCCGGACATCACCGCTTCCTATGCCTGGGTCGAGGTGCGGCTGATGAACCACGCCGCCAAGGGCATCACCGATTCGGACTTCGCCCTCGCCAAGATGATCGAACAGATGATCATGTGGCAGCCGGGCAAGGAGGACGGACCGCTTCAGGGCACGCCGGACGATCCGCGCTTTGCTTATATCAAATACGAGAAATCCAGATGATTTCAGTCGGCTAGTGCAGGTTGCGGGCGAGCTTTCTTCGCTTGAAGAGATTTCTGGAAAGCGGACGGCTTGTCGCAGCCGGAAGACGTGATAGTTCCCATAGCGGGCACAGAAAGTGATTGAGACGTGACGACTGCATGGATCGACGGCCAGCCGGTCTCGTCCGGCGAGGCGATCCGCGAGGCTGTGAGGCTGCTATCGACGAGCCGCCTGCCGCTGGTGACGGGCCGGTTCGATGATATCTCGGCCTTGCGCGAAGCCGCGCGGGTGGCTGGTTTCAGTGGCGGCGTTCTGGATCATCTGGATCTGGACAAGGTTGCGCCGCTCATCGAGGCGCTGCGCGACAACGGGATCATCCGCGTTTCGCCGGGCGAGATGCGGCGGCGGGCGGACCGTGTACTGGTCGTTGGCGCCGATCCGTTCGCGAAGAGCGAGGCGGTTTTCGAACAGATTTTCTCCGTGGACCCGGACCTTGGCGCAAAGACCAAGGGCGAACCGCGCGAGATCGTGCTTTTGGGCCCAGATGGGCCGGGCCGCTTCTCGGAAGCCAAGGGGAATGTACGGACAATCGCCTGTCCCTCGGACGATCTTGGCGATGCGATCGGCATTCTTCGGGCGGCGCTGGGCGGCAAACCGTTCAACGACGGGCCGTTCGAGGAAGGTGCCGCGCGGGCACTGGCGGGCTGGTTGAAGGATGCGGGGTTCGCGGCGATCGTCTTCGATGCGGGCGAACTCGATGCAATCGCGATCGAGGGCGTTGCGGGGCTGGTATCCGATCTCAACGCCGAGACGCGGGCTTCCGCCCTGCCGCTGGCTGCGGGAAGTGCCTATGGCGCGGCCGAGGGCGCGATCTGGTCGACGGGATTTCCGCTCCGAACAGCGTTTGGGCGGGGGGATCCCGAGCAGGACATGGCGCTGAACGATGGCGGACAGCTGCTTGCCTCGGGCGAGAGCGATGCGCGTCTGGTGCTGACCTATGACGACGGCGCACTCGACGCGGCGGACGTGCCGACGGTTTTGCTGAGCCCGGCGGAAGAGCCGGCTGGCGAGGGTGCCCACGTCGTCTTCAAAATCGGGCGGCCGGGGGTTGATCACCCGATGGTCCATCACGAGCCGCGCTTCGGCAGTTTCGTGTCGAAGCCGGCCGAGCATTCCGGCATGGCGACGAACGCCGCCGATATTCTCTCCGCGATCGCCGACCAGCTCGGCAAGGTACACCATTCGAACGACGAGGCCCGCGCATGATTTTCACGCGGCGGGACGGAAAGGCAGCCCCATGCTGACGCGCCTCAAAGGCGGCCATGTGGTCGATCCGGCGAACGGCATCGACGAGGTTCGGGACATCTTCATCGAGAGCGGCAAGATCGTCGATGCGCCGGCCGAGGCTGCGTCGGCGGACGAGACCGTCGATTGCTCCGGCATGGTGGTGATGGCGGGTGCGATCGACATCCACTCGCACATTGCCGGCGGGCATGTGAATACGGCCCGCCTGCTGCTGCCGGAATGGCATCGAGCCTTCTCCGCGCGGCCGGGCGAGACGGCGCTTTCCAAGGTGGGATGGACCACCGAGGAGACGGGCCTGCGCTATGCCGAAATGGGCTTTACGACGGTGGTCGAGCCAGCCATGGGGCCGCAGGCGGCGCTGCATGCCCATCTGGAGCTCGCCGACATTCCGATCATCGACAAGGCGACGCTGGTCGTCCTCGGCAATGACGACATGCTGATGGCGATGATCCGCGACGGCGAAAGCGACGAGGCGATCGCCGACTATGTTTCGTGGACGGTGGATGCCTCGAAGGCGCTCGGCGTCAAATGCATCAACGCCGGCGGTTCGGCGGCCTTCAAGGAGAACGTCCGCTCCTACGCTTTCGATGCTGAGGTGCCGGATTATGGCGTCTCGTCGAAGCAGATCGTGAAGACGCTGCAGAAGGCGGTGACGGATGCCGGCATCCCCCATCCGCTGCATGTCCACTGCAACAATCTCGGCGTGCCGGGCGCATCGGCGGAGGCGGCGACAGCGACGATCCGGGCTTCGGAGGGCATGCCGCTCCACCTCGCCCATATCCAGTTCTACGGCTACGGCACAGAGGGCAAGCGCGGCTTTTCCTCCAAGGGGCAGGAGCTGGCACGGCTGATCAACGAGAACCCCGACGTCACCGTCGATATCGGCCAGGTGATGTTCGGCCAGACGGTGACGATCTCGTCCGACGAACTCCGCCAGTTCGCGGGTCGCGGGCAGGCGAGCCCCGGCAAGACGATCATCATGGATCAGGAGGCGAACGGCGGCGGCGTCGTGCCGATGAACTACAAGGAAAAGAGCTTCTTCAACGCGATCCAATGGGCGATCGGACTGGAGCTTTTCCTCCTCATTGAGGATCCGTCCCGCGTCTTCTTCACGACCGATCATCCGAACGGCGCGCCCTTCACCACCTATCCCGACATCTTCGCTCTGTTGATGGATAGAAATGTACGGGAGAAATGGATCGAGGCCCTGCCGAAGGGCGTGAAGAAGTGGACCTCGCTCGCTGAGATCGAGCGCGAATATACGCTCGCCGAAATTGCGACGATGACCCGCGCGGCCCCCGCCAAACTTCTCGGCACGAAGGATCGCGGTCATCTCGGTTCGGGCGCAACAGCCGATATCTCGGTCTACCGGCCAGACGATGACAAGGCGAAGATGTTCGGCGCGGCGGCCTATCTCTTCAAGGACGGTACGAAGGTGGTCGAGAACGGCGCGGTCGTTGCCAAGCCTTACGGGCGGGCGCTGACACTCAAGACCCATTCGGACGCCAAGATGGGCTCGCGGCTCGATCGCTATTTCGACGAGGCCTACGGGCTTCAGTCGCGCTGGTTCAAGGTGGAAGGCAGCGCGCTGAGACGCGAGACGCCGTTCCGGGAGGTCCCATGCCTGTCATAGAGCTCGCTGCCACGATCAACGGCGTGCGCATCGACGACGATTTCGCCGAAGCCTTCCCGATGTGCGGCACGGCGATTCAGATCACGGCCATCAACGAGAAATGGGCGCTGGAAGCTGCGACCAAGATGACGGGCTTTGCCACATCGGTCATCGCCTGCGGCTGCGAGGGCGGCATAGACCGTGCGCTTTCGCCGGACGAGACACGCGACGGCCGGCCGGGCGTTCGCGTCCTCTTCTTCGGCTTCGATGCCAAGGGTCTCGAAAAGCAGGTAACGACGCGGCTCGGCCAGTGCATCCTTACCTGTCCGACGGCTGCCTGCTACGCCGATTACGAGTCTGACGAAACCATCGATCTCGGTTCGGCCATCCGCTATTTCGCCGACGGTTTCCAGGTTTCGAAGAAGTTTGCGGGCAAGCATTTCTGGCGCATGCCGGTGATGGAAGGCGAATTCCTCTGCGAGGCGAAGACGGGCTACACGGCTGACGGTGTCGGTGGCGGAAATCTCCTTATCATGGCGCGCGATATCAATGGCGCACTCGCGGCCTCCGAGGCGGCGGTCGAGGCCATGAAGGCGGTGCCCGGCGTCATCATGCCGTTTCCCGGCGGAATCGTCCGCTCCGGTTCGAAGGTCGGTGGCAAGTATGAGGGCATGATGGCCTCCACCAACGACGCCTATTGCCCGACGCTGAAGGGCTCGACCGAAAGCAAGCTCGACGACGACATCGGCTCGGTGCTGGAAATCGTGATCGACGGGATGACGGCGGATGCGGTTTCCGCCGCCATGGCCGCAGGCATCAAGGCGATCACCGATCTCGGGCCCGAAAACGGCGCCTGCCGCATCGGCGCCGGCAATTACGGCGGCGGCCTCGGCCCCCATCATTTCAAGCTGAAGGACCTGTTGCCATGAGCGCGCTCACCTTTCGCCTGAAAGGCGAACCGGACGAGCGGATCGACTGCTCTTCCCTCGTCCCCGACCGGCTGAAATCTCTCGGCGTTTCCGAGATCGAAAAGCTCCCCCTGGGCACGACGAAACGCAAACTCGTCGCGGGCGACGTCTTCGAGATTTCAGGTGACGATGCCGCCGAAATCCGCTTCGAGGGCGGCTCCTCGAGACTGGACCGGATCGGCGAGAAGATGTCGTACGGCATGATCCGCGTCGCCGGTGACGCGGGCTTCCGCGTCGGGCGCGTGATGAGCGGCGGCGATCTTCACGTCGAAGGATCGGTTGGCGATCTCTGCGGCTCCGGCCTCGAAGGCGGCCGAATTCGCGTGAAGGGCGATTGCGGCGCAAGGCTCGGCGGACCGGATGCTGGCGAGATGAAGGGCATGTCCGGCGGCACGATCCGCGTCCACGGCAAGGCCGGCGAGCGTGCTGCCGACCGCATGCGGCGCGGCACGATCCTGATCGACGGTGCCTGCGGCAAGGATGCCGCGAGCCGCATGATCGCCGGCACGCTGATCGTCGGCGGTCGCACGGAAGGCGCACCCGGCCGGCTGATGAAGCGCGGCACGCTCCTCCTCATGGGCGGCGCCGAGCGTTTCACGCCGACCTTCATGGATGCGGGCGTCCACGACCTTCTTTTCCTCCAGTTGATGGCAGACGGGTTGAGGACCACCTTTGGAGACATCCCGTTCGACGGCGCGCCGATGCGCAAGATGAGCGGCGACACGGCGGTGCTGGGGCTCGGCGAGGTCTATCTGCCGGCCTGAGCTTGTTGGAGAGGATGGCGCGCGATGCTTAACCGGCGCGGAGTGGGCCGCCACGCGTTCTGCCGCCAAAGGCGGTACAACCGTCCTACATCAATAGGTTGAAACGCCTTTTTTACCGAGATTGACGATCACGCCGAACGCTAAGAATTGCGCGTCGAACTTGATCTAGTTTCGTCCTCGCTACGAGTTTCGGGAAAGGGCGAGGCATCGCATGGTCATGAACGTCGTTGGGAAGGATGACCCCCAGCCATCGCAGATCATTCGGTTGTCGGACCTGCTCGGTGCACTGTCATTCGCGCTGGATCTGACGGAAGGCCAGCTGGCCGGGCACTGCATTCGCGCCACCTATATCGCGCACCATATCGGGCGGCGTCTCGGCCTGCCGGACCTGCAGCTCTGGGAGCTGTACTATACGGTGATGCTCAAGGATCTCGGCTGTTCGTCAAATGCGGCCCGGATCTGCGAACTCTATCTCTCCGACGACATCGGCTTCAAACAGGATTTCAAGACGCTTGGCACCTCGCTGCCCAAGGTGCTTGGTTTCGTCGTTTCGCACACCGGGCGCAATTCGCCGCTCGGCGAGCGGTTGAAGGCGATCCTCAACATCCTGAAGAACGGTGGGGAGATCGTCGACGAGCTGATCGAGACGCGCTGTCATCGTGGCGCGGAGATCGCGGCCGCCCTTCGCTTCCCCAAGGCCGTCAGCGAGGGCATCCACGCTCTCGATGAGCACTGGAACGGCGAGGGGAGACCCGAGGGCCGTGCGGGTCCCGCGATCCCGCTCTATGCGCGGATCGCGCTCCTGTCGCAGGTTGCAGATGTCTTCCATTCCGCGGCCGGTCCGAAGGCCGCGCTTGCCGAGATCGCGGACCGTGCCGGCCAGTGGTTCGATCCGCACTTGGCCGGGGTCTTTGCCAAGGTCGCCGCCGAGCCCGGCTTCTGGGACGTGTTGAAACGGGACGATCTCGCCGACCGGGTCTCCGAGATGGAGCCCCCGAGCAGCCTCATCCACGTGGACGAGAACTATCTGGACGAGATCGCCCAGGCTTTCGCGAAGGTGATCGATTCCAAGAGCCCTTTCACCTCGGGTCATTCCGAGCGCGTCGCCGTCTATGCCGAGATGACGGCCCGCCAACTGGGCCATTCGGAGGCCGATTGCCGCTGGCTGAAGCGCGCCGCCTTGCTGCACGACATCGGCAAGCTCGGCGTCTCGAATTCGATCCTCGACAAGAACGGCAAGCTGGACGACGAGGAATGGGTCGCGATGCGCGCTCATGCCGAACTCTCCGAGAGTATCCTCGCGCGGGTGCCGATCTTTTCGGAAATGGCACTGATTGGCGGTGCCCACCACGAAAAGCTCGACGGTCGCGGCTATCCGCGCGGCCTGAAGGCTCAGGAGATCAACGAGCGCACGCGGATCGTTTCGGTCGCCGACGTCTTCGATGCGCTGACGACCGACCGCCCCTATCGCGCGGCTATGCCGGTCGAGAAGGCTCTATCGATCATGCGATCCGAGGTCGGCACTTCTTTCGACGGGCGCTGCTTCTCGGCGCTGGAGCAGGCGATCGCCCAAGCGGAAACCGGGCTCGCACGCGCCGCTTGAGATCGCCCGGAGCTCGATGGGCGTTGTCGTTTGTCGCTGACCCCGTCGTTCGACATGCATCGTAGAGCAGGATCAGGACGCGCTGAAGCGCTTGCGGCCAGTCTGCTTTCGCTAACGAAACGAGTGCCTGACGCGCGTTTGAGGGGCCGCAAGCTTTTGCGATCGCCCACTCGTCTCTACCCTGAGAAACCGCCACCGTTCGCGGCGCTTTTCAAAGCCGAAGACAGCATCTCGACGAAGGCCGAGACACGTTTGGGTCTGAGGCGGGCGGAGGGAAATACCGCGTGGATTCCGCCGGTCGGCAAAGTCCAGTCAGGCAGGACGCGGATCAGCCGGCCGGCCGCGATATCGTCCGCGGCAGCAAATTCGGGGAGGACGGCGAGACCTGCGCCCGATAGAGCGGCGGCCTGGACGCCGCGCGTCGTATCGACCGCGAGCCTCGCTTCCACTTCCAGTGACTGCCGCTTTCCCGAGGCATGGGTGAAGTGCCAAGTCGTTGGATCGGGGAGGGCGGTGTTCGCGATGAGGGGAAGGGCCGAAAGGTCTTCCGGCGAAGTCAGCGCTTCTGTTTCCGACCGGAACTTGGATGCGGCGACGAGGAACTGGTCGAAGGCGCCGAGGCGCCTGGCGTGGAGACTGGAATCGGCGAGCCAGCCGACCCGGATCGAGAGATCGATCTCGCCTTCCAGGATGTCGGCGATCCGGTCGTCGAGGCGCAGGTCCGCGGTGCAGCCAGGATAGCGGGCCAGAAAATCGGCGACGACGGGCACGATGACGAGAGAGCCGTAATCGGCGGGCGCCAGGATGCGGAGCGTGCCCCTCGGCTCGGTATTCGACTGCGCCGTCTCAGCAATCGCGTCGCCAGCCTCCCGCAGAACACCGGCGGCGCGTTCATAAAGGAGGCGGCCGGCTTCCGTCGGCTCGACGCGGCGCGTCGTGCGCACGAGAAGCGCCGTTTGAAGGTCCTCTTCGAGACGCGAGACCTGTTGGCTGACCACTGCCTTGGTAATACCCAGCCGGTCTGCGGCGCGGGTGAAGGAGCGCGTCTCGACGACGGCGCTGAAGTAGACGAGGCGGCTCAGGATGCGTGGTTCGACCATGCGCTATTGTTTGCCAATGGCATACGGTTTGTAAAGTTTGTCGATCTTCTTCTGCCGGTTCCGGACTGCCATTTTGGGGCCGTCGCCAGTCGGACCCCGAAGGGTTTCTGGTTGCCGGTGAAAGGACGATGAGAATGACCGACCAGCCCATCAAACTCGACTATTTCTTCGATCCGTTCTGCGGCTGGTGCTATGCGAGTGCGCCTGCGCTGAAGGCTCTCGCGGAAGCCTATCCGGAAGCGCTGGCCATGCATCCGTCAGGCCTATTCGCAGGCGACGGGACGCGGCCGATGGCCTCCATCGCGGATTTTGCCTGGCGCAACGATACGCGCATTTCTCAGCTGACCGGCCAGCCTTTCACAGAGGCCTATCGGGACCAAGTGCTGCGTGCACCGGATGCGATTTTCGACTCCATGCTGGCGACACGGGCGATCGTGGCGCTCGGCGACATCGACGCCAGTCTTGAGCCTTTCGTGCTGAAGGCGCTCCAGACGGCGCGTTATGTGGATGGCAAGGATACGGGAACGGCCGTTGTTGTTGCGACGGTCGCCGCCGAGGTGGCGCGGTCTGACGGCCATACTCTGGACGAGACTGCCTTTGCCGAACAGCTGCTGCATGATGGTGATCTGGCGGCACGTACAGACGCACGCATCGGCGAGACGCAAGCGCACATGCAAAAGCTGTCGCTCACCGGCGTTCCCCAGCTTCTCGTCACCGTCGCGAACCATCGTGAGGTCATTGGTGGCGGCGATCTCTATGGCGGTGGGGCCTCGCTCCATGCGGCCATCGAACGGGTGGCGGCCAAGGCGAAAGTCCACGCGCACTGAACCCCAACACTGAAGGAAATCATCATGAAAATCGCACTCATCGGCGCGTCTGGAAATGCCGGATCGCGCATCCTCGCCGAACTGTCGTCGCGCGGCCACGAGGTGACCGGCATCGCCCGCGATGCCTCGAAGATCGCGGCGCTGCCGGGCGTGACGCCGGTTGCCGTCGATATCGCAGATACCGAAGCTCTGGTTTCGGCACTCAAGGGCCACGACGCGATCGTCAGCGCAGTGCATTTCAGTATGTCGGACCCTGATCAGCTGATCGCGGTCGCAAAGTCATCGGGCGTGAAGCGATATCTCGTCGTCGGCGGAGCGGGAAGCCTCGAGGTTGCGCCCGGTAAAAAGCTCATCGACACGCCTGAGTTTCCGGCGGCCTATAAGGAAGAAGCCGCGGCCGGCGGCGTCTTTCTCGACAAGCTGAGGCAGGAAAAAGAGCTCGATTGGACGTTCCTGTCGCCCTCGGCCATGTTCGTGCCTGGCGAGAGGACCGGCCAGTTCCGGATCGGTCAGGATCAGCTCCTGACCAACGAGAACGGCAGCAGCATCTCTTTCGAAGACTATGCGATCGCGCTGGTCGACGAGATCGAGACGCCGAAGCATTCGCGTCAGCGGTTCACCGTCGGCTATTAGGCTGATCGCCGGGCCGGGAAAAGGAGAAGAGTTCGTCCGCGCCGCGCGTTTCGGATTTTTCCCGACCTGATGAAACCATCGCGAAAAAGCGTTCGTAACTTCCGTAGCAGACCGGATGGGACGGGACGCTGGCGCCGCAGATTCCAGTTCGTGAGCCTGCGGCGTCATGACCTCCTTCCGGCGTCTTGCGATGACGCACCGTTGCGTCACATGAAATGAGTGGGCACCGCGGCCGGCAGGTTCATCGTTTTCGACCTGCCGCGACAAACCGTTCTTGGGAGGAACGTTGAGCGATGATGGTCGATCTCATCCTGACTGTCTGTATGGTGACCAACCCGGAAGCCTGCCGTGAAGAACGCCTGAGTTTCCAGGCACGACAGTCCCTCGCGCAATGCGTGATGCTGTCGGCGCCCTATGTGGCGCAATGGGCCGGCAACCACCCGAACTGGAAAGTGAAGCGGTGGGAATGCGGCTGGCCGGACGAGCGCAAGCAGAAGATCTGATTGCTGCCTCTTTTCGTAGCACGATCTGGCTGACAGACCTGCGGCGTTTTCCCGCTGGAGTGAACGGATCAAGAACGTTATATGCGTTTTATGGCCAAGATCTCGCTGCGCGACAAGCTCGCGATCCTTTCCGATGCCGCGAAATACGACGCGTCATGCGCTTCGTCGGGGGCGCAATCTCGCAATTCGGTGAAGACTGGCGGCATCGGCTCGACCGAGGGGCACGGCATCTGCCATGCCTATGCGCCGGACGGGCGATGCATTTCGCTGCTCAAGATCCTGATGACGAATTTCTGCATCTACGATTGCGCCTATTGCGTGAACCGATCGTCGTCGAATGTGCAGCGGGCGCGGTTTTCGGTTCAGGAAGTCGTCGACCTGACGATGAACTTCTACAAGCGCAATTACATCGAAGGCTTGTTTCTCTCCTCCGGCATCGTGCGGAACTCCGACTACACGATGGAAGAGATGGTACGGATTGCCCGCAAGCTGCGGCTTGAGGAGAATTTTGCGGGCTATATCCATCTGAAGACGATTCCCGACGCAGCGCCGAAACTGATCGAGGAGGCGGGGCTCTTCGCCGACCGGCTGTCGATCAATATCGAACTGCCGACGGATGTAGCGCTCGGTGCCTTCGCGCCGGAGAAGAACCCGCGCGACATCCGCCGCTCAATGGCCCATCTTCGCGAGAAGATCGAGGAGCACAAGGGCGAAAAGCGCGACCGCAGAAAGCCTGAGAAGTTCTCGGCGAGCGGGCAATCCACCCAGATGATCGTCGGCGCAGATGGGGCTGACGACGATGCTATTCTGGGGCGCTCGGAGAACCTTTACGGCAATTACCGGCTAAAGCGCGTCTACTATTCCGCCTTTTCGCCGATCCCGGATTCCTCGGCCAAACTGCCGCTGATGAAGCCGCCCTTGATGCGCGAGCATCGGCTCTACCAGGCCGACTGGCTGATGCGCTTCTATGGCTTCGATCGCGGTGAGATCGTCTCGGGCGGGGAGGGCGGCATGCTCGATCTCGCCATCGATCCGAAGCTCGCCTGGGCGTTGAAAAACCGGGGTCGGTTTCCGGTGGATGTGAACCGGGCGGACCGCGAAATGCTTCTGCGCGTGCCCGGTTTCGGAACGCGTGCGGTGAAGCGCATTCTCTCGACGCGGCGGTTCCGCACGTTGCGGCTCGACGATGTGGCAAAGCTCTGCCAGTCGATCGACAAGGTGCGGCCGTTCATCGTGACGCCCGACTGGTCGCCAGGCGGACTGACCGATAGCATTGGGCTTCGCGAGAGTTTCGTGCCGAGGGCGAAGAAAAGTGCGGCGCAGCTGGAGCTGTTCTGAGCTGCCTTTGATCGTGGGCGTTCTTATCTTGCAAGAGGCCGCCCCCCGTGAAAGAGACCTGCCATGAACACCGAACTGGCAGGCCGACTGACGGACGCGGGACATGAACTCGATGTCCGCATTTATTTCGAAGACACGGATTTTTCCGGCGTTGTCTACCATGCCCGCTATCTGCATTTTCTGGAGCGTGGGAGGTCAGACTTCTTGCGCTTAAAGGGCATTGGTCATCGCGAACTGATGAGCGGTGAGCTCGGCGATCCTATGGCCTTCGCTGTACGCAAGATGGAGATCGAATTCCTGCGGCCCGCGCGGATAGACGACGTTCTTCTCGTGTCGACGCGGACCCGGCAACTTGGTGGCGCGCGCGTGCTTCTCGATCAGACGATCTCGCGAGACGGCGTGGTGCTGATCGAAGCGAATGTGAAAGTCGCCGTCATCTCGCCCGAGGGCAAGCCGATGCGCATGCCGAGTCGCGTTCTCGATGTGCTGGCTCCGGCAGCCACCTGAGAAGAGTCAAGCGAGCGCTGTGCTCACGATGTTCGTATGCAGTCGGAATCGATGGGAAAACGGTGCCTTATCGGTGGAAAATAAACGAAACGTAAAAATCGTGAAAATTTTTATTCAACAATTTCAAATGTTTATATTGAAGCTGGAGTGAAAACGTTATCCACCACTAAATTTCAGGATAGGAGCAAGTTCGAGGTCAGGTTACTCCTTACTCACAGGTTAACGCGGCGGGGGCCGAAGGGGAACAAGACCATGATCGTGATCGTAGACAACCGTGAACTCGTCACTGACGGCTACCAGTCTCTCTTTGCACGTGAGGGCGTGTCTGCAGCTGGATTTAGCTCGGAAGAATTCCAGGACTGGATCTCGACCGCACCTGAAGCTGACCTCTCTGCGGTCGAAGGCTTCCTGCTCGGCGACTTCGACGAGCGAGCTACCTCGACCCGCACGATCCGCTCACGTTCCAAGGCTCCGATGATCGCACTCTCCGAGAGCCGCAATCTCGACAACACGCTCGATCTCTTCGCCGCCGGTATCGACGACGTCGTCGCCAAGCCGGTCCATGTGAAGGAAATCCTCGCCCGGGTCGGCGCCATCCGCCGCCGCGAGAGCAGCGAAGCCGCCAAGACCGTCACCGGCGAGATCGCCATCTATCAGGACGGCCGTGACGCCGAAGTCGCCGGCAAGCCGCTCGCGCTGCCGCGCCGCGAGCGCCGCATTCTCGAATATCTGGTCGCCAACAAGGGCCGCCGCGTTTCCAAGCAGCAGCTGTTTTCCGCAATCTACGGCATCTTCGACGAGAACGTTGAGGAGAACGTCATCGAGAGCCATATCTCCAAGCTTCGCAAGAAGCTGAAGATGCGCCTCGGCTACGATCCGGTCTCCTCCAAGCGCTATCTCGGCTACGGCATCGGCGTCGAATAAGCTCTCAGTTACTTATAAGCCTGAACGTAAAAGGGCCGTCGCGATGATCGCGGCGGCCCTTTTGCGTTGAGGTGATACCGCGTTTCCGCCGGCATCGACCGCCGATAGCCGATAACTCTCAGGCCAGCACAAGCTTCACCATCTACGACTGGGTCGAACGGGCAATGCCGGGAGATCAGGTCATGAGACAGGCTGCAAAAACGGCGGGGAGGCGTCCTTTACGGCTGTCCTCGCCCTCGATGAACGGCGCCCTTCCTCATCTCGTCCGGTCTCGTCCGACCAAGACGATCATCTGCGATTGCGGACCCAGCCGGCCGGCTCACCGGTTCGCTGCCCGCGCCGCCCTCACAGAATAGAAGCACCTCGCGATGTCACTTCTTTCGGTTTTCAATAGCGCGCGTTCTTCGCTCGCGGTCACGAGCCAGCAGTCGGCGCTCGTTGCGCGCAACGTCGCCAATGCGGATGATCCGACCGCCACGCGGAAATATGCCAACCAGACCTATGAGCGCGTCGGTGCGGTCGACATCAGGTCGATTTCCCAGTCCAGCGATCCAGCGCTCTATCGCAGTCTCATCAGCGCCCAGGCGAGCCTCGGAACGAACGAGACACTGTCCGAGGCGCTCGACCGCGTGCGTGATGTGATCGGTGATGTCGACGCGTCGACTTCGCCATCCGCTTCGATCGCGGCCCTCAAGGATGCGCTCACCGAACTCGCCACGTCGCCGGAAAATTCGCATCTCCAGCGCGCTGCCGTGGATGCCGCGCGCAATCTGACGACGAACATCAACAACGCGACCAAGTCCGTCCAGACCATGCGGGCCGATGCCGATCACGAACTGGAGCTCGGCGCGAAACGGCTGAACGAGCTTCTTGCCGATCTGGAAAAGGTCAATTCACGCGTTGTCGCCGGGACGCAGGCCGGCCTGGACGTCACCGACGAGGCGGATCAGCGCGACCGGATCGTATCGGAAATTTCGGAATATGTCGGGGTCTCGGTCCGGTTTCGGGCGCACAACGACATGGTCCTGTCGACCGACTCCGGTATCGTGATGTTCGAGACACGGGCGCGGAGTGTCGAATTCACCAGCACGAAGGCCTTCGACCCCTCGGTTCGGATCGATAGTGCGACTCCAGGCAAGCGGCCGGGCGAATTCAAGATCGACGGGGTGAGCATCGGTGCATCGAGCACGATGGCCGTGCGCGAGGGCTCGCTCGTCGCTGCACTTCAGTTGCGCGACGAGGTCGGTGTCGAATTCCAGGAGCGGCTCGACGAGACCGCTAACACGCTGATCAACGAGACATTCGCCGAGAACGGCGCACCTGGCCTCTTCGAACGGACGGGTCCCGCGACGATCTCGATCGCGGCGAGTGTCGACTATCGTAACGGCGGTAATCCGAAACTCCTGCGCGACGGCGGGATCAACGGTAGCCCTTCCTTCAATCCGGCGAACGAGGCAGGCTATGCCGATCGTCTGAACCAGCTCGTGGCCAGGTTCAACGATCAACATACCTTCTCGACGGGCGACAGCGGTACGCTCGGCAGCTTCACGGCGGGATCCATGGCTTGGTTCGAAAACAACCGGGCGATGGCGAGTGAGGATGCCTCCTATCAATCCGTCATGGTCACCCGCGCACGCGACGCGCTCTCGAACAAGACCGGCATCAATCTCGATGACGAGATGAGCCGCCTCCTGGAGCTCGAGCGGACTTACCAGGCCTCGACCAAGCTCGTTCAGACCGTCGGTGATCTTCTCGATCGCCTGCTGGCCCTCCGCTAATTTCGAAAGGCTGAATCCATGTCGAATTTCCTCGTCTCCAGCCTGTCTCTTACGGGAGCGCCGCGAGCCACCATTTCTCGTGTTCAACAGGAACTTACGATCGCTCAAACAGAGGTCGCCACGGGCCGCTTTGCCGATGTTGGCAAGAATCTCGGTATTTCCGTTGGGCGAACCATCACGATGCGGGCAGAGCTTTCCAATATGGAAAAGCTCACGACCAACAACAAAGCTGTCGCACAGCGGTTCGAAACCATGCAGGCTGTGATGGGCACGATCGCAGATACGGGTGAGAGCCTGCTGGCCACACTGATTTCGGGATCCAACACGGATGCCGGATCGCGAACCAATCAGCGGTCCGCCACTGCCAATATCGGCCAGATCGTCAGTGGGCTGAATGGGTATTTTGGTTCCCGTTACCTCTTCTCGGGCGCAAAGACAGATACCACACCGATGAAGACAGCACTCGTCGACGATTTCGCTTCATCGGCGGCTTCAACAGCGGTGGATACGGCCTGGACGAACTACGTTAATGCCAATGCCGGCGGCGACTCCTCCCTGCTGACTCCCGCCCAAATGGAAGACTTCCTCACGAACGATTTCGACGCTCTCTTCCAGACTCCGAACTGGGAGGCCAATTGGTCGGATGCTTCCGACAACCAGGCCACGAGCCGGATCGGCGAGAACGACTTCATCCAGAGCTCGCTTTCGGCCAATGACGAAAGCTTCCGCAACATCATCAAATCTTACGTCATGCTGTCCAAGTTCAGCGGCGAAAATCTCGATCTCGAAACGCGTCAGGTTCTCACAAGCACCTCCATTGAAACTCTCTCGAATGGCCTCGCTGAGCTGACGGACCTGCGCTCCGAAATCGGCCTTCTCGAAGAACGTGTCAGCATGGCTAACGAGGGCTTGAAGACGCAGAGCGCGGTGCTGGAGATCGCGATAGGAAAGGAAGAAGAGGTCGATGTTTATGAAGCCAAGATTCGGATCGACAGTCTGATGAACACGCTGGAGATGTCTTACTCCCTTACGGCGCGTATCTCACGGATGAGCCTGCTCAACTTCCTTTAATTCTAACGCGGGTATGATCCCGCGTCCGAGATCAAGCGCCTGAACATCATTGTCGGGTGATGATAGCGACACGCCAGAAACAGGACTGTCCGCAGCCTTAAAGAAGGTGAGGACCCGCATACCAAGGGGTTTCAATGTATCAGTTTTCCTACGCGGAAGTGGCTCAGGACACGGCGGTCGATGCGCGCGAGCGCGAGCGCCAGGCCTTTGACCACTCGATCGCGCTTCTCGAGAAAGCCGAGAAGAGCGGTCCGCGAAGCCGTGATGCGATCGAAGCGGTCTACATCACGCGTAGCTTCTGGGCGATCCTGATCGAGGATCTAGGTAGCGCCGAAAACGGACTTCCTGAAGAGCTTCGCGCCGAACTCATTTCCATCGGCCTCTGGATCATGGCCGAGGCTGAGTCCATCCGCGTCGGCAAGTCGACGAACTTCCAGGGGATCATCGAGATTTCCCGCCTTATCCGCGACGGTCTGAATTAATGTCTACGCTCAGGATATCCCTGCGCGCGGGCGAGCGCATCTTTGTGAATGGCGCCGTTATGAAGGTCGATCGCAAGACGACCCTCGAATTCCTGAACGACGTGACCTTTCTTCTCGAAAGCCACGTCATGCAGGCCGAGAACGCGACAACGCCCCTGCGCCAGATCTATTTCGTCGTGCAGATGATGCTGATGGATCCGGCCAACCAGGATGGGCCGAGGGCGGTCTTCAACGACAGCCTCGCCCGGATGCTCAAGACCTATTCGAACGGGGACATCCTTGAGGGCCTTCTCGAAATCGAGGAGATGGTCGGGCGAGGCCGGGCTTTCGAGGCGCTGAAGCGTCTACGTTCGCTGATCCCGGTCGAAGATGAAATTCTCGGACGGCCGGAAAGCGGCGTCGTCCGTCCCGCCGCACCGCGAGTTATCAAAAGTGAAAATCAGAAACTCCGCATGGCGGCAGGAGGCATGTCATGAGCGTTGACGCTGTAGGGGCCACCCAACAGGCACAGACGATGTCCGCACAGAGCGGTATCACCAAAGGCGGCGCGTCCGAAATGGACTACGACGCCTTTCTTCAGCTGCTCGTGGCGCAGATGAAGAACCAGGACCCGCTCAATCCGGCGGCGTCCACCGAATATGTCGCGCAGTTCGCGACCTTCGCCAATGTCGAGCAGGCGATCCAGACCAACAACCGTCTTGAAAGCATGATGACCGTCTCGGCGCTGACCCAGGCTGATGCCCTGATCGGACGGACGATCATGTCGGCTGACGGCACGACGAGCGGAACGGTAGCCAGCATCCGCTCCGTGGATGGCGGTATCCAGGCGACGACCTCGAGCGGTGATACGATCATGCTCGGCAACGGCGTTTCGGTGGCCTGACCGCCGCGATTGCATATCGAGCCGAGGCTTTTGACAGCGAAATTCCCGGCTCCTGACTTCGAATACGGCGACCATGATGGTCGACCGGCCAAGCTATGAAGGCTTACACCCATGAATCAGGCTGACGCGATCGATATCGTCCAGGAAGCGATCTGGACAATTATTACCGCATGCGCACCTGCGGTCGGCGCGGCGATGGCCGTCGGTATCGCCATCGCCCTGTTCCAGGCCCTCACCCAGATCCAGGAAATGACGCTGACCTTCGTGCCGAAGATCCTGGCGATCTTCGTGGTCATCGCGGTATCGGCCTCATTTACCGGCGCGCAGGTCTATGCGTTCACGCAGGAAGCCTATGGCCGGATCGAGTCCGGCTTCGACGTCAGCCCGTAAAGCTCAAATCTTTCGGCTTCGGTAAGGCTGACATCAGTCTCCCCTCTTAAGACATCTTTAACGTTTCCCCGCGGCTGCCATGATGGCGGTCGCGAGGGTTTCGAGGATCATTTCGGAAGGGCTCTCGAATGGACGAGACCATCGATTTGCAGATCGAGGACGAGACGAAGAAGAAGGGCGGCATGATGCCCCTGATCGTCGCCCTCGGACTTGTTACCCTGATTGGCGGCGGCGGTGGCGCTGCGATGGGTGTGCTGCTGAGCGGCGGATCGAGCAGCGAGGAGGCAGCGCCTCCCGCTGAAGAACACGCCGAAGCGCCGGCAGAGGAAGAGCAGGCGGCCGAGGCGCACGGCGAAGACGGCGAGGAGAGCATCTCCGAAATTGCCCAGGCTGAGGAAAAGCCGCTTCGCATCATCGAGCTAAATCCGGTCCTGACGAACCTTTACAATCCAGCCACGTCCTGGATCCGGATCGAGGCCGCGATCATCATGAAGGACGACGCCGAGACCGATCCCGCGATTCTTGCGGCCGAGATCGAGGCCGATACCCTGGCCTTCGCACGCTCGCTTCAGATTGCCCAAGTCGAAGGCACGCGGGGCCTCCTGCATCTCAGAGACGACCTGCGCGAACGCGCCAAACTGCGCTCGCCCGCCGTTGTCGACTATCTCATCAAGGCAATGGTCGTCGAATGAGACCCTCGGTTTCGCGTGCGGCCCTTCGGCTCGCTATCGTTCTTCTGGGCCTCGTCGGCCTGGCGACCGCGGCCAATGCCCAGATGGCCGACCCCTCCAGCCTTGCAGACCTGATACCCCAGGGTGATGGCACGATTTCGGGCCGCATCATCCAGCTCTTCGGTATCGTCACCGTGCTCTCGATTGCGCCGGGCCTCCTCGTCATGGTGACGGCCTTCACGCGCATCGTCATCGCGCTGTCGATCATGCGGACCGGTCTCGGCCTTCAAACGACGCCGGCGAACCTCATCATCATCTCGCTCGCGCTGTTCATGACCTTCTTCGTCATGTCGCCCACCTTCGACCGGGCGTGGAACGACGGCCTTCAGCCGCTGCTGGAGAACGAGATCGACGAAGAGGAGGCGTTCTACCGGATCGCCGATCCGTTCAAGGAATTCATGCTGACCCAGGTGCGTCCGTCGGACCTTCAGCTCTTCGGCGACATTGCCGCTGTCACCGGTCGCGATCGTTTGCAGCCGGAAGAGCAGGGCGCTTCCGACGAGCGCGAAGTCGAGCTTCGCGTGCTGATTCCCGCCTTCATGATCTCGGAACTGCGGCGCGGCTTCGAAATCGGCTTCCTGATCGTGCTGCCATTCCTCGTCATCGACATGATCGTCGCCACGCTGACCATGTCCATGGGCATGATGATGCTGCCGCCGACCATCATATCGTTGCCGTTCAAGATCCTGTTTTTCGTCCTGATCGACGGCTGGAATCTGCTGGTGGGATCGCTGGTACGAAGTTTCTTCTAGCGGCGGCATCCGAAGGCACGGCGCGGCTATTATGACCGCCGCATCGCGCCGTCAGACTTCCAAAACTTCCTGGAAGGCATCGGGGTGGGTCTTTCGGGCGGCGTTCTCGTCGATGCGGAGCAGGGCTTCGTAGGACTGCGGGTCGAACGGATGTTCTGCCGGCACGATCTCCCGGTTGAAGAGCCATGAGATGCGCCCCGCATCGAGATTGCCGCGCTCGAACGGCTCGTCGCCGAACATATGCCAGATGGCATGCAGGAAGGCGGTGTCCGCAAGCTTTTCGGTGGACGTCCGATCGTGGAAACGCTTGCGTTCGATGATCTTCGTCGCGCCCTTCGGGTTCGCCCGTCGGACCGTGAACTGGAAGCCCGTGCCCGGCAGGCCGGACGGAAAACCGCGATGCTTGGTCATGGGCGGGAGTTTCGGCATGGCTCGGCTTTCGTCGTACGGCGTATTCTGGATGATGCGAGTGTAACGCCGTCACCTTCTAATGCGCATTGCAGGTCGCCGGAAGACCGATTGCGATCGAGCAAATTCCAAACTTGCCTGTGCAGGCTTCGAAAGGCGTTGTCGGAATTCAATCCGACCAAGCGTCTCCGTCCGATTGAGAATGCGATTATGCCGGAACCCATGTTCATCGATCGGGTGTCCGCCGCTCTCCTGCCGAAAATATTACTATTATAAGTCAACTTTGTTGCTACTTTTAACGATTTCCTCACAGTTTTGACAACTACTCTTAAGTCCATCGTGTTGATCGCAATCAGCGAAAACGGGTCGGCCCGTAGCGTTCTCAGTGCTCTTCGGGTCGAAGCTCTGCCTGGAGGCCGCCGCCGTGTCATTCTTTCGCAAACGTTCCAACGCCGAGCGTCGCGAGGCATCGCCGGCTGTTCCCGATGCGCTTGCCGCCTTCGCCTCAATGGCCGTGCCGGCCTTCGTCCTCGGACGGGATGGGGCCGTGGCGATGTGGAATCCGGCCTGCGAGGCATTGACTGGCCTCAAGGCTAAAGACGTCATGGGCACGAAGGACCACTGGAAGGGTTTTTACGCCGCAGCCCGTCCATGCCTTGCCGATCTGGCCTTCGGCAAGAATCCCGAAGCCGTCGCCGCACTCTATGCCGCTCAGGAACGCTCCCTCGACAGCGCCAATCTTCGCGCCCAGAACTGGTGCGATCTGCCCTGCGGCAAGCGCCGCTATCTTC
Source organism: Fulvimarina thalattae (assembly GCF_040239565.1). Taxonomy (NCBI): domain Bacteria; kingdom Pseudomonadati; phylum Pseudomonadota; class Alphaproteobacteria; order Hyphomicrobiales; family Aurantimonadaceae; genus Fulvimarina; species Fulvimarina thalattae. The sequence continues at coordinate 102,987 of NZ_JBEHWS010000008.1, forward strand.
TGATCGACGCCTGCCCGATCTTCGACGAAGCCGGCGAGATCTGTGCCGTCGTCGAGACCCTTCAGGACATGACGGTGAACGAGGAAGCAAGGCTCGCGGCGATCGCGCAGAAAGAACAGCAGACAGCCGTCGTCGGGACGATCGGAACGGCGCTCAAGGCGCTGGCGTCAGGTGAGCTCGCGACGCGCATCGACACCGATTTCCCGGGCGAATACGAGGTGCTCCGCCGCGACTTCAATGCGGCCGTCGGCGCCCTCGCCAGGGCCATCGTCGCCGTCAGCGACAAGGCAGAGGGTATCCGTACCGGCTGCTCCGAACTCGCTGCGGCCGCAAGCGATTTTGCGATACGCACGGAGCGCGAAGCGGCGAACGTGGAGGAAGCGGCGCACGAGGTCAGCCGGATCAGCACCGCCGTGATCGAAACCAGCAGTGGTCTGGTCAATGCGCGCCGGGTCATTGCGCAGGCCCGCGCTGATTCCGCCCGCTCGGAAGAGGTCATTCAGCAGACTATCGCTTCGATCAAGGCGATCGAAGCTTCTTCCGACAAGATCGCGCAAATCATCGGCGTCATCGATGAGATCGCCTTCCAGACCAATCTTCTTGCTCTCAATGCTGGCGTGGAAGCTGCAAGGGCAGGTGAGGCGGGGCGCGGATTCGCGATCGTCGCCCAGGAGGTGCGGGGCCTGGCCCAGCGCTCGGCCGATGCCGCGCGCGAGATCAAGACCCTGATCACCAATTCCAGCGAGGAAGTTGCCGACGGCTCGCGGCTCGTCGGCGAAACGGGGACCTTCCTGAAGGCTATCGTCGAACAGGTTCTGGAGATCGACACACTCGTCGTCGGCCTTGCAGGAGCAGCCGAAGATCAGTCCACGCGCATCAAGAAGGTGGATTCAAGCGTCTCGGATATCGACCGCATGGTCCAGCAGAACGCGGCCATGGCGGAAGAAACATCCGCGGCAAGCCAGAGCTTGACGGATGAGACCAACGACCTGACGAGTTTGCTCTCCCGCTTCAGCACCTCGGAGTCCGGCGCTTCCCACAGGGACAGGCCACGATCGCACCGGTACGACTACGCAGAAAGCGCCGCGGCCTGAGGGGTTCGGCGCGGATAAACTCGTAGCTCCGTTGCCACCGACCGGCATAGAAAACTGTCGAGCTGAACGGCGTCGGGACCTGCCGTATCGTTCCCGCACGCCGGTGACTATTCCGCTGGGTAATTGCCTTGGTGGTCAGTGACCGTTCTCAACGTCCGACTCAAACAGTCCTCGACAAATTTATTTGCCCCCGGTTCCTTCCGTCTGAGTCGCATGCCGGTATAGGGAACGCCCCGCGCGGGTGATTGCGCCGGTGCGAATCGAGAGATTGCGACAAGGACGTTTTCAGATGGCCGTAGGTGATAGAATTCGGGCCCGAGCACCTACTCAAGTGGTTCGGCAGCTTGCTCTGACCGTCGTCCTTATCCTCGTCGCAATGACGCTTTCTCATATTCCGCTGCCGGGGCTGAAGATTTCAGCCGATCCTATGAATTTCGAGACTCTCGTTCGCGCGGCATCGGTCGTCACAGTGGCCGGCGGCGCATGGATGCACGCGTACCTTGTTGTCCAGACTTTGGCATTGGCGCTGCCGCAAAGGGTCAGCCGGTTTTTCGCCAATAACGGGTTTGTCGATCCATTTGCGCGCTCCGTCGTCATTTTCGCGATACCGATATCGGTCATGCAGGCAATCGGCATCGTTGCCGGATTGGAATCGTCTGCCAATTTGACATTCGTGTTTCCGGACTATGCTTTGTCGACGGTCATCATCGGTGCTACCGGTGGGATGATCATCTGGATCACTCTCGGCTCACTGATCGAACGCATGGGGACCGGGGGCGGCTTCTGGCTGCTGCTCGTCATCAACCCCCTATCGTCGCTTGTTCCCAATATTGGCAGTGCGTTCGAGTTGCTAAGAGCGGGTGTACTGCCCGCGAAGACGTTGCTCCTTTCTCTCCTTGCCTATCTTGCCGTGTTCTGCGGCGTGACCCTCTTATTGCTCGCGCGCAGAAATGATGGATTGACTCGAGCCGAGCCGATTGTTCTTCCGTTGTTTCTCGGCAGCTTCGTCTACTGGATTGTTTTGCCAATTTTGGTGCCAGCGTCCGGAGAATACGGCCAGCCGACGGTGTTGTACGGCCTTCTTTTCGCAGCGTATGGCACTCTGCCTGTTATCGGCACGGCAATCGCGACCGCGCTGGTCGCGCTGCGCTTTGCTTCGTTCGAGAAGGCGTGGAGACAATTTCCGTTCGTCGCAATGTTCCTCGTTGTCGTCGGCCTCGCCGTGGAAGTTGCGTTAAGGTATGGCATCTATGCGCCGATCGATGCAGCCAACACCGTTCTCGTTGCGGCTATTGCGGTCGGTGCGATCGTCGGTGTGCGAGAACGCATGTCCAGCATCTAGAACGGCTTGGCACGACCGCCCTACCGCAGCAGGATGACCTGAATATCCGCAACATTGGTCCCGGTCGCGCCAGTCTTGACCAGTGCGTCGGCGGCGTCGAGGGCGGGGTTGGAGTCGTTGTCCGTCAGCTTGCTCTGAGGGTCGAGGCCGGCCTCTCGCATCTTGCCGAGGGTCTCGCGGTCGACGATCGCGCCGGCTGCGTCCGTGGGGCCATCGCGGCCGTCCGTGCCGCCCGATAGGAAGACCCAGTCGCCTGTGATCGGTTCGTCTTCGGCGAGCATGGCGAAGCGCATCGCCATTTCCTGATTGCGGCCGCCCTTGCCGCTGCCCTTGAGGACGACCGTTGTTTCGCCGCCGGCGATGACAGCGATCGGCTTGCCGCCCGAGGAATGGTTGTTCAGGAGTTCGCGCAACCGTTTGGCGGCGTCGGCGACGTCGCCGTCAAGCCAGCCTTTCACGCGGTCGGTGAGATAGCCCATTTCTTCGGCTGCCGACTCCGCCGCATCGCAGCTGAGAGTGTTGGAGCCGATGATGACGGTCTCGAAATCCTGCGAGGAAAAATCCTGACTGTCGCCGGTTTCGCGAAGCCGGGCGAGGACGGCTTCGGGGAGCTTGTCCTGGATGCCGTAGCGCTCAACGATTCCGAGGGCGGCTTCAGGCGCGTCTGAAGAGGGGGCGCTTGGACCGGAGGCGACCGATTTCGGATCGTCTCCAGGTACGTCGGAAAGGATGAGGGACAGGACGCGAGCCGGCGCGGCGCGTTTGAGAAGCCCGCCGCCTTTCAGGCGCGAAAGCTTGCGGCGCACCGTGTTGATCTCGTCGATCGGTGCCCCGCAGCCGAGGAGCGCATCGTTGACGGCGATCTTGTCTTCGAGCGTCAGGCCTTCGGCGGGTGCGGTGAGAAGCGCCGAACCGCCACCCGAGACGAGGACGAGCACGAGATCGCCTTCTTCCGCGCTGTCGGCCGCCGCCTCGATCGCTTCGGCGCCCTTTTCGCTGCCTTCGGTGGGCGTCGGATGGCCACCGACATAGGTATCGACGCCTGCGATCACCCTGGCCGCATCCTGCGTGGTGACGGCGACGCCGGCTTTCAGCTTGTCCTGAACGTAGGGGAGGGCCGCTTCCGCCATCTGCGTAGCGGCCTTGCCGAAGGCGATGAGGACGATCCCTTTCGCGTCGAGGATCTGTTCCTGCCGATCCCGAAGCGCGGCTTCCACCGCGCTCGCCGGATCGGCGGCCTCGACAGCGCGTTTGAAGATCGCCTCGGCATCGGCGCGAAGCGAACGCTCGCCCTGCGGTTCCTGCGTCTCGGACATGGGCTTCAGGCCACCCGGTCGCCGGGTTCCTTGCCGGCAAAGAAGGCTTCGAGATTGTCCATAACGCGCCAGCCCATGGCATCGCGTGTCCATTTGGTGGCCGAGCCGAGATGAGGCAGCATGACGGCGTTGGTCTCGAGAAGCGGCGGCGGGATGATCGGCTCGCCCTCGAAGACGTCGAGGCCGGCACCGGCGATCGTGCCGTTGTTGAGGGCGTCGGCGAGGGCCTTGGCATCGACCACCTCACCGCGCGCGGAGTTTACCAGGATCGCGGTTGGCTTCATCATTGCAAGCCGCTCGGAGTTGATGAGGTGGTAGTTCTCCTTGCCGCCCGGCATGTGCAGCGAGACGACGTCGGCTTCCTTGAGGACGGCCTCGATGGAATGGCGGGATTCAGCGTTGGTCGCTGCTGCCTTCTCAGGTGCGACGGGGAAGGCGTCATAATAGATGACCTTCATACCGAACCCGTGATGGGCGCGCTTGGCCGCTTCCTGGCCGATGCGGCCGAAGCCGAGAACGCCAAAGGTGCCACCGGAAATCTTGGTGCCGATCATGTGGGTCGGGCGCCAGCCGGTCCAGTTGCCGGCGCGCAGTTCGCGCTCACCCTCGCCGGCGCGGCGCGCGGCCATGAGCATCAGCGTCATGGCGAGATCGGCGGTGCATTCGGAAAGGACTTCAGGCGTATTGGTGACGACGATGCCGGCCTTCTTGGCGGCGTCCGTGTCGATATGGCTGAAGCCGACGCCGTAGCTGGCGATGATCTTCGTCCTTGGATCCGTGACGTCGAGAACCGAGGCGTCGACCTTGTCGGAGACTGTCGGGCAGAAGGCGTCGTACTCCATGAGCGCCTGACGCATCTCGTCGGCCGACATCGGCTTGTCGTTCTCGTTGAACGTGACGTCGTAGGTCTCTGCGAGTTTCGTCTCGACGGCTTCCGGCCAGCGGCGCGTCACCAGTATCTTCGGCTTGCTCATGCGAATCCTCCTCCCGAGTGCTGACAAGAAAGGGCGGATGGCGCGGGTTGTCCATACCCGCGCCCCGCCGATCCTGCCGTGTCTTTTCGTTGCCGCGTCAGGCGGCCTTCTTCGTTCCGATCATTTCCTCGACGACTTCGCCGAAGGCGGAAGGGTGCGGGACGACATTGATGCCGCACTTCTTCATGATCTCGATCTTCTCGGCCGCCGACTCGCCCTCGGTGGAAACGATGGCGCCGGCATGGCCCATGCGCTTGCCCTTTGGCGCCGAAGCGCCTGCGATGAAGGCGGCGATCGGCTTTGACATGTTCTCCTTGGCCCAGTGGGCGGCTTCGGCCTCCTGCGGGCCACCGATTTCGCCGATCATCACGACGGCGTCGGTATCCGGATCGGCCTCGAAGAGTTCGAGACAGTCCTTGAAGGAGGAGCCGTTGATGGGATCGCCGCCGATGCCGATCGAGGTGGAGATGCCGATGCCCTTCTCCAGCATCTGGGCGGCCGCTTCATAGGAGAGGGTTCCCGAACGCGCGACGACGCCGATGCGGCCGGACTTGTAGATATTGGTCGGCATAATGCCCATGAAGCCCTGATCGGGCGTGATCATGCCCGCGCAGTTCGGCCCGAAAAGGCGCATCTTGTCGGACTGCTTGTAGCGGCGCATGTAGCGCTTCACGCGCATCATGTCCTGGGCGGGGATGCCGTCGGTGATGCAGACGCAGAACTTGATGCCGGCGTCCGCCGCTTCCATGATCGAGTCCGCCGCGAACGGTGGCGGCACGAAGACGATGGAGGCCTCGGCCCCGGTCTCCTCGACCGCACCACGAACCGTATTGAAGACCGGCAGGTCGAGATGCATCTGGCCGCCCTTGGAGGGCGTCACGCCGCCGACAACGTTGGTGCCATAACGGATCATGTCCTCGGCGTGGAACGTGCCGATCTTGCCGGTGAAGCCCTGGACGATGACCTTGGTATCCTTGGTGAGTAGTACTGCCATGATGTCCTCCCTCAGGCGGCTTTCGACGAGCCGGCGTTCTTCCACGCGGCGACGGCTTTTTCCGCACCCTCCTTGAGGGTGTCGGCGACGATGATGTCTTCGCCGGAATCGGCGAGGATCTGCTTGCCCTTTTCGACATTCGTGCCGGCGAGGCGGACGATGATGGGCAGGTCGACGCCGACCTCCTGCTTGGCCTTGATCACGCCTTCCGCGACCCAGTCGCAGCGGTTGATGCCGGCGAAGATGTTGACGAAGATCACCTTCACGTTCTCGTCCTGAAGGACGGCGCGGAAGCTCTTCGCCACGCGGTCGGGGCTCGCGCCGCCGCCGATGTCGAGGAAGTTCGCCGGTTCGCCGCCCGCGATCTTGATCATGTCGAGGGTCGCCATGGCGAGGCCCGCGCCGTTGATGATGCAGCCGATCTCGCCGTCGAGGCCGACATAGGAAAGGCCGCGATCGGACGCGAAGGTCTCGCGCGGGTCTTCCTGGCTCTTGTCGCGGAGTTCGGAGATTTCCTGCCGGCGGAAGAGGGCGTTCTCGTCGAAGCTCATTTTGGCATCGAGCGCCATGACGCTCCCGCCACCCGTGATGACAAGAGGATTGATTTCCAGCATCGAGGCGTCGTGGTCGCGGAAGGCTCGGTAGCAGCCGAGGATCGTGTCGACCATGCGGTTCACGACCTTGTAGTCGAGGCCGAGATTGTAGGCGATCTCACGGGCCTGGAAATCCTGAAGGCCGTGTCCGGGATCGACCACCGTCTTGATGAGGGACTCCGGTTCCTTGTCGGCGATCTCCTCGACTTCCATGCCGCCGGAAGAGGAGGCGATGATCATGATGCGCTCGGCCTTCCGGTCGAGCACGAAGCCGAGATAGAGCTCCTGCGCGATGTCCACCGTCTCCTCGATATAGAGGCGGTTGACGAGCTTGCCCTCAGGGCCGGTCTGGTGTGTGACGAGGCGCTTGCCCAGCATATCCTCGGCGGCCTCTTTCACCGCCTTGTCGCTGTCGCAGAGCTTCACGCCGCCGGCCTTGCCTCGGGCGCCGGAATGGATCTGCGCCTTCACCGCCCAGCGGTCGCCGCCGATCTCGCTCGCACGATACGCCGCCTGTTCGGGGCTGTAGGCAAGGCCGCCGCGTGGCAGGTTCACGCCGTGCCGGGCGAGAAGCTCCTTGGCCTGATATTCATGGATATCCATGTCATGTCTCCCTTGTCGTGGCTGCTCAGCGCGCGTTGATCGCTTCGTGCATTTTCAGAACGTTCTGGGCCATGCGCTCGGACGCGGCGTCGATCATCTTGCCGTCGAGGGAGGCCGCGCCTTGGCCCTTGCCTTCCGCTTCCTTCAACGCTGCGAGGATCTTGCGGGCCTTCTCGACCTCGGAGTCCGGCGGCGAGAAGACGTCGTTGGCGAGCTTGATCTGCGAAGGATGGATCGCCCACTTGCCCTCGATGCCGAGGGATGCCGCACGGTTGGCGCCATCGACGAAGCCTTCGGGATCGGAGAAGTCGCCGAAAGGTCCGTCGATCGGGCGAAGGCCGTATGCGCGGCACGCGACCGTCATGCGCGACAGGGCGTAGTGCCACTGGTCGCCGGGATAGTTGGGGTTGAGGCCGCCGATATTGGTGGTGCGCGCCTTGTTGAAGGCGGCATAGTCGGCGACGCCGAAATGCAGGGCCTCCAAGCGGCCGCCATAGGCTGCGATCTTTTCCACGTTCGCCATGCCGAGGGCAGTCTCTATCAGCGCCTCGATGCCGACCTTTGTGTCGTAGCCCTTCGCCATCTCGATCTGATTGACCATGGCCTCGACCATGTAGATGTCGGAGGGGTTGCCGACCTTCGGGATCAGGATCGTGTCGAAGCGATCGCCGGCCTGTTCCATGAGGTCGACGACGTCGCGATACATGTACTTCGTGTCGATGCCGTTGATGCGGACGGAGACCGTCTTGTTCTTGGCGCGCCAGTCGATGTCGTTGAGGATCTGGATGATGTTCTTGAGCGCCTTTTCCTTGTCGGGCGGCGCGACCGCGTCCTCGATATCGAGAAAGACGTAATCGGCCTCGCCCTCGGCGGCCTTTTCCATCATCGTGACGTTGGCGCCCGGCACGGCGAGTTCGCTTCGCTGAAGCCTGAATTTCCGTAGATTGTGGAGCTCGTGGCTCATGGGCTTCTCTCCCTTTGAATATGATTGGCCTCAGGCGATCGCGGTTGCGCGGCTCGCTTCGCAGGCGGTGGACTGTTCGATGGCGGGGGCGAACCTCGGCCGCTGAGAGCGGTTATCGTTCGTCGAGCTGGCGCAGGTCGGACCGGAAAGCTCTTTGAAGTCTGTCGCGCTATCGCTCGTCTCTGCCGCTTCCGCGGCTTTGCGAACAGGCTGCGGCACGGTCATCGGACGCGGTCGAAACAGCTGTTTATGACCGGTCATTGCAAGTCCTCCCAGCGACTTCAACATGCCGGGAAGTATCTCGCCTGGCCCTCTGCGATACAAGGAAGGGACGGATAGGAACTTGACTGGTTCCGGGTAGGAAAACCTACCCGAATGAGATGGCTCTTTTCTCTGTTCGACTTCCCGAGCGATCTCCGTGAAACCGTCGACAGGGCATAGGGTCGAGTCGATTTCTTTCGCGCCGCAGCAAACAGGCTCGCGCTCTATCAGCGTTGTTCGTTCAGCCAGACCGCGACGGCCATAGCCCGGTTCTGGACATCCAGCTTCTCGTAGAGATTCTTCAGGTAATATTTGACCGTGTTCTGCGAGATGCCTGTTCGGGCCGCGATCTGAACATTCGTCCAGCCAAGGGCGAGCATCGAAAGGAGCTCGCGCTCGCGTACGGTGAGCTTGGAGATAGCCGTGTCGTTGACGGAGGTCAGATCGAGGAACGGGATGCAGATACGCCCGTTCGCGACGGCAAGCAGCGTGTCGAACAGCACTTCCGGATCGTCGAACTGGTAGCAGAAGCCGTAGGTGCCGAGGCGGACGGCCTGGCGCAGAATCACCATGTCCTCTTCCGCCGAGAAGATGACGACGCGCGGCGGCTTTTCCTTCTCCTTCAGCTTGATGAGAAGCGAAGCGCCGTCCATGTCGGCAAGGGTCCAGCCGACGACGACGATGTCGAAATCGGGATCATCGGAGCGTCGGAGGATTTCCGCGCCACTTTCGGCGGTTCCGGTGAACGCAAATCGATCGTCCTTGCCGATCAGATGCTTGAGCGCTGATACGACGAGCGGATTGCGCTCCGCCAGCAGGACCCGGATCGGTTTTTCGGCAGCCATGTTCCTCCCATGCCGACTCTCCGGAGGTGCCAATCCGGAGCGTCGTATTTCGTTGGCAGTCTAGTGAAATTCCAAGCTGCAGGTAAAGCCCCGCGCGACCTGAAATCGATCGTTTCGGCACCTTATCCCGTCCAGCCGAGGCCGGCGGACGTGCAGTGGATCGAGAGGAGCAGCGCGTCGAGCGTGCGCGGATCGCTGTCCTTGACCTTGTCCGTCTTGCGCACGCGCGACAGGAGTTTGACCTGAAGATCGTGGACGCCGGTCAGCTGCGGGGCGACGCGATCGATCTGGCGCTTGTGGACGGGGAAGCGCTCGGACAGATCGTTGGCGCCCGTCACTGCGATCAGCATCTTCTTCGTCAGCTCATATTCGGCCTCGATCTTCTCGAAGATCGCATTGCGCACAGTCTCGTCCTCGACAAGGGCCACGTAGTCGCGGGCGATGTCGAGATTGCACTGGTAGTGCTGCTTCTCGACCTCGTCGACGATGAGGCGGAAGAGGCGCGAATTGCGGAACATGGACCTCAAGAGATTCATGCCGTTTTCGCCGCGAACCCGCACGAAGCTGTCGAAGGCCGTGCCGATGCCGTACCAGCCGGTCATCAGGTGGCGGTTCTGGCTCCAGGCGAAGACCCAGGGGATCGCGCGCAATTCCGAAAGATCCTTCGGACTGCCGCCGAAGCGGCGGGCCGGACGCGAGCCGATATTGAGGAGACCGAGTTCCTCCACGGGGCTTGCCTGATTGAAGTAATCGATGAAGCCCTCGGTGCCGATGAGATCGGCATAAGCCGTCTGGGAAAGGCCGGAGAGCGCCTCCATCGCCTCGTTGAACTCGGCGTTGGCCTTCAGTTCTCGTTCGTGCGGGCTCTTCAGCGTGTGGGCGAGAACGCTCGCGGTCAGGATTTCGAGGTTGTGGAGTGCCGTGCCCTTGTTGGCGAACTTCGAGGAGACGACCTCGCCCTGCTCGGTGAGGCGCAGGGCCCCGTCTACGGTCTCGGGTGGTTGGGCGGCGATCGCGCGGCCCGTCGGCGCGCCGCCGCGGCTGACCGAACCGCCGCGGCCGTGGAAGAAGGAGACCTTGACCCGGCGCTTGACGCCGATCTCGTGCAGCGTGCGCTGGGCCTTTGACAGCTCCCAGTTGGAGGTGAAGAAGCCGCCATCCTTGTTGGAGTCCGAATAGCCGAGCATCACCTCCTGACGGTCGCCGCATTCGCGCAAGGAGCGACGGATCGCAGGGATGGAGATCATCTCGTCGAGGATGTCCGGCGCGGCTCGCAGGTCGTCGATGGTTTCGAAGAGCGGAACGATGGCAAGTGTCGTCGCGGCGCTCGGATCGTCGCCGGCGGTGATGCCGCCCCAGCGCGCGAGCAGATGGCAGGCGATCATGTCCTCGGCCGATTCCGTCATCGACAGGATGAAGGCGCCGATCGAGCGGTTGTCCTTCGCCTTGGCCTCGCGCATCACCCGGAAAAGATTGACGGTTTCCTGTGCGTCGTCGGAGAGTTCGTGGCCCTTTATATCGGGCTTGGCGTCGCTTCTCAGCGCTTCGCGGAGGCGATCTCCCCAGCCTTCGCTGCCCTTTTCGATCTTCTTTTCATTTTCGACGCCGAGATTGAGGAGTTCGGCCACCACCTTGTTCACGATCGTCGCGTTCTGGCGAATATCGAGCGCGGCGGTGTGGAAGCCGAACGCTTCGAGCTGCCAGATGAGCGGGCGCACCAGCCGTTCGGCGACAGCGATGGCGCCGATCTCCACGAGGCCCTGATTGAGCGCCAGGAGCTCGCCGCGCATTTCGGCCGGGCTTCGATAGGATGTCGCGGCGCTTTCGCGCTTCTCGCCGTTCTCGTCGGCGAGGGTCGCCTTGAGGCGGGCCCGGATCGCGCAAACGAACTGGCGGAACGGCTCATTCGGGTTTCGATTGGCGATGCAGTCGCGTTCGCCGCTCAAGTCCATCGCGCTGTCGAGGGCCTCGCGGAAAGTCTCCGGGATGGTACAGACATTGGTCGAGACGCTGAGTTCGACGGCGAGGCGCTGGAGCGGCGCGATGTAGGATTCGAGTGCGGCGCGGCGGTATTCCTTGAGGGATGCATGCGTGAGATCGGCCGTGACGAAAGGGTTGCCGTCACGGTCACCGCCGATCCAGGTCGAAAAGCGCAAATTGGGCGAGACAGGAGCGGCGTTTTCCGGCGCATGGCGCCTGAGCGCGGCCGAGAGGACGTCGCCCAGCTTCGGCACGGTGTCGAACAGGATTTCGCGGAAGAAATGGAGGCCCCAGGCGACCTCCTGATCGACGGTGGGCTTCTCGAGGCGCAGTTCGCCGGTGAGCCAGAGAAGCTCGATCTCCCCGCGCAACCGGTCGATCAGCTCGTCGCGCTCGCGCGGCGACCAGCGCTGCTGCTCGGCCTCCGTCAGTGTGCGGTAGATGCGGCGGTGGATTTCGAGGACGGTGACTCGCTTGGTCTCGGTCGGGTGGGCCGTCATGGTGGGGCCGACGCGAAGTCCGCCGAGGATGCGTCGGATTTCTTCGCCGCTCTGGCCGTCTGCCATGCACTCGCCGACGACATTGGAGAAGGAACCGAGGATCGCGTCCGCGCTTCCCTTGCGCTCCACAGCGCGGCGGCGGCTGGTTGCGGTGTATTCCTCGGCGATCGCAAGGAGCTGGAACCAGGCGGCAATGGCCTGCAACCCGTCGAGCCAGAGGCTTTCGTCGAGGTCGCGCACAGACATCGAGCCGTTGACGACGCGGGCGAGGTCGGGATGGCGGCGCCGGACGACAGTGCTCAGCTGAGCGAGCAGAAGCCCGCGAATGCCCTGGCCGTTCGGCTCGAAGCCGGCGTCGGCCATGGCGCTCTCACGGGTTCTTGCGCGCTCGGCCGGAGCATCGTCGTGCTGGCTTTTCAGTTGAGCATTGCTCATGGCGGCTTCCTCCCGAATGGTCGAACCCGGCTGCCCTCCCGGCAATCGGATGCGGACGTTTTCCACATCGATAAATCGATTGAAAAAGCGCGTGGTGTTCAGTTTTGGAAGAAAGTGGCGTTTCCGCAAGGGAGGGCCGGGGTATCAACCACATGGCGGCTGGGTAGAAAATGTTCTCCGACCGGTTGATGGTGCCCAGCCGGCGCGATCACCCCTCAAGGACCGCGCCGAACGGGGTATTGCCTAGCCGGCAAGCGCTTTCGGCCCCTCTACGAAATCTGTCTTGAGGGAGTCGGCGACTGCCCGGTTGGTGATCTTGCCGCGATGGACGTTGAGGCCGGCCATCAGGTGCGGATCGGTCTTGAGCGCTTCGAGGCCATTATCGGCAAGCGCAAGGCCGAAGGGCAGTGTCGCGTTGTTGAGGGCGTAGGCCGAGGTGATCGGCACGGCGCCCGGCATGTTCGCGACGCAGTAGTGAACGACGCCCTCGATCTCGAAGGTCGGCTCGGCGTGGGTGGTGGCCTTCGAGGTCTCGAAGCAGCCGCCCTGATCGATCGCGACATCGACGAGAACCGAGCCGGTTTTCATGGAGGAAAGCATGTCCCGGGTGACGAGCTTGGGTGCAGCCGCGCCGGGGATGAGAACCGCGCCGATGACCAGATCGGCCTCGAACACGCATTCGTCGATCGCGGTCGGGGTCGAGAAGCGAGTCATGACCCTGCCTTCGAAGAGATCGTCGAGTTCTCTGAGGCGCGGGATCGAGCGGTCGAGGATGGTGACTTCGGCGCCAAGGCCGATCGCCATCTTGGCCGCCTCCTTGCCGACGACACCCCCGCCGATAATCGCGACCTTGCCCGGCGCGACGCCCGGAACGCCGCCGAGCAGGATACCGCGCCCGCCATGGGCCTTTTCGAGCGCCCGCGCGCCGGCCTGCACCGAAAGACGCCCAGCGACCTCGGACATCGGTGCGAGGAGGGGCAGCCCGCCGCGCGGATCGGTGACCGTCTCGTAGGCGACGGCGGTGACGCCGGACCCGATGAGACCCTTGGTCTGTTCCGGATCGGGTGCCAGATGGAGATAGGTGTAGAGGATCTGGTTCTCGCGCAGCTGCGCCCATTCCTGCGGCTGCGGTTCCTTGACCTTCACCACCATGTCGGCGCCGGAGAAGACATCGGAAGCGCTGCCGACGATCTTTGCGCCGGCGGCTTCATAGTGCGCGTCAGGTGCATCGATGCCGCTGCCGGCTCCGGTCTCGATGATCACCTCGTGGCCGTGAGCGACATATTCGCGGACGGCGGCGGGCGTGAGGCCTACGCGATATTCGTGGTTCTTGATTTCCTTTGGGCAGCCGACGCGCATGCGAGGTTCTCCTGGCAAAACGAAAGGATAGGCCGGAATTGCGGCACCGTCGAATTGTCGCGCGGGTTCGCGGCGTCCAGAGGCGCGAGGAAACCGGTGTGTTCGTCAGAGGAGGGGGCCGACGAGCCGCGCCATGTTTTCCAGGAGACGCTCCCGCCGCCGCCGCGAACGCCATTCCTGAAGACCGAGACGATCGCTCTGGGCCATATAGCCCGCCTGAATGCGCTCGAGCATCGCATTCGCTTCCTCGCCGTGCAGGATCAGGCTGATTTCGGCATTGAGGGTGAAGGAGCGCACATCGGCATTGCTCGATCCGATGACGCCGACGCGCCCGTCGATCGAGACGTTCTTGGCGTGAAGCAGGCGATCGCGATAACGGTATATCGTGATGCCGGCGGACATCAGCTCGTCGTAATAGGAACGCTGGGCAAAACTGACGAGGCGCTGGTCGGCGATCCGCGAGACGATGAGGTCCACCGTCACGCCGCGCGCGACGGCGTTCTTGAGTGCGATCAACAGGGCCTCGTCCGGGATGAGATAGGGTGAGACGATGACCAGCCGCTCGCTGGCGCCATGGACCAGCTCCACCAGCAGGCGTTCGAATCCCGGGACGTCGAAGTCCGGGCCGCTGGGCATCGCCTGAAGCGCTGCATCGCCTGCGGCTTCGGGGATTTCGATGGGCTCGAGTTCCTGCCGGGTTTCCAGATACCAGTCGCTTGCGAAGACCGCTTCGAGCGCCGCGACGACCGGACCTTCGACGCGGGCCACCAGTTCGTCGTTGACGATGCCTGGCCGAAAATCGCGGTCGACGATATTCTGGGAGCCGATGAAGCCGACCGTTCCGTCGATGATGCAGAGCTTGCGGTGGTTGCGCAGATCGCCGCGCGCGCGGCGGAGGGCCGCGAGGCGCACGGGTAGGACGAGCCTCGCCTCGATCGAGCGAAATTCCAGCATCGCGATGGTACGCTCCGCCCAGGTGCGCGAGCCGAGTGCGTCCAGCATCACGCGGACTTTGACGCCGCGCTTTCTCGCGCGAGCAAGGGCTTCCGCGACGCTTTGGCCGGTGCGATCGTCGGCGAAGATATAGGTGAGGAGATGGACCGTTCGTTCGGCGCCGTCGATCTCGCGAATGAGGGCTTCGATCGTCCCGTCGTAATGGGTGTGGAAGTCGATGCGGTTTCCGCCGCTGACAGGAAATCCGCCGAGCTTTTCGGCAAGGCGTGAGATCGGCGTTCGGGTCGCGCCGCTTTTCCCCAACTCTGCGCCGATCGTGTTCCGCATGACCTCGGTCGCCGCAAAACGCTTGCGCCGCCAGGTCGGGAAACGGGCCCTGCCCAACAGGCGATAGGCGACGAGCGCCGGAATGGGCAGAAAGAGGACGAGCAGCAGCCAGGTTCGCGCGGCTTCCGGCGGGCGGCTCATGGGGATGACGACGATCATCACCAGCCGAACCGCCCATTCGCAGAGCAGATAGTAGAGGGCGAGGCTGGAGGCGTCGAACATCAGGCTGGTGCAGGCTTACGGTTGGAGACGGGCGGCCCCTACGAAATCGCGATCACGGGTGTAGCGCGCCACTGGGTTTGGCGAATTTGTCATTCGTTTTGGCAGTAAACTGAAATCCGAATTTAAACCTCATTCGGCATCACCTTGTCTTACCCATCAAACACCCTCGGCTATCTCGAAGAGCTTGGGACGAACATGACGGCTCACTGCAATACCGAGGAATGTCGGCACTGCCGAAAGAGTGTCCTTCAGTCGCTCATCTCGCACTTCGGGCGCGATCAGGTCTACGTCAATGAACCTCTGCTGGAGCGGTCGATGCGCTGCTCGAAATGCGGCGGGCGGAGGGTGAAGCTCTTTCTAGAGGCCAACACGGGCGGTGACGCCGCAGATTCGGCACCGAAAGAGCCCAAGCCGTTTGCCCACCTCCAGCCGAAGACAGACCGAACTTAAAAGGCCGTATTTGCGGTCCTTATTCGCTCGACGGGAACATTTGTCGAACCGGTGGGTTTTTGCAGAAGTCCAACACCGGGCTCACGCTAAAGGAGCCCGCATGCCGACATTTCCAAAAGCCAACGATCGTCTAACCATCCTAAGCGAGTTTGGAACTGACCCAGGATCTCTGCGGGCGGGCACCTATATTCCCAAGAATTTCCCGAACAACGGTCCGCTTGTCGTCGTGCTACACGGCAGCAGTCAGTCGGCGGAAAGCTATGACATTGGATCAGGCTGGTCTACACTTGCCGACGAATGCGGTATAGCGCTCCTTTTTCCGGAGCAAAGAAAGATCAACAATCCTCTCCGCAGCTTCAATTGGTACAAACTTGGCGATAGCTACCGCGACGGCGGCGAACCACTTTCTATTCGTCAAATGATCAGTCAGGTCGTGGATAATCACGCCATTGACCCCTCGCGCGTCTTTATCACGGGGATGTCCTCAGGCGGTGCCATGACGTCTGTAATGCTGGCGACGTATCCGGAAGTTTTCGCGGGAGGCGCAATTATCGGCGGGCTGCCCTACCGCACCGCGAACACTGTGGCGCAGGCGATCTTTCGCATGAGGGGTTATCAAGGTCCGTCGGACCGCAGCCTCGACGCGGCTGTGCGTAAAGCCTCGAAATTCAACGGTGTCTGGCCAACAATTTCGGTTTGGCATGGCAGAAGCGATACGACCGTCGACATTTCCAACGCTGATTCGATCGTCCGACAGTGGCAGAAAATTCACAAGGTCGAAGGGGCACCGTCTCGGGTGGAGGAGGTCGATGGTTGCCCTCGACAGATCTGGTGTGACGCGGGCGGGCGGGTGTTAATTGAGGAGTACATCATCCCAGGAATGGGTCACGGCACGCCGTTAAAAGCCATGGGAGACGATGGCCTCGGGCAAGAAGGCAAGTATATGCTAGAAGTTGGTATTTCCTCGACTCGCCGCATCGCAGATTTCTGGGGCCTCACACATTAGGTGACTATTTCCGGCTGTTTTCCATTAGCATTACACAAGAGAATAACGCTTAATTCTGCTTCAGGGTGGCAGCGGATCAATGCGCTTTTAGCGAATCCAATGCGAAATTAAAAGCAAGGTGGCTATGAACACATACGTTCCGCCTTTTTCCCGCACAAGCACCGATATCTCGTGTTGGTCGCCATCGGGAAGCACGTCGCCAGCCAATCCCGGCAATGTCTCGATTGCTTTTTTGCGGATGTCGGCATCTGAAACGCAAAAAACACCGACGCTATCGCGGCTGATCTTATCGTTATCTCTGACGTCAAAGAAATAAGTATTCATGATAGTTCCTGACTTGCGACAAATTAATAATAAAGCGCCTGTTTATAAATAAAACCATTATGCCGTAATGTTAGTGATCAAATGTTAATAAGCGGCCCTTTCGAGGAATACACGACTTGTTGCTTGAAGGCGCCTCAGATGGAGGTAATCGTCTTTAAACTCCGCAAATTCCATGAGCGCTTTTGGATTACAAACGGTCATCTGATTGCGCTTCCGCGTGATAAACCCCATTTCAGTGAGCTGCATCAGCACACGGTTCGCGTGAACAATCGTGACGCCGAGGGTTTCACCGATTTCGGATTGGGTGATGGGCAAATGAAAGCTGTTGTCTTCGACGAGGCCTACGCTTTGGAGCCGAACCATCAGCTCGCATAACAGGTGAGCAACTCGGCGGTCGGCGGGCCGGGCACCGAGGCCAACAATCCATTCCCGTAAAATCGCTTCGTCCACCAGCGTCGCCCACCATAGAGCACGGGTAATGCTGGGATAGTTTTCAGTCAGGTCGAGAACCGTCTCGTAGGGTATATAGGCGACGGTAGAGGGCCCTAACGTGGCAATGGAATGATCCATCTGCCCGAGAATTGCGATATGAAGGTCGCAAAAGTCACCTGGGATCAGATAAGCCATGATCTGGCGGTGCCCATCGGGCAGTAGTTTATACCGACAGGCAAAGCCACTCATCATGAGGTGGACATTTTTCGGGCTTTCGCCTTCTTTGATCAGATCCTGCTTCCGTGTGATCAACCGGCCCGACGAGCCGATCTCGTCAAGCATTCGTCGATCAGAATCAGTCAGATCGACAACCTGCTCCAGTTTTCTGACAAGAGGATTTTCCAAATTTAAAACTCCCGGAGACCGTCACGGATCAAAGGCAAAGAGATTTCACCTCATTGGTCCTGATGATACCACTAGAAATTCTGGAAATATAAAACCTAGGTTATAGATTGAAGGTAATTATTCGGACATTCTCTCTCCAAGCGGAGACTCACAATGTCGAATTCCATGCAATTCCTCGTAACCGAAGCCATCCGTCGCGTTCAATCAGCCGGCCTTGTTCTTTTGGTTGACGATGAAACGCGCCGGATCGCATGCGAACTGAATGAGAATGATGCTTCTCATCATCAGATGATCGCGACAATGCTTACGACCGCAGCCTGCCAAGAAGGGGTCGGCATGCGCTTGGAGCGCAACGTTTCCACACTCACGACATCCAGTCTGCCGGTGCGATAAATACGGCGCTCGTAAGACTGACCTGTCAGTGGCGCTAAACGATCCTGAATGAAACAGAATGCGGTGCTTCCGTTCCATATAATGCAGATTGGAAACAACATAACGCGCGCGCAACGAGGCGCAACTTGAATGTCCTAGAAAGTCGCAATCGAACTTCGCTTGATCCATAAATTCTAGGCATTTTGAGCCTACCGCCAGAAGATGCGCTAGTGGCGCAATTTGAGTTTGGTTCGGGACCGCCATTCAGCGCAGCTCAACACTGGTCTCAAAGCCGGCCTGTAAATCCTCAACGCCCGTGTTCCTAAGCTTATCATGCGTCTGCAGCGTCAGCGTAAAATGCGGTTTGTAAAGTGCCCGATCGCGATCGCGTATTGCCCAGGAGCGGCGCTCTTTCGCCAAACCGAGTGTCAAACCGCTCGACGACTTCCCCTGTCCGATCGCTCCCCAAACCCTTTATCTTTCGACGTTTTCGCGAAATCCCGTATATTTCCGCTTATTCCCGCCTGTCGCCATACCCAGTGTCAGACAACAGCGGGGCCGCGCGAAAATCATGACGACTTTACCCGATCCTCGCTTCCGCCCACGAAGACGGCAAACTTTTGGGTCGCCTGGAATTTCGAGCATATGATGACCAGCATCGCAGTCAGAGGAACCGCGAGGAGGCCGCCGGCCACACCCCAGAGCCAGCCCCAGAAGAGCAGCGACAGGATGATGGTGATCGGCGGCAGGGATACCCCCTTTGACTGGAGCATGGGATAGACGAAGTTGCTGATGACCAGCTGCAGGATGACGAAGCCGGTAAAGACGACAAGCGGCATCACCCATCCGCCATACTGGATGAAGGCATAGAGCGTCGGCGGCAGGATGCCGATAATATTGCCGATCACCGGAATGAAGTTGAGCAGGAAATTCAGGATACCCCAGATCACGGCGAGATCGAGCCCGAGCGCAAACGCCCACGCAAAGGATGCGACCCCGGTGATGAAGCTCGTCAGCGTCGTCATGGCGAGATAGCTGCGCAGGCTGTCGGCCATCTCAGTCACGGTCTGCGAGATCACGCGGTTGTCGCCGGTCTCGTATTCCTGCCGGAACTTGTAGGCGAGCTTCGGAACCTCCGGAAAGCCGAGGATCACGATGACTGAGACGACGCCCATATAGCTGAGAACGGTATAGATATCGCCAAGAATTGTGCGGCTCATCGCGAGCACCCGCTCGAACGAGCCGATCTCGTCGGGCAGGACCGGCAAGTTGTTCTCTCGCGCCCATTGGGAATAGTTCTCGAAAACCGCTTCGAATTCCTGCTGCCGTTCGACGAAGTTCTGCGCGACTTGCGTCAGGGCATAGAAGATGATGCCGAAGAAGAGGAGCAGGCCGAAGATGAGAACGACTACCGTTATGGCATAGCTCAGTGTGGGCGGGCCGAGGCGGTTGGCCCAACGCTTGATCGGCCAGGCCGAGGCTATGATGCAGAACGAGACGACGATGGGCATGAGAACGGGATAACCGATCTTCACCGCCGCGACCGTCAGAATGATCGCGATGATCACGAGCAGGCGGTTTCGCATCAGGTCGGGCTGCATCGGCTCTCCACGTCAAGCGTCTTCGCGCCCATCATGACGGCGCGTTGAAAAAACCGCCGAAGCCGGAGGCCGGTCTACGACCTTCCGAAGTTCGGACGGCCACGAAATCCTTGCCCTTCGTTATCCGCAACGGTTCGAAGCGCCGCTGGTTGCGGAGGGAATGGCGAACGTTCTTTCGCCGACGAAGATCTTTTTGCGGCATTGGCCGGCTGAGGACCGCGCGTGGTTGGTGTCAGGCCAACCAGCCTGGGAGCCCATGAGGGGCCCGGCCTGTGACCGCAGCCTCGACGCAGCCAGCGAGACTTGCGAGCCGCACTGCACAGCCCGAAAGAGCCGGTCCGTAATGGGCGTATTTGCCTGAATTGGTGACGACGGCCCTCGCGTCGACCGGAAACAGCGGCCGGACGATCGAGCACCAGCAGAGATCGGTATGAACCCGGACACCGGCCTGTTCGAGGCGGGCGAGAACGCCTTCTTGTTCCAGCTCCGTCTTCACGGCATGCCCGAGTGTGACGATCAGCACGACGCTTGCATGAATGCGCCGTCCATCGAGTGCTACGGCCAGCCGGCGGCATTCCTCAAGCGAGGCATGCGGGCTGCCGATCGCGACGAGATCGATCGCGTCCGGGCCGCTGTTCAGCTTGACCAACGCTTCGGCAAAGTCCGAGTGGCCGATCTTGTGATGGGGCACGTCTGCGACCTCGAAGTCCTCGGCCTCTGGCGTCACGCCGGCAATGTGCAGCATTGGGGCGGAAGACGTGGTTCCGAAGGCAGCGCAGAGCGTCTTCAGATCGTCCACGGTAGGCCCGCTCTGCTCGATCCCGCGGATAAGGGGAATGCGGTCCGGCGATTTGAGACCGGCGAGATAGCCGATGAGCGGCCAGATGAGGTCATCGGCGCCCTTGGGCAGATCGATGTCGACCACGGTCCCTGGTCGGCGGTTGTCGTCGAGATAGACGCCGGAAAGAGGCGCACGGCCGGTGATCGCAGTGCAGAGATCGAGGAAGTCGGGATGCTTTTCGGTGCGCGCGCCGAGCACGCTGTTGGCATAGATGACGGCGTTCGATTCCGACCAGGCGATATCTTCGCCGAAGCGCGGCGGGCCTTCGAGGAGGTAGGGCGAGCAGGTGAAGCTCGGCTGGCAGCCCAATTCGACATAGCAGTCCGCGAGGCGCTGGGCGGGTTTGCCGAAATCCGACGCGATGCCCTGCGTGCGCCAAGCCCCATGTTCGACTGAGATCGCGTTCATCGTCGTCGGGATTGAGACCCTTGCGCCAAGCCCCGCCATTCGCTCGGCGAAGGTGAGGTTGGCCGGGCTCGCATAGATGCAGCCGTCGATATGGGCGCGGGTGACGTCGAGGAGTTCGCTCGCGCCCTGTTGTCGGGCCATGGCGCAGATGATGCGCATGGCGATTTGCGCGGCCTCGCCCTGTTCGCCGCCGAGTGTGGCTCGGTCTTCGGTGGTCAGGGTGAGCGGTTCGTTTGACGACGGATCGAGCGGATGGGAGCTGCTGTCAAATGCGATCGCGTCGGGGGCGATCTGGATGGTGCTCGCGGCAGAGGCTGCTTCGTAAGCCTCCCGTCCGAGCCGCACGACCGGGATGATGACGCCAAACATCTCCGCCGCGACCAGTGCGCCAAGAGTGAGGACATCCTCCGGTCCCGCAAACACGAGTGCGGTCGGCGCCTTGCCGGCGAGGGCGAGATCGAGAAAGACGCCCGAGCCGGAACAGGAGCCCCGGCTCGTCGGCATGATTAGGACCTTTCCGCACACGGTCTCGCCGTTTTGCGGGTGGTGCACGTCAACAATTCGTCCGTCCATGGGATCGACGCCACCCCAGAAGCTCAAGGGCTCGTCGAGCGCGAGGACGTCGCCTTGACCGCGGCCGGCGAGAATGTTGCGGAAGGCGGTTCCGCTCACAGGACGCTGAAGCCGGCGGCGAACGGGTCGCGGTCGTCGATGAAGATCGTGTTGATTCCGGTCTGCCGCGCCCAGCCGGCTATGGAGGGGACGATCGCGGAATAGTCGCCGACGGTCGTCGCGGCCTCGACGCGTCCCCGGAAGAGCGAGCCGATGATCGACTCGTGCACGAAGTCGTCGCCGACCTTCAGCCTGCCCTTCGCCGCGAGCTGCGCCATGCGCGCCGAGGTGCCGGTGCCGCAGGGGGAGCGGTCGATCGCCTTGGCGCCGTAGAAAACCGCGTTGCGGGCATGGGCTTCGGGGTGTTTCGCTACGCCAGTCCAGAGAACATGGGTTAGACCGGCGATCTCCGGATGGAGCGGGTGGACGAACTCGTATTTCGCATTGAGCGCTTCCCGAAGGCGTGGCGACAGGGCGACCAGATCGCCGGCTGAGAAGTCGCTCATGTCGCGGAATGCCTTTTGCGGCTCGACGATGGCGTAGAAATTGCCGCCGTAGGCGACGTCGACGGCAAGCTCGCCGATACCCTCGACCTCGACGGTGAGGCCTTCGGAATGAAGAAAACCCGGCACATTTGTGAGCCGAACCTCCTCCACAAAACGGCCATCCTGGCGGTAGGCGATGTCGACCCGGCCGGCCGGTGTTTCGAGCGCGAGCTTGCCGGGCTCACGCGGACTGATCAGGCCGTTTTCCAGCGCCATGGTGACGGTGCCGATCGTGCCGTGGCCGCACATGGGGAGGCAGCCGGAGGTCTCGATATAGAGGACAGCGACGTCGCAATCTTCGCGCGTCGGCGGGTAGAGGATCGCGCCGGACATCATGTCGTGGCCGCGCGGCTCGAACATCAGGCCGGTGCGAATCCAGTCGTAGTCGCGGATGAAATGGGCGCGCTTTTCCAGCATGTTCGCGCCCTTGAGATGAGGACCGCCACCGACCACGAGCCGCACGGGATTGCCGCAAGTATGGCCGTCGAGACAGGAAAAGGTGTGGTTGGCCATGGTCAGAACCGTTGCGGTGAGAAGGGGGTAAGGTCGATCGGCGGAGCCTGGTCGGTCAAGAGGTCGGCGACGAGGCGCGCCGTGCCGGCCGACTGGGTGAGGCCGAGATGGCCGTGGCCGAAGGCGTAGAGGACGCGCGGCGTTGCGCGCGAGCGGCCGATCGCCGGCAGGCTGTCGGGGAGGGACGGGCGGAAGCCCATCCACTGGCGGCCGCCTTCGGTCTTCAGTTCGGGCAGAAAGCTTTTCGCCTTGTTCAGCATGGCGTCGGCGCGAGCGAAGTTCGGCGGGCGCTGGAGGCCGGCGAGTTCGACCGCGCCGCCGACGCGCACGCCGCTCGACAGATTGGAGATGACGAAGCCGTGGCCGCCGAAGGTGAGTTGCACGCGCAGATCAAAGGCACCAACCGGGAGGCTGGTGTTGTAGCCGCGCTCGGTTTCGAGCGGGATTTTCTCGCCAAGCGTTCTGGCGATCCGGTGCGAGAAGGCTCCCGCCGCGAGGACGACCTTGCCGGCTTCGAACGATTGGCCGGTGGCCGTGGTGATTTCGACCCGATCATCCGAGGGCCTGAGCGCAGTGATGTCGCTGCGTTCGATGCGTCCGCCACGGTCCTCGAAGCTCTTGGCGAGCGCGAGAACGTAGTCCTTCGGATCGGAGATCGAAAACCAGCCGGGAGTAAAAGTACCGCGCGTCAGCTTAGGCGAAAGACCGGGCTGGATCTCGGCCATTTCCCGCGCATCCATATGCCGGAATTCGATGCCGTGCTTTTCGCGTGCGGTCCAGCCGGGGAGGGATGCGCGGAACTCGGCCTCGCTTTCATAGAGTTCGAGATTGCCGTCCTTGCGCAGCATGTCGAGCGTGCCGCTCGCCTGCATGAAGGGTTCGAGTTCGTTCTTAGACAGCGCCATCTTCGCGGCCTGCGCCTTCGAGGCAGCGGCAAAGCTTGAAGGTAGGGCCGACAGGGCAAAGCGCAGCATCCACGGTGCGATCTGCAGCGCGTAAGCCGGCGGGATGCTCAAGGGGCCAAGCGGATCGACGAACCATTTGGGCGCCTTGCGGAAGATGCCCGGCGAGGCGAGCGGCAGAATATCGGTGAAGGCGAAGGCTCCGGCATTGCCGGCCGAAGCGCCGGCAGCCGGGCCCTCACGATCGAGAACAATCACCGAGAGCCCGCGCGCCTGGGCGGAGAGCGCTGCGGAGAGGCCGATGACGCCTGCTCCGATGATGGCCGCATCGGGTCGTGTGCCGGACATGGCAGGCCCTCCGCGCTCGTATCCGACTCTAAGCCGCGAGCGCCAGGGCTTCGACGCTGTTCGACAGCTTCCACTCGGCATACCAGCGCTGGAAAAGCGCGAACTGCGCCTCGGCAAAACCGCGCTGGCTCTCGCTCAGTTCGTCGGTCTCGTTGAAGTGGAGGCGGTATTCCTCCTCGCCCTTCAGGACGAGAAGATGCTTGAAGTAAAGGACGAGATCCGGCCCTTCGTCGAAGGAGGAAAGGACAGCGAGCGCGCGGTCCAGTTCCTCCGCTGCGCGCCGGGCCGCGACGTTGCCATTGGCGGCTTCCCGCGACAGGGCGCAGAGATGCAGTACCTCTTCCGGTAGCACATTGCCGATTCCGGTTATCGCGCCGGTGGCGCCGCAATTGACGTAGCCGTGGACCACTGCCGTATCGACACCGATCATCAGCGAGACGTCATCGTCGCGGCTGGTGATGGTTTCTGCGGCGTAGCGCAGGTCGTCGAAGCCGCCGAATTCCTTGAAGCCGCAGAGGTTCGGATGTTCGGCGCGCAGGGCGAAGAAGAGATCGGCCCTTGTCGCGAAGCCGTAATAGGGGCTGTTGTAGATGACGGCCGGCAGGCTCGGCGCAGCCGAGAGCACGGCCTTGAAATGCGCCTTCTGGGCCGCCGGCGCGGTACCGCGCGAAAGAACGCGCGGAATGACCATCAGGCCCTTGGCGCCGACCGTTTCGGCATGGGCTGCATGGGCCGCGGCGAGCTTCGTGTTCATTGCTCCAGTGCCGACGATGACCGGAATGCCGGCCTTGGCGAGGCGCTCGACGCCGTTCATCCGCTCTTCGTCGGTCAGCAGCGGCCAGTCGCCCATGGAGCCGCAATAGACGACGGCGGACATGCCGGCTTCGATCAGCTGGCCGGCCTTCTTCACCAGCGCTTCGTAGTCGGGTTTCCGATCAGCGGTGCAGGGCGTCATCAGGGCAGGAATGGTGCCGGAGAAAATGTCTGCTTTCATAGTTCGGACTTTCACGATCGAAGGACGGGAAACAGCAATTACAAGCGCTTGCTACTCTCATCTAACAAATTGTATAATCTTTGTCGACAGAATTGCCTGTTCAAACATTCGCTACAGCTCGATGGCGAGATCGGATCGTCGGGTCATCAGTTTTTGAATCTGCTCCACGATCTGTTCAGCATGGAGACCGCCCAGACGGTCGGCCTCTTCGAGATCGCGGGCCTCGATCGCCGCGATCATCGCTTCGTGCTCTTCAACGAAACGCTGAGGCAGACGGTCCTCGTAGGACCCGTAATAAACGCGCAGAATGCGGCGGCCGTCGTCCATGAGCTTGGTAAAGAGCGCGAGGAAATAAGCGTTGCGGGCGGCTTCCGCGATTGCGATGTGGAAAGCCTGATTGGTGGCGATCATCGCGAGCGCGTCTTCCTGCTCCACGGCCTGCCTGAATTCGGCTTGCCGCTCTCGGATCGCGCCGAGGTCTTCGGGCTCGTGGTGTTCGGCCGCGAGCCGTGTCGTCACCCGGTACATCAGGACGAGCGCGTCGAAGAAGCTTCGTAAGTTGAGCGTGTCGACACCGGAAACCATGGACGAGCGGTTCGGCAGCGTCTCCACCAGCCCGTCCGCCGCGAGCTTGACGAGCGCCTCCCGCACCGGGGTACGTGACACACCAAAGCGCTGGGCAAGCCGTACCTCGTCGATCGGACTGCCGGGCGGCAGAGCGAGTTCGAGGATCTCGTCGCGCAGGGTTTCGTAGACGTGCTTGGAACCAGAGCCGCGTTTGCGCTCCATGAGGGACCTCTCGATCGTCGGCGTGACGCCGGCCCCATGCGAAGCCAGTCAGGATATGTATTAGGCATCGCGATGCGCGGGGGAAGGTGGGCCGCGACAATTCCCGAGCTTGAAGAACGAAGGTTGCTTCCTTGCAGTTCGATCAGGCCGCGTCGGTGCGGGCGCTGCGCAGGGCCTGGCGCGTCGCCTCGATCGATCGCGCCTCGGCCTCGCTATAGAGTGCGAACTCATCGATCACCGACCGGCCGAGCGCGGCTTCGAACTCAGCTTTGTTGCCGCTGGCGCCGGCATTCGACTGCGCGTCCGTGCCGAGATTGGACTGGAAGATGCCGGCCGCCGAGACGGGCAGGAAATCCTCGTAGACGATCGGATCGGCGGTGACGTGACCCGTCGCGACGAGGGCGTCGAGATCGGTTTCGAAACCACCACTCCGGGCGGCGGTGAGGCCGGCTTCGGTGGGCGCGTAGCGAAAATAGCCGAGCTTTTCCCGGCGCATCGTCTCGTGATCGTCCGGAAAGCCGGAGAAGCTTTCAAGGAGGGCGGTCTCGTAGTCCTTCGCACCTTCTCCTTTCGCATCCACCATTGCCGCTGCGCGGGCTTCGG
This sequence comes from Fulvimarina thalattae, assembly GCF_040239565.1. NCBI lineage: Bacteria > Pseudomonadati > Pseudomonadota > Alphaproteobacteria > Hyphomicrobiales > Aurantimonadaceae > Fulvimarina > Fulvimarina thalattae. Next base: position 128,895 of record NZ_JBEHWS010000008.1, read on the forward strand.
CGAGAAGCGTATCGTATCGCGCACGGCCCTCTGGCGTGAGAGCGGCGCCGCGCTGCTCGATCTCGCCGAAGCGCGCGGTGTGGCTTCCGGGCTCATGCCCTGTTTCGCTTAAGAAAAGGATTGGCTCTTCCAGTGCCTTGAAGCTGGTCTGTCGCAGGAGAAGCGGGCAGTCGCGCTGTGGCGGTCCCTCGATCACGGCCTTCGGGGCGATACCGCGCTCGGGCATACGGCGCTGCACGGTCTCGATGTCGAGGGTGCGCGGTGTCAGATGGTTGATGTGCGGGCCCTTGAAGCAGACGACGTCTGCAATGAGGCGGTGGATGTCGGCAAGACGTTGATAGGTCTCGCGCGAGACAGTCGCTTCGGAATGCCAGCGGAAGGTTTCCACCGCTTCGGCGACGAAATCCTTCGCTTCCGACGCGGTGAGGCCGCCCTTGTTTTCCGCCAGTTCGACGAGTTCGACGGCGCGCGGCGTGAAAATCGACCGGTTCGCCAGAATGGCGCTGGCCTCTTCGCGCAATGCCTCCTCCTCGATCAGATCGAGGCGCAGGAGCGAGGTAAAGACGCGGAACGGATTTCTCGCCAGTGCCGCGTCGTCTACAGGTCGGAAAGCGGTCGAATGAACCGGGATGCCTGCGACCGAGAGATCGTAATAGCCGACCGGATGCATGCCCATCACCGCAAAGAGCCGCGCCATGAAGGCGAGTTCTTCCGCCGTTCCAAGCCGGATCGCGCCGTGGCGCTCGTCGGACAGTCGATCAAGTTCGCCGGCCCGTTCGAGCTGGGCCTTCAGGTCCAGATCGGCGGCGAGTGCCTCGCCGTTCACCTCGGCGACAAGCTCCATGAGCGTGCCGTATTGCGGCACCTCCGTTCGGTACATTTCCGACATCGCGCCGGAAAAGGCGGCGCGGATGTCATCGGTCGGAACCAGCGGGGCGAGGGGCATTGCGTCGAACCTCTTTGTCGTGACCTGCCGATTATACTCGGCGGGTGGCTCGAGCCTCAAGCCGGCCCCTCGCGGTTCCAGCCGGTCTTCTGGGACCGAGCCGGTCAGCCCTGTGCGCCCTCGGGTGGCTTCTTGCCGGAGCGGATGGCGGCGGCGCGGTCGTCCTCGCTCATCTCCTCCCATTCCTGAACCTCTTTCGGGATGTCCTTGCCGATGAGGTCTTCGCCCAGTTCCTCCCCCTTGTAGCGCTTGTCGGTGCGCTGGATCGCGTTGCCGAAGCCGCCATAATTCGCGTTGGTGTCATTGTCGCCCATGAGATGTCTCCAGTTGCCTTTCTCTCCAAACGGTCGAGCCCGCCGAAAGATGCGAGGCGAGGGCAATGTTCCGAACGAAAAGCGAACGTTTTCGTTGAACCCGCCCCGCAAGGTCTCTATGCGAAAGATAGAATTCTGACTTCGCATCCGCCCTCTGGAGCGCCGAGACCATGAGCGACACTTCCCGTCTGATCGCGCCGGAAAAGCGTGGCGAGGACATCGACACGACGCTGCGCCCGCAGGCGCTCGACGAGTTCGTGGGCCAGGCGCAGGCGCGGGCCAATCTCAAGGTGTTCATCGGCGCGGCCAAGGCACGAGGGGAGGCGCTGGATCACGTGCTCTTCGTCGGCCCTCCGGGTCTCGGCAAGACGACGCTGGCTCAGATCATGGCGAAGGAACTGGGCGTCAATTTTCGCGCGACGTCCGGGCCGGTGATTGCCAAGGCCGGCGATCTCGCAGCACTCCTTACCAATCTCGAAGAACGCGACGTCCTTTTCATCGACGAAATCCACCGGCTGAATCCGGCGGTCGAGGAAATCCTCTATCCGGCTATGGAGGATTTCCAGCTCGATCTCATCATCGGAGAGGGACCGGCCGCGCGTTCGGTGAAGATCGACCTGTCGAAATTCACGCTGGTTGCGGCGACGACCCGTATCGGCCTATTGACGACGCCGTTGCGCGACCGCTTCGGCATCCCTGTCCGGCTGAATTTCTATACAGTGGCGGAGCTCGAACACATCGTGACCCGTGGCGCCCGGCTGATGGGGCTTGCCATGGACGAGGCGGGTGCACAGGAGATCGCGCGCCGCTCGCGTGGCACGCCGCGCATCGCGGGCCGGCTTCTGCGCCGTGTGCGCGATTTTGCGGAATTTGCCGGGGCTGAGATGGTCACCCGCAAGGTCGCCGACGAGGCGCTGTCGCGGCTGGAGGTCGACAGTCTCGGCCTCGACCAGCTCGACCGGCGTTATCTCGATCTGATCGCGATGAATTTCGGTGGAGGACCAGTGGGGATCGAGACGATCGCGGCGGCACTGTCCGAACCGCGCGATGCGATCGAGGATATCGTCGAGCCCTATCTCCTCCAGCAGGGCTTCATCCAGCGCACCCCGCGCGGCCGTCTGTTGACCCAGACCGCCTTCCGCCATCTCGGGCTTGCAGTCCCGGCCGGCTATCAGGGCGTCCAGTCCAGCCTGTTCGAGGAACCGGACGCGGAGTGATAGGTGGGCGGGCTTACTCCGCGACGATCTTGTAGCGCGCGCCCGGCTGAACTTGCCCCGACGCGCCGAGGCCGTTGAGCAGGCGGAACAGCGCGGCCGGCCGGTCGACGCCGACCATTCGGCTCGACAGGCTTTCGACCGTATCGCCGCCCGCTGCCGTGAGGACGCGAATGCGGAGCGGCTTCAGGGAATTGCGCTCGGCAGCCGAGAGCATCCGGAAGGACGAGGAGACGGAATTCGCAATTGAGGTGACGCGCGAGGAGTTTTCCGTCGGAACGGCCGTCAGGAAGCGATAGACCTGCTTTCCGACGCGAACCACCGTGACATCGAAAGCGTAGTCGCCGCCCGAGGCCCGCGCGGACACCGCTTCGAGCCCGCCGAGCTGTCGGCGCCGGATCGTCGACTTGTCGAGCCCGCCGACCCAGCCGCTTGCGATGTAATCTTCAAGCCGTGCCGAAGGCGATAGCGCCACGCCGTCGAACCGGATCGCTACATCGCCGGGTCCGGTCGCGAGGACGGCTTCCGACGTATTGTCGATGACGAAGTCCTGCGGCACGTCGAAGGCGATGCCGAGGCCTGGATGATAGAAGCTGCGGCCGCGGACATAGCCTTCGGAGGCGGAGTCGCCGAAGAGGATGCCGTCGATGCCGGTGAGATAGCGGTCGCGATCTGCCGAGCCGGTGCCGACCGGGCCCTGTTCGCTTGCATGGCGCTTGGCGAGATTGATGCGCTGGGGTGCCGACGGATGCGAGGCCAGGAAGTCGAGGCTCGGATTTTCCACCTGGAAGGCGTTACGGAAGCTCGTATAGGCGTCCATCGCCGCGAGGAAGCGGCCCGCCGCATAGGGATCGAAACCGGCGCGCGTGATGTGCTTGATGCCGAGATCGTCGGCCTGCAACTCCTGCTGGCGGGAGAACTGCGCGACACTTAGCTTGTTGCGGGCAAGCGCCATGCGGCCAGCCTGATCGCTCGCCAAAACCTCAGAGACGACGCGGCTCGCGATTTCAGCCTCACGCTCGCGCTGCTGGCGCTCGATACCGTGGTTGGCCGAAACGTGGGCCATCTCATGACCGATCACGGCGGCGACTTCCGCCGAATCATTGGCCAGCGCCAGAAGGCCGCGCGTGATGTAGACATAGCCGCCCGGCAGCGCGAAGGCGTTCACATTCGGCGAGTTGAGGACGGTAATATTGTAGGCGCGCTCCGAATCATCACTCGCGGCCTGCAGCCTGCCGACCACGCCGGCCAGCATTCGCTCGACTTTCGGATCGGAATAGGCGCCGCCATAGGCCGCCAAAATCTTCGGGTGCTGCGAGCGGCCGATGCGGGACTGCGGATCCTGGGCCTGGGCGGTCTCGAAAGTGACCGGCGAGCGCGATGCGGAATAGCCGGTCGTCAGATCGCTGCTGGAGAGGCCAAAGCCTTCCTCAAGGGTCGTGCAGGAGGCGGTCCCGAGCAGAAGCGTGGCGGTCGCAATAAGACCCAGCCGACGCAGAATCGAGCCACCAGCGTTGGACGCTTTTGCAATCATGCTATTCGAAATTCGCCTCAATCTCTTGCCGCAACGCAACGGGTGGCTGCTGCTCGAATTGGTCCGAGCCAACAATTCCCTTTATGCGTATGCGTCAGTTCCCCGCTAGAGTGAACGCGCAACAGAACGGTCCTCAACCGGCATCGCCCCCACGATGCGGCTATAATCGTCCTAGGTCGAGATTGAGGTTTCAATGCGGCGTCCGCTGTTCCCGCAAAGCGATTCGCCGTTGAGATCAGCATACGACATTCGAAGCTCAGGTCGTATCGAACCGGCTTGAATGTTCTTGAGACCCAAGATAGCGGCGCACGGCCTCCGGCGCATCGTCGCCCAGCATGGACTCGACCGGACCGACATGAGCGATGTGTCCGGCATCGAGAAAGGCGACGCGATTGGCGTAGCTGCGGGCGTCTTCGGGGTGATGGGTCACCATCAGGATCGTCAGCGGCGTTTCGGTGAATTCGCCGCGCAGCTGCCGCAGGGTCTTCATCATGTCGCGGCGCAGGGCGGGGCCGAGCGAGGCGAAGGGCTCATCCAACAGAAGCAGCGGCTGGCGGCGCAGAAAAGCCCGTGCGAGCGCCGCGCGCTGGCGTTCGCCGCCCGATAGTTCGTGCGGCTTCCGCCCGCCTTTGCCGGCGAGGCCCACGGCAGTGAGGCCTTCTTCAATCGCTTCGCGCTCCTCCGTCGTCACCCGGCGGTTCGGCGCGATGCCAAGAGCGATGTTCTGAAAGACCGTCAGATGCGGAAAGAGATTGTTGTCCTGAAAGACGATCGAGAGCGGTCGCTCCGACGGCCCCTTGCCGGCGACGTCGTCACCGGCGATCGAAAGGCCGCCGCTGGTCAGCGGCAGGAAGCCGGCGACCATGTCCATCAGGGTCGATTTGCCGGCGCCGCTCGGGCCTACGAGCGCGAGCCATTCGCCGGGGCTCAGCGCCAGATCGAGCGTGACCGACCAGTCGTCGCGCGCAAAAACCGCCCGATCGAGTTTGAGGGCTGGTTGTGGATCGCTCATTTCGCCTTCGCCTCGATCGCGCTCGTCCGCTCGGCGAACCAGATCAGCGCCAGACAGACGACGCCCAGAATGAGGGCAAGACCCGCCGCATCGTCGGTGCGATAGCTGCCCATGCGCTGATAGAGCAGATAGGGAAGGGTCGTGAATTCGCGATTGCCGAAAAGGGCGATCGCGCCGAGATCACCCAGCGAGATCGCGATGGCGAGTGCGAAGGCGAGGCCCGCCGGTCGCTTCAGCGCCAGCCAGTCGAGAAGGCGAAAACGGCGTAATCCGGTCATACCAAGGCTGTCGGCCAGCTTCTCGTCGCGCCGGTGGGCCGCCGCGAAGCTGGGCCCGAGGATGCGGACCGCGAAGGGCACCGCCATCGCCATATTGGTGAGGACGACGATGTAGGGCGCGGCGGAAAAGACGCTCGTCACCTCGCGCAGGCCGAGGAACCAGCCGGCCCCGACGACGACCGGCGGAACGACGAGGACGAGGCTCGCGGCAATTTCCAGCGCGCGGCGGGGGAGGGGTGTCGTCAGCGTCATGCGCCGCTCGGCGTTAGCGAGTGCTTCGACGCCGAGAAGGATCAGCACCGAGAGGAAAAGCGCGAGGACGCCGGAGATGAATGCGACCCAGAGGCTGGTGAAGAGCGCGTCGAGGACCGCCGCCTCCGTCAGCAGGCGTGCGAGATCGGCGGTGATGCCGGCAAGCACGATCGCGACGAAGGGCGAGAGGACGAAGAAGAGGCCGAGAATGAGAACGAGTGCATCATAGATTTGTCGGAGATGTCCCGCCCGGTCCCAGCGCGTCGCCCGTCCGCCGAGGCCGAACTGGCCGGCATCCGAGCCGCCAAGGCGGTTCGCGATCATCAGGATAATCGCCGTCAGAGCGATCTGGAGCAGCGAGAGAACGACCGCGCGGCCGGGATCGAAATCGTAGCGCAGCGTCTGGTAGATCGCGACCTCCAGCGTCGTCGCGCCGGGGCCGCCGCCGAGGACGAGAACGATGGTGAAGCTCGTCGCGCAAAGCATGAAGATGAGGCTTGCTGCCGCCGGCAGAACGGTGTGGATCGCCGGCCATTCGACTAGCCTAAACGTCGTCCAAGGCGAGAAGGAGAGCTGGCCGGCGAGCTTCCAGCTTTCCTTCGGTACGTCGTCGAGGGCTGCGATCATCAGCCGGGCCGCAAGCGGCAGGTTGAAGAAGACATGGGCGATCAGGATGCCGGAAAGGCCGTAGATCGAAAAGCGCGGCAGACCCAGAAACGCGCCGATGTCGGAGATTACGCCGTTTCGCCCCCAGACCGTGATGATCGCGAGCGCCCCGACGAGAACGGGCAGCGCCTGTGGCAGAAGGAAGATCCGTAGTACCACGCGCCTGCCGGGGAAGCGCGAGCGGTGCAACGCACTAGCCAGCGGGATCGCGCTCAGAACCGACAGCAGCGTCGAGAGCGCGGCCTGTTCCAGCGTGAAGAGCATGACGCCGCGCAGATAGGGATCGGTGAGGATTGCAAGGAACGGCAGATTCGCATCGGTGCCAACTGCCAGCACGACGAATCCGCCGGCCAGGAAGCCGGTGAGGAGCAGCGCGGCGGCCACCCCGAGGATCAGCCGGATCGTGCGGTCCCGTGCCATGCGCGTCGCGGTTTCCGTCCCGCGCCGATCAGCGGCCAAGCGCCTCCAGCCATTCCTGCGTCCAGGCCTGGCGGTTCTCCGCGACGGTATCGGGGTCGATATAAAGAGGGTTCTCAACCTCGATCAGCTTGCCGAACGCCTCCGGCAGTTCGATGCCTTCGATGACCGGATAGGCCCAGTTGCCGGTGGGGATCACCGATTGAAACTCCTCGGTGAGGATGAAGTCGAGGAATTCACGGGCAAGCTCCGGCGTGTCGGTGCTTTCCAGCATGCCGGCGACCTCGATCTGCAGATAAAGGCCTTCGGAGAATTCGGCGGCCTCGTATCGCTCGGTCTCCTCCTCGATCATGTGATAGGCGGGCGATGTGGAATAGCTGACGACGAGTGGCACTTCGCCCGACGTGAACAGGCCGTAGGCCTCCGACCAGCCGGGCGTGACCGTAAGAATGCGGTTCGACAGCTCTTCCCATTTTGCCTGTGCATTCTCGCCGTAGACCGCCTTCATCCAGAGCAGGAAGCCGAGGCCCGGCGTCGATGTGCGTGGGTCCTCGATGGCGATCTTCTGTTCCGGATCGCCGGTGACGAGTGCGTCTAAACTCTTCGGCCAGTCCCCGGCGGCCTCGGTGTCCACCATCACCGCGAGATAGGAATAATCGAAGGGCACGAATGTATCGTCGTCGTAATCGACTGGCAGCGAGAGCGGCGAGAGGTCTGTCTCGCTTCGGGCAAAGAGGCCGGTGGCCTTTGCCTCCGGCACGAGATCGGTTGTGAGGCCGATCACGGCATCGGCCGGCGAGGAGCTGCCTTCGAGCTTCAGCCGATTGAGGATCGCGACGCCGTCCGCGAGCCCCTCGAACTGGAGATCGCATTCGCAGGTCGCCTCGAAGGCCTCTTCGATCTTCGGGCCCGGCCCCCAGTCCGGCACGAAGCTTTCATAGGTGTAGACCGTAAGCACAGGTTTCTCGCCATCCTGCGCAAGAGCCGAAGGAGTATAGCCCGCCGCGAAAGCGATGGCGACCGAACCGGCCAGGATGGATGAAAACTTCAAATATGCCACTGTGGCCTCCCTCGACATCGTTTAGAAAGGAAGCTGGCGAGCCTTGGCTACGAAGAAACGTGGCCGGCGCCCTCATTCCCTCCGCCGGCATGACCCGGATCAGGTTCGACGGGTCGGCAGTTCGCCTCTCAGCCTGCGTCGGATACGCGGCACCCCGTGTGAGCTGCCGGGAACACTAAAGCGTTTTGGCTGGAAGGGAAGCGGCCCGAGCGGTCGACTTATAGTGAGTGTGCGTCTTCTGATCGTCGTTACGCCACATCGGTGCATCTTGGCCGAAGCCGCTGCTGCACCATTCTCACGCCGATGACGGAATTCGCAGTTCTTCTTGCCGGCGATATCGAGCCGACCGAGCGCCTGAAGGCGCGCCTTGCGGCCTGCCGCATCATCGCGGCAGATGCCGGGATCGCCCACGCCAACGCCCTCGGCCTCAAGCCGGAACTCTGGCTCGGAGACTTCGATTCGGCCGAAACCTCGCTCAAAACCACAAGCGCGATCGAAACACTGTCCTACCCGACTGGTAAGGACAAGACCGACGGCGAGCTCGCCATCGAGGCCGCGATCGAGCGGGGCGCGACCAGCATGATTGTTGCCGGCGCGCTCGGCGGCCCGCGCAGCGACCACGCCTTCTCCAACCTCGTTTTGGCTCTGCGATACGCCGAACAGGGCCTTTCGATCGAGCTCGACGACGGCCGCGAGCGCGGCTGGCCGCTCCAGCCCGGCAAGCGGTTGGAGATCGATCTCAAGCCCGGAACCCAGTTCTCGATCCTGAAATTCTCGGACATCACCGGCCTGACGATCACCGGCGCCGTCTATCCGCTCGACGATGTGGAAGTGCCGTTCACCTCGATCCTCACCCAGTCCAACGAGGCGACCGGCCCGATCTCCGTCGTTATCGGAAGAGGAACGGCGCTGCTTCTCGCCCAGACGGACCCGGCGGCGCATTGAAGAAAGGACGGATCGTGCGGGTCCACTGGTTCTGCCCCGCCAGCGCTTATACCCGCTTATTCGCCACCGCGCTTTGCCAGTAGACAGGGTTTGCCGTTGAAAAGCGCTCCACGACAGGTTTCGCGCCGCTGCACTTTATCCTATAAGCTCCCTCGCGTGGTCCCGTAGCTCAGCAGGATAGAGCATCAGATTCCTAATCTGAGGGTCACAGGTTCGAATCCTGTCGGGATCACCAAATCTGGCGCGACGCATAATCTGCAACATAACCGCTATAGCCTGTAACTTTTCCTCGTTTCAGGCTGGAATCAAGCCCTTTCGGCGATTTCGCAAAATTCATGGTTAATTCTCGAATCAACCCAAGGCTGTATTCAGCTTAGGCCGTTTTGGGCCACCTTCGGTCGGCGTTCGGACTGATTCGCGATCGGTCCGGCTTTGCTTGACCCTAGCCGGTAGGCCTCTCGTTTTGCGGGTGCAGGGGAACTTGTGTGTCAGTCCCTCGCGAATTCACCAGCGACACCCCCCGAAATCAAAGCGCTTTCCGCATGACCACCGCATGCCATCCGCGAAGCGTGATAAAAACATTTCACGCCATATTGCCAAAACGGAAGCGCAGCGCTATCTCAGAACAGGAAAACGTGAATATGTGATATCACGAGGGTACGGAAACGATATGCAGCGCGACGAGCCTGGAGAATATTTCGGAACCGAATTCGGTAACGGACGCGATTACGAACCGCATGACATCGCAGAGCTTGTGCTCGGGTGCGGACGTTTCCTCGCCGAGATCGGAGGCGACGAAGCCGCCAATCGCGGAATGACCGCCTACCTCAATACTCTAGGAGAGCGGCTCGACAACGAGGAGACCTGGGCAGAGGACTTCGACGTCTCCATGCCCATGAACTGGCCGATGGGGCAGGTCTTCATGGCGCTCAACGCCTATGCGCATCGGGGGCTTGCTACCGGCCCCTCGTCGACGCCGGAAGAACATGAAGAGTTTCTCCGGGAGACGCTCGAGGCAGCGACCGGTTTCGTCGCACGTGCGCCGCTCGCTGCTTGGGGCCTTGCCGACACCGATCTTGAAAACACGCTGACGCTCGCGAAAGCTCGATGGGCATTGGATCACGACGAGCCGGTCGAACCAATTGCCCTCGCGATCTTCGGAGGTGTCTCCGAAGGACGACTACGCAATCTCATGTCGGGCGCGAATCGCGCGATGACACCGGTCGAAGGCAAGGTGCCGGCCAAGGAGGCGCTCGAATGGCTCAAGGGCCGCGAGAGCTTCCATCCGTCGACCTGGCGAACGCAGGGGTCCTACTGGCCGCACATCTCGAAACCGGTCGAGGAGATCGTGGAGGATCTGGTCTGGTTCGTGCCGCAGGCGCAGGACGGCACGATCTTCCATCCGGGACTGACCAGGAACGGCGAATTCTCGGTCGGCGCGAAGGGCGGAGAGAAGCGCTTCTCCGAATACGAAGCCGCGCTCGATCATTTGCAGAAGCTTGCCTATCCCGCGTGGCGACGACCCAACCCACGGGGCAACTGGGGCATCGTGCGGGCCGTCTCATGGCTCCGGATGACACAGCGGGAAATGAACGAACACGTCGAGCGCTTCCGCTCCTCGCAACCCGGCAACTGAAACCCAGAAAGGAATTTCCATGACGATGTCGTCGCTTCCGGCGCACGGCCGGATCTCGTGTGCCCGCTGTTTCGGTGGCTGTGCCGAATGGGGTCATACCTCGATCGAAGAAAACGGGTGGGTCCTCGAGAACAATCCCATGGCCTGGGGAGCGTCCGATCCGGAAATTCTCGTGCTCGGATTTTCGAAGGGGGTCCGCCAGTCCGGCCCCTTCCTCTCGAAGCCTTTCGAGACAATCGCCTTCGCCGGAATGCGCGATCGGCTCGCCGAGTGCCTCGACAGCCTCGGAGTGCTGCCGATGGACCGGTCCTTCAACGATCTTTTCCAGAAGGACGAACCCGACTTCGCCTTCGGGTCGCTGATCCGTTGCTCGATCGCCCATGTTCCGGCCGGATCCGACAAGGCATCCAAGTCCGGCGAGATCATCAATGCTCTCTCGCGTCGGCGGGACGGCACCGATTGGGCTGGCAACTGCATCGATCAGTTTCTGAGCGATCTCCCTTCGCGGCTTCGCCTCGTCGTCCTGATGTCGAACGACGACGACTACGTCGAGGCCTGCTTCGACCGTATCGCCCGCGTTCGACCTGGCCTGAAGCGCTTGAGCGAGGTCGCCTACTCGGATGACCGTGTTACGTTCGTCCACATCGCGCATTGCTCCGGTACGTCCATCAGCCATCAGCAGAAATGGCTTGCGAGAGCGGAGGGGAGGCAGGGCGACAAGGCGCGATTGGCGGATGAGGCGGTTCGCGGAGCAGGCTACGAACCGAAAGTGAGGAACCTTCGGTCGGCAACCCCATCCGAACCTGAAATCCGCCGGCTGACGCCAAGCCGCGTCGACAAAGATGCTCCGCTCAATCCCCCCCAAGCGTCCGTTCCGACTGGCCAGATGATGCGGAACGGCACTCAGGTTCCGAAAGCAAAGGACGGGACCTTGTTCCTACCCGAAACCAGGCGCGGTGGCGGCTACCAGATCGGTGCGAAGGGAAGCGAGGTCTGCGTCCAGTCCTACTACGAGGCGCTCGACCTACTGCGGAAGATGGATGCTCCGCGTTGGCGTCGACCGAACGCGAAGGGCAATTGGGGAATTGTTGTAGGCGTGGAATGGGTCTGGCTGGACGCCTGCGAGGACGAGGTGGCCTGACGAGACGGAATCCCGGCTCGCGGGGTTACAGCGGGTGGCGGCGGGGAAGACCGTGGCATTTCGTGTTGCAGACTTCCCGGCGACTTCGGTCGCCGGGCTTTTCGGGCAACCAACACTGCAGTCAGTTTCTCCAACCCTCGCTTCGCACCTTCAACGCCTCTTCACGGTCCAGCACGTTCTGAAAGAGACGCCATTCGTCGCCATTGCTGGCATCAAGGAATTGCCGTTCCGATTTCACAATGCCCTTGATCCAGTCGTCTTAGATGTCACGAGAGAGCCGCGGCCTCATGTATGTCGCGCGCTAACAACGATAGCCTGCCTTTCACAGTGCAGGTCGCGTTTCAGAGAAGTCTTCGTCCAAAGATATTTCTGAACGATTGCCGGTCATTCCGGGATCTTCAGGGGCCCACGCGCGACCGTTGTAGCTGATGCGAGCGACGGTCTCGTCGCTCTCGCGTAGTCGAACCTCCCCTCCGCTCCAGTTCCCACCGCCGAGGTCGTTCTCGGCGATGTACGAACCGCAGATCCGTGAAGCTTCCCGCAACGTGGCCGCCTTCACCCAGAATCCGCTCCGCGTCTCCGGCAGGGGCTCGTCCGGATCCTCTTCGAAATCCGGGTTTCCGCAGTTGGCAAGGAAGACCCTGAACCGTTTCTCGTCGCTGGACATTCTTTCGCTCTCCCCGGAAGTTCGCTTCGCAAAAAGAATGGCCCCTCGAGCCGCAAGTCTCGACCCCGGTTTTAACCTTGCTTATCGACAAGGCTTTATCGCCTAGAGATTTCCGGGCAGTTTCGTCTATGTTCGGACTATGATTCGATGTCTGAGGTAGCAAGGGTCTTATGCAGGCGATCGATCTCTATTCCGGTTGCGGCGGCATGTCCGCCGGCGCCCAGATGGCCATACCCGGTCTCGAGATCAGATGGGCTCTCGACATCGACCGCTATGCGACGGCAACCTTCAAGAAGCGGCATCCGAAGGCGATCGTGGAGACGCGCAACGTTGCCGAGGTGTCGGCCGCCAGCATAATCGAAACCGCGAAACTGACCGCTATCGACTGGTTCTTCGCCGGGCCGACCTGTCAGGCCGTCAGTACCATGGGGATCTTCCACGAAGGCGATCCGCGCAATGCGCTGTTCGTTCATTTCGCCCGACTGCTCGACGGTTTCATCGAGCGGGGCGTCAAGCCGAAGAACATCCTGCTCGAGAACGTTCCCGGCATCGTCTACGGGAATAATCTCGCGATCGTGCGCGAACTCTTCCAGTTCCTTTCGAAGCGCGGCTACAACGTCGCCGCCGACGTCGTCTGCTTCGCCGACTACGGACTGCCCCAACTGCGCAATCGCTTCATCCTGATCGCGACCGTTACCGACGATCCGATCACGTTCCCTGCTCCGACCTTTTCGAACGAGGAGAGTTCCGGTCTTCCGCCCTACAGGACCGTGAAGGACGCGCTCTCGGACCTCTACGGTCGAAATCCCACCGACGATCCACGCGACTCCCTGACCTATCCGTCGCCGGCCGCCAACGATTACCAGGCGGAGTTGCGCGACAGGAAGAGGAAGCTGCGGAACCACCTCTGTTCGCAGATCACGCCGTTAAACGTCGCCCGGATCGCAACGGTGCCGCAGGGTGGAAGCTGGAAGGATATTCCGGCGGACCTACTTCCCGAGCGTTTCCAGAGAGTCCGGATGACGGACTACGCGACGCTGTACGGCCGCCTGCACGAAGAGGCTCCGGCCTATACGATCTCCGCCGGCTTCGCGAACATCACCTCCGGATGCTTTACGCACCCGCTCCGCGATGGTTCTCTCAGCGTCCGGGAGGGTGCGAGGCTTCAGGGCTTCCCGGACGACTTCGTCTTCCACGGGCCCCGGACCGCACAGTACCGCCAGGTCGGGAATGCCGTCCCTCCATACGGCTTCGCGGCCATCGTCCGGCACCTGATCGGGGGATCCGAAGGCAGGACCCCGAGACTGACGATCGACACCATCAACGAGAACCGGAGGTTTCCGAAAGCCGTCCGCCGCTTTACCGGACGAAGGACCGAATCCGAACTCGGCAAGAACGGCTACGGCGGCGGTACCTACTGGCCGAAGGGGTGGGGTCCCGAGATCGAACGGGAGATCGTTTCGAAGAACGGCCACCGGCGAGACGCGACGATCCCGTTGCGCTACGCACGTTCGGAGCGGAGAGCGGCTCGCGACAGCGTCGCACTGGCTCCCCTCGAGAAGCTCTTCCGAGACGATACGCACGACAACGCGTCGTTCGCGGACATCCTCTCACGATCCGACACCCGGACCTCGTTTTCCGTTCCCATCGTGAAGAGCGCGACGAAGAAGATCGATCCTCTCGACGTCGCGATCACCAGGCTGCTTTCGGCGATGTCCGAAGCCGGCGGACGCTACCGGATCGACGTACCGTTCGGCTATGTCAGAAATCGCGTGGTCCTGATCGCCAACCTATTCGGAGAGAGATCGATCGCCGACGCTCCGGTATCGGTGTCAACCGACGACGAAGACCAGACGATCGATCTGACGTTCGAGGTCCGCCCCTTGGTCGCCATGACGCTCTCTTTCGATGGGCATTCCGGGGGCGAGGACTATTCCTCCTGCCTGACCGTGACCGGCATCCGGATCATCTCGCCGACGGCTCCGAAGGCGCTCGCAGACCGACACCGGAACGTTGGCTGAGCCGCCCGTCGATCCATTCCGCAGCGAACTCATGCGTCGGGTCCGAAGGAAGGACACGACGCCCGAACTCGCGGTAAGGCGCGCCCTTACCGCTCTTGGAGTGCGCTATCGGCTACAGGCGAAGGATCTTTCCGGAAGGCCCGACATCGTGAACCGGAAGAGGAAGCTGGCGATCTTCGTCCATGGATGCTTCTGGCATCGACACCCAGGCTGCCGCCTCGCCTCGACGCCAAAGACACGGACCGAATTCTGGGAAGCGAAATTCGCACGGAACGTCGAACGTGATCGCAAAGCGATTGAGAATCTGAAGGCGGATGGCTGGAAGGTCATCGTCGTATGGGAATGCGAAACCAGAAATCAGGATGGGCTCGAAAAGCTATTGAACGAATCAATCTGAGGTAGGAGCATATCGCCCCAGAGGATAGTAGATGCTCAACGACTTCGAAAGCTGGTGTCTCGACCGCTTCTTCCTGAGTCCGGGAAGTCGTGGACCCATTGTGCGGATAGAGGTTTCGGATGCCGATCTCGCCGAACGCTTCGGGTTCGAAGACGGGCATGCGATCTCGTCCGCGTTCCGTCGCCAATTGCCGAGCGTATCCAAGGTCACGAAGATCCTCTCTGGTGCTCATCCGATCCCTTACGACTTCGAGCCTTCCAGTCGACCGGGTGAAAAGCCTCTACGTGTACCGCGTTTCATCCCGCTTTTGGTGTATCTATGCTGGATCCAGGCGACAGGGTATCGAGAGCGTGGGGAACGCGACATCAGACTGTTGATCGAGAACCATTTCGGACAGCCGATTAAAGTTCTGACGGAACTGCCCAAGCTCTGGAACTTGCTCGCCGACTACCTATCCAGAAAGTACGACATCGAGTTGCGTCTCCCTGAAGGAGGGTTTCGCTACGTCGGCGAAACCGTAGCGTTGCCATTCCCAACTTGGCGCCATCTAACCAAGCTGCGTAAGCTGCGCAATCGGATCGAGAAGAACTCGGCTAAAGACAAATCGCGAAAGGAGCCGTTACTCGATCGGCATGCCGTGATGTCGGCGTTCTCAACGAACAGAGAAATAGCCGACTTCTGTAGTTCGCAATATGGACACGGCCTTCGTGACGCATTCAATGAATGGCGAAGATCCGTATCGATCAACGGCCTCGATTTACACGACCTTGCGTTCGATCGAGCTTGGGTTCGCGTCGTCGGAGAAAAGCGACCGATCGCCAATCTGGAATTTACCATCGACGACTTCGGTCAGGCTCAGTTCTTCGTGGTCCATCCCGGGCAATCGAGAGAACGTATTTCCTCTCCGATAGAGGGACGCGACCATTTCGCGAAATGGCTGAAGAGTGCGCTGGAAAAGGGTGCCGTATACCTCGATCCGCTCGGCTTCGGGCGCTGGGCAACGTCCGAGAAATGCCAGTCTCGCTACGCTCTCTTCGATCGCCGGCAGGAGAGGCTGAGCCGGAAGCTGACGATCGAATCGAGTCAGATCGCGGAAGGCTGGTGGCTCGCGGAAACCGAACTCGAAGTTCCGGGGCATGAAGGCAGCACCGAGCCGAACTTTCGGATGAAGAATGCGATTCGCGTCGGCGGATCATGCCTCGGCATGTGGCCGATGGCGCCTAGCTTCGAATTCTCGGGTGCCGTGAAACCTACAGCGCTCCACCACGGCAAGATTCACGAGATGTCCACGCGCGGAAACGTTGCATTTCTGCCTGAGGCGATAGGGCCCGGAAAGGTCTCGATCGTACTCGGCGAAACTCGACGTTCGCTGAATCTGGTTCAATTGGCGGAAGAGCACCAGTCCGGTCAGATCAGGCATCTGTCCCAAGACGTCGCGATATCGGAAGATGGCGACCTTCTGGATACCTGCCCAGCCAATTCCGAGTCGGCCCGAGAACTAGGTACGGCGTATAATCCGCATCGGAAGCTGATCGCACTCGGGGAGGCCCTCTATGCCCGCGGGCGCCGCGGCTTGACGATGTCGGACTTCATCGATCTCTGCGACCGTGCCCGAGACGGGGAAGTCGAGCCTTCTCCTTTCGACATCGCGCGAGCATTCGTGGATGCCGGATGGTTCGAGCCTGCCTCGAACAGACGATATCCGGGACGCCTTTTTTTCCTGAGGCCGCTACGCCTCCGATCCGTGTCGATCGAAGGCAACCGATGGCACATGCTCGATGGCCCGACACCATTGCGGACCTACCAACGCCTGATCACGTGCGCGAAGGAATGCGGGCTGCGCACGAAGGAGATCGGTGGAGTCGGGAACTGGTCACTTCCAAAACTTCTGATCGAAGTGTCGCCGAAAATAGACCAGCGTCTGCGGGAATGTCTCGCGATCGAAGACATCGGACTTCCGAACATCTCTCGGACTTCGGCGGCAGCCTGGAGCACGCCGTTGTCGATCGAGGATCGAGACGAACCGAGTACGTGGAGACCCGAAAAGGGGTACTTCGATCCCAAGCCGTCGAGTGAGCCGATCAGGCTGGAGCGCCACGAATACTCGCAGGACGAGAGAGCGCCCGTCTACGCGGTTCGTACCGCGTCTTCCGTCGAGACATTCCATTCGCCCACCCTAGCCCTGCTCCGCTATCGGGATCTCGGCGCTTCGAGGCCCTACGAAGCGACGGATACGCGAATCGTCCGTCGAGGAGGGCGCCTCGACTATCTTCCGGCCGCTTGGGGGAGATGGCTGGGAAACACCCATCTCCGAAATGCTGGACCCGTCAAGACGACGAATGGCTTCTCCTACGCGTATCCGGCCGACAGACTGAGCCTCGAAATCGTCAACTCTCTCTGTCGCCTAGTCGAAGTGCCCGTGGAAAATATCCTGCCGCAATGGGCTCTCTCTTACGCGACGTCGAGAATCCACGGGGACCGACCGGTCTACGTAGCCGGTCGCCTCATCACTCGAAGGAACTCTTACCGGATGGCCTCATGCTGATGTCCGCGATCACGAAGCAATCTCCAATCGTGAGGGTCCGGTCTCGAAGGTCCGACGGACAGATCACGGTCGAGCCGATCAATCACACGGCTCGCAGCATCGCAGATCGAAAGCCCTTCAACGTCGTCTCCAGCAAGATGGTTTTCGCAGAACAAGGTTCGATCTGGGCTCTCTCGGGGCTTTCGGAAAAGTCGACGGGAACGGGTCTCTCGAGACAGTCTAGAAGTCCGATCCCGCCGCTCGTCGGATCGAAGAAGAACGACAGCGCGTATTTCTCGTTCGAGAACGACAGCGAGCCTTCGCCCCTGCCGCCTGCCTGGAAGACGGAACTGGGCATTGCCGACGACTGGCGAAGAGCCGACGACGCCCACCGTCTCTGGGTCGTCTGGCAACCGGAAGCGCAGTCGCGCCATGAGTTGCTCGAGTCCCTGAAGAAGGGGCAGGTCAAGTGTGGACCGGACATCGTCCCCGACGCGATCCTGATCGATGGTGACACGTACTGCCTTCGGGAGAACTACACCGTACGCGACGGCCGTATCTTGCTCTCGAAATCGGTCGACATAGCCAACGTCGAATTGGTCGAGATGGAACTTGGCATCGCGCTGGTCAGGATCGAGAAGGAACGAGCCCTCCTCTTCGCCGAAAGACCCGAGATACTGGGACGAGTAGTGGAAGATATTCGAGACGATGCCACGATCATCGCTTCCACGACCGCGCTCTTCGATCGGATGAGGAGAGCGTTCGAGAGAGCGCAGGCGCCTACCGCCCGTCTAGAAGAGATACGCGACGTCGTCCTCCAAGATATCGAATCGGTCGCCGGAGATCGCGACGAACGCGACTTTCGCCGTCTTCTCGACGCTCTTGCGAAACGCGACCGTCTAATCGATCTCTTTCCGAAAGTCGTCCGCAATGTTCCCCGCTATTCCAGCGAGATAGACGACCTCGTCGAGGCCGAGAAGAGCAAGAGAGTCGCCGAGGTCGAAGCGACGATCGATGAACTCGCAGCCGAACGGATGGCTGAGGTCGAAGTCGTTGAACGCGACCTTGCCGCTAAACGCAAGCTGATCGAGGAGGCGACCGCTCGTCTGGAAGATCGAGTTCTGGCCGTGCGCGAAGTCGAGTCCAGCCTCGACGGGAAGATCGAGAGCGCTCTGAATAGGCTGTACGGCATATCCCCTTCGGATTTCCAATCCCTGATCGGAGACGCGCGAAAGAATGCCGAACTGGTCGAGACGCTGGCGAAGACCATCGATGCGTCCAACGCCGATCGCAGTGAGGTCGCTACGTTCGATCCGACCGAACTTTTGCGGAACAGCGAGTTCATTCGCTCACTCGCTCACGAGGTCTCCGGCGAGATCCGGTCGGACGCTCGTCTGAATGGCCCGGTAGACGAGACTGCCGCCGCTCGCACAGCGTCTATCGAGATGGTCTCGTCGAAGATCGGGATCGGATCTGCCGCCCTGGCTTCGATGTTCGGTTTTGCAGTCTGCGGAAGACTGCCCCTGTTCGTGGGGCCGAAGGCGATGGAGGTCGCGGACGCATTTTCGAACCTGGTCGGTGGCCCAAACTACTTCGTCCAGTTCTGCAATCCCACCATCGTTTCGTTCGAGGACCTCTTCTCCGGATCGACCGTCCGAAAGACACCGTTCGCTTCGGCCGTAGAGGTGGCGATCGCGAATCCCGATCGCATCATTCCGACCGTTCTGGCCAACCTGGATCTCGCGCCATTCGGCTTCTGGATCGACGGTATCTTGGATAGACGCTCTTCTCGCGCTCTTCCTCCGAATCTGGTCGTCTCTGCGACTGTGACCGGCGAGGATGGCCAGGCATCTTTGTCTGCGCTGCGCGGCACTGTGAGATACGAGGCCGAAGGCATCACACGTCCGCTGTCGACCAAGGAGCGTCGCGACCTGAGGGGCTGGACCTATCCCCGGGGAGAAAGCGCTGCGGATGTCGCGGAGATCCTTGCCGGCATCGATACGGAGATTCTCACACCCGGCTTGCGGCAGATAATGGGGCAAGTCGCGAAAGCTGCGTCCTGGGCGGGAGACGTCGAAGCCGACGAAATCGCTTCGTCGATACAGACGAGCATTCCGTGGCTTCTACAGGTGGCTGGCCAGACGCCACCGCAGGACAAATGGCTGATCACTCTTACGGACGGAAGGAAATAGTCGATGTTCGACCCGATCGGCGGTTTCGAGAGATCGAAGCAGTTCTTCATCTCCTATCTCGACACGGCATTCCGGATCGATGATCGGGAGATGGCCGAACGCAGACGATCGCTCCTCATGGAGGACGGAAATCTGGCGCTCGATCCGATCTTCGAGGTTGTCCGGCGATACCGACAGTCGGATTTCGGTCTGGAGGAACTGTTAGGAGGCAAAGGCGAGTCGGTCCTACCGAAGTTCACGCCCGAACAACGTCGAGCATTTGTCGAGCTTGCCCTCAGCGGTCTCTTCGACCGGGCCGAAGGCGCCGAACTGAAGGGACGTTATCGCCCCTATACGCATCAGATCGAGATGCTGAGCAAGGGCGTGCAGGATGGCATGCCCGGAATCGTCACCTCCGGAACGGGATCCGGCAAGACGGAGTCCTTCATGCTTCCGATCATCGCTTCGATCGCGAGAGAAGCGACTCTCTGGCCTGCTCCGAAAGGCGAACTGTCTCCCGCCTGGTTCGAGAAGGGATCCAGGAGGCATTTCAAGTTCCAGCGCGCCAACGAGCATCCGGAGCGCCCGAAGGCGGTCAGGGCGCTGATCCTGTACCCGATGAACGCGCTGGTCGAAGACCAGATGACCCGCCTTCGCAAGACGCTCGACTCCGAAGAAGCGCGGGACGTCATGGACAGGAGATTCTCGGGGAACAGGATATTCTTCGGTCGCTACACCGGAAAGACCCCCGTAACGGGTTTTCACCGGCATCCGCGCTTGGCGGAAGACGGCGGCTGGAAGAAGCAGAACAAGCGGCGCAGAGATCAACTTCGACAGGACATGCAGCTTCTAGACGACATCCGTCGTCAGGTCGGTGCTTCCGACGAAAAGCGGCTGGCAGAAGATAAGGGAGCGGAAAGGCATCGCTTTCTGTTTGCCGATCCGCGAGGTTCGGAAACAGTCTCCCGGTGGGACATGCAGGAAACTCCGCCCGATATCCTCGTCACGAACCAAGCAATTCTGAATGCGATGCTGGTCCGCGAGGTGGACAGCCCCATCATCGACAAGACGCGGAAATGGATCGTCGAAAACAAGGATGCGCGTTTTTTCCTCGTCATGGACGAACTCCATCTGGTTCGAGGAAGCGGAGGGGCGGAAGTAGCGGGCCTCCTGCGAATTCTCCTGCATCGTCTCGGCCTCGATCTTCCCGAACATCGCCACAAGCTTCGCGTTCTGGCGTCGAGCGCATCCCTCCCGGTCGATGACGAAGAGGACGCGACGGCGAGCCTCGACTACCTCTTCGACATGTTTGGTGCCGCCGGTACCTTCCGGGAAAACGAGGACACGGCTGCCGACATCGCCGCCTGCTGGAAGGCCGCAGTGGTGCCTGGTGTGCAGGAGCCGCTGCAGGATCCGAAGAAGATCGCCGACGTCAAGTTGTTAGAGGCACTCGGAAGCAGACTTGATCTGGGGACTACCACGCCGGAACGCATAACTACCTTTCGGAACAGCCTCGGCGATGCCGTACTGGCGCTGACGGGAAGAACGAAGCTTTCGAAGGAGGCATTCGAAGAGGCGGTCGGTATCGCGGCCTATGCGATCGCAGCAGCCCTCGGCAAGTCCGATGGCAAGACCGGCCCCGGACATTCGAGAACGCTTTCGGAGCGGATTTTCGGCGAAGAGAACGAAATGGCCTTCAGAGGCCTCACGGTCGTTCGCGCAGTTCCCGACCTGCCCTACGGTCTTCTGGACGAAAGCTTCATACCGTCCAGAAAGGCGGTCGAAACGCTTCCGAGCTTCCGGATCCACTGTTTCTTTCGAAACATAGAAGGCCTCTTCGCGTCCATCATGCCGACAGGCGACGGGTACTCCTGGGGCCTTCCGAGCATCGAAAGAGGCGAAGCGTTCGACGCGACTATCGAAGGCGAGAGACCGCGTCGACGCTTCGAGCTTTTGTACTGCGAAGCCTGCGGCGATCTCGTCGTCGGGGGGCGCAGGGGCGGAGGCACGAACGGTACGGCAACTTCGCTGCTTCCCGCCCCGCAGGACCTGGAAAGACTACCCGAAAGCCCCACTACGGGCCGTTTCGAAGACGCGACATACAAAGAGTTCGCTCTCTTCTGGCCCGGCACGAAGGTCCCGGTCGCAGGGGAAGACCCGCACTACTCCTGGATCGAAGGGCATCTGGACCCCGCTACGGGCATAGTCCGGAGCGGCTCTTCGGAAGGTAGCGTGTCCGGCCGGCTGCTCATGCGGAACGAGACCGAAGACAAACACGGAAGAAAGGCCGACGGCGTTGCCAGCGCGGTACCATACTGCTGCCCGCGCTGCGGCACCGACTACTATCAACGCTTCCGTGCGAAGAACAGCATCCGACGAGAGGGAAGGCTGTCGCCTATCCGAAGCTTCCGAACCGGTTTCGGCAAGACCTCGCAGCTTCTCGCCACGGAACTCGTCGCGTACCTGAAGGCGCAGGGAGGAGACGGAAAGCTCGTAGCCTTCTCTGATAGCCGACGAGACGCGGCTACCCTCGCCTTGGACGTCGAGGTCCAGCACCAACGCGACCTTCGTCGTGAGCTTCTAGTCGTCGCGGCGAACGACAAGAAGCTCACGGAGGTCGCGACGCCGGCAGAGGAAGCGGAATACGAGGTCGTCAAGGCGAAAATCGCCGAACTTCTGGAGGAGGACGAGACCGACACTCCGGAATGGACACAAGCGCAGAAGCGGCTGAAAACTCTTAAGGGCCTGATCTCGGGGCAGAAGCATCCTCCGTCCTTTCCTCTGCAGCAGATCCTCGAGTTCTCTAGAGGCCACGACGAGAAGGAACTGACGGTTCGACCAGTCTTGCGTGACATGATCGCGATCGGCGCCAACCCGAAGGAAGGCGCGGACACGCCGAAGAACAAGCTGGGCGGCAAGTCCTGGAACGAACATTTCGTCGAGACGGAAAACGGTTTTGCATGGATCGATCGCTACGATCTCGATGAACACGACAAGACCGAACGAGCGAGAAAGGAACTGCACAAGGACCAGAGGATCGAAGCAGCCGATCTCCTGTTCAGTCGCACCTATTTCGCACTCGAGGAGACGGGCCTCGGGTATCCCAGTTTCGTCGGGCGCAAAGCCTACGGCGAAGAGGACCAGAAGCGCGACGCATGGTTACGTATCTTCGCAGACGCCTATCGCGTGATACCGAACCGATACACGCGAGAAGAACAGGGAAAAGCTTCCTACACGCCATGGAACGATGCTGCGGACGCCATGGGACGAAGACAGGAATCGAGGGTTTCGAAGATTCTACGTCGGATATTCAAGGACGACGCGGCAAAGGAACTGGACGGTTTCCTGACCTGGTTACGGGAGCATGACCAACCGACGACGGAGGGACGCATAGACGTCACGAGCCTAAGCTTCAGAACCGTGGAGCCCTCCGATCCATTCTGGCGTTGCACGAACTGCTCGCGCGTCCATCTTCATCGAGGACTGGGCGCTTGTACGCGTTGTGGTGAGCCAATGGACGAAACACCGTCGGGCGACGTAGAGTCTCTCCGCTCCGACAACTTCCTGGGCCGCCGCGTCGTTCGGGCTTTGGAGGGCGATCGTCCGTTCAGGTTACGATGCGAGGAACTGACCGGCCAGACCGGAGATCCGAGCGACCGGCTTCAGAGGTTCAAGGGGATCTTCGTTCAGGAAGATGGCGAGAAGGACGACGTTTTCGATCTGCGCAGCAGGTCCCGTGAGATCGATCTCATTTCCGTCACCACCACCATGGAAGTCGGTGTCGACATCGGCGCTCTTCAGGCGGTCTACCAGGCGAACATGCCGCCGCAGCGCTTCAACTATCAGCAGCGCGTCGGTCGAGCCGGCCGAAGAGGTCAAGCGTTCTCCTCGGTCGTCACCATTTGCCGAAGCCGCAGCCACGATATCCATTACTTCCGCAATCCGATCGCGATCACCGGCGATGCACCGCCACCGCCGTTCCTCACAAAAGGTCTGACCGACATTCCGTCGCGCCTGCTTCGCAAGTTCTGGCTCGTCGCGGCTTTCGAACTGCTACGCAGAGAGAGTGGCGGATCGTGGGAAGGTGACAGAGCCATTCCTCCCGACATCCATGGCGAGTTCGTCACCTGCCGCGAATGGTTTGCACCGAAATCGAACTGGCCAGAGCGGCTCGCGCATGCCCTGGAGCGAACGGACGGCTATCGTCTCGCATATGCGGAGACGTTGGCTCGGGCTGCGAACATCGATCGCGACGAGCTTCTGGCGGGTGTGACTACGGAAAGACTTCTGCGGGAAATCGAGGGACTTCGTGAAGAATATTCCGGCCAACTCGCGACTGCGGAAGACGAGGATGCCGGAGAGGACGACACCGTCGCCGCGAATACGACCAACGACGGCGGCGCTTCGCTCGGTCTCGCGTCGGCACTCGCCGAGAGCGGCCTTCTACCTCTCTACGGAATGCCGACACGAACCCGGAATCTCTACACCGGCCATTCGATGAAGCACACGGCTTCCGGCCGAAAACCAGTGTGGGACACCATCGATCGCGATCAGGATATGGCGATCTTCGAATTCGCACCCGGATCCGTGATTCCGAAAGACAAGGAGAGGCATCTCTGCGTCGGCTTCACTGGGCCTCTCCCTCAGCCGAACGAACGCGAGATGACTTTAGAGCCGCATCAGCACTGGGCTCGAGACCATTTCTTCCTTTCCTTTTGTCCGGCCTGCGGAAACTGGGAGAAGAGCGTCGGGCCTGTTCCGATCGAAGAATGCGGGACATGCGGTTCCGAACTCGATCCAGCCAGGTCCCGCGAGTGCTTCTCTCCCGGTGCCTACAGAACCGACTTCAATCCGCGTACGGAGGACCTGGTTTCCAAGGGGCGACGTATTCTGACACTCGCCAACATCGGCAAACCTACGGAGACGACCAAGAACGGGAATATCGAGATCCGTTTCGCCGAGCACGCCAAGATCCATCTCGTGAATCCTGGAGAAGATACCGAAGATGGCGAACCGAAAGGGTTCGTCGTGCAGGAGACGACGGACAAGAAGGCCGCCAAATGGTACCAGAAGACCGACACGGGAAATAAATTCTATAAGAACATCCTGACGGATCAGGCGATCCGTCCCGAAACCCTGCTGGAAAGCGAACAGAAGGGCGAGGACGACAGGTGGGGTGTCCTCGACGAGCATGAGCCGTGGCACGGTTGGCTCTCGTCGTCGAAGGTCACGAACTCGTTGCAAATCTCGACGTCCACATTCTCGCCGAAGCTACGTATTGCCGATCTTGAGGCCTCCGACGTCTTTCGTCGTACGGATCAGAGCAAGACCAGCGTACGCGCCGCTGCCATCTCGGCCACGCAGATGCTGATACAGCGTGCCGCTCTCGAACTCGACGTGGCTCCCGAAGAATTCGAGAGTCTGGCCCCTCGTGTCGTCGAGGAAGACGACGGGAAGCGCACGATCTTTCTTCAAATCGCGGACACGTTGACGAACGGCTCTGGATTCTGCCGACATCTCCAGAAGGGCGGACGTCGCTCGATCGACAACATCATCGAGAGCATACTCACAGACGACACGAAGTGGCCGCTGAACGCCTTCACGCAGGCCGACCACGCCTCCAAGTGTTCTATGTCGTGCTACCGATGCCTGCAGCGGTACAACAATCGGAACATGCACGGTCTTCTGGACTGGCGGTTGGGTCTTTCGTATCTGCGAGCACTGCAAGACCCCACGTTCCAGTGCGGATTGGAGGATGGCGAGTTCGATGCCTATCCCGAATTGCGGGACTGGCGAGCGCATGCAAACCAGCACGTAAGCGAGGCGAAAAGTTTCGTACCGGAGTGCAGGGACGGCAAGCTCGGGCGTCTCGATCTGCCTGCATTCACGATCGATGCCGAAAGGAAGAAGTGGGCTGTGATCATTCATCCTCTATGGAAGCACGAGGGCCTCAGAGAGGATCTCGGACTCGCGCCGGGTGTTGTGCTGATCGATACGTTCGAGCTTGCAAGACGCCCGCTCTGGGCAATCAAGAATTCGACCATCGGCTGAACAACGGAAATTGTCTTCGTTCGGTGCATTCCGCCCGGCAGATCACCCACCGAGGTTTTCACTCGTTCACGATATGCACGAGTGAAAACTGGAACTGTGGGACGAGCGATGCTACGTGAGAAAGATGACCTACGCATCGAGAATGATCGTGACGAAGAAGGAGACGCGCCGGCTGGAACGCCGGTAGCGATCGTCTTCACTCGCCCGCACGCCGGGCCGATCTTTCTTCGCCGGACGCCTGGTCCGGCCGTTTCCGAGGTCATGCGTCATGTGTCCGACGCGCTTTCTCATCCTGTCCGATCTCCATCAGAACGATGGCGGCCGCCCGTTCGACCCGGCGACGGAGATCACCGCGCCATTCGACGTCGCGATCGTCGCCGGCGACTGCGCGGGGCGCCTGACGTCGTCGATCGCGTGGCTCGCCGATCGCTTCGCCGGCAGCCCGGTCGTCTACGTGCCCGGCAATCACGACTGGTACCGCGACGGATCGCCCTTCGGCTTCACTGTCGAGGACGAGCTTGCCGCTGGCCGGGATCTCGCCGCACGGCGCGGGGTCACGCTCCTGTCCGACGACGTCGCGCATTTCGGCGACGTCCGGATCCTCGGCGCGACCCTGTGGACGGATCTCCGGTCACGGCACCACGCGAGCCGGCGCCACGCGTTCGCGGACGCGAACCGATGGATGAACGATTATCACTTCATCCATCGCAATTCGTCGACGCGGCGGTCGCGGCGGATCACGCCTGACGAGACCCTGGCCTGGCACCGGGCGTCGATGCGATTCCTCGGTGACGCTTTCGCCGACGGCGGCGACCCCGCCCGGACGATCGTCGTCACGCACCACGCGCCCAGTCCGCGTTCGTTGTCGATCCCGGACGACAAGCTGAACCATTGCTATGCAAGCGATCTCGGATCCGAGATCGCGGCCTGGCGCCCGGCGCTATGGGTTCATGGCCACATTCATGCGGCTTCGGGCTATCGGATCGGCGCGACGCGGATAGTCGCGAACCCGCTCGGTCGCGTTGAAGAGCGGTCCGGCTTCGACCCGAACCTCACATTGCGTCTTTGAAAGATCGGGCCATAGTCTGACCCGATCTTTCGGCGTCGATCAAAGAGCCGAATTCTCTGACAGCATGTCTTCGAGACGTGCATTCTCGTGAACGAGCCGCTTCGGCCGCTCCCCCTCGCACATCCAGCCGTTAGCGGTGTCGAACCTCTTTCTTGCTGCGTCGAAGGCTTGAAACAAGAAGCTTTTGCGGGCGCCAGGACTTGCTGCCGAGAGATTCTCAAGCTTGCGGTCGAGCTGCGCGATGATCTTGCCGTTGAAATCGGCGCGGTCGCCCGCGTCTGCAATGGATATTTCCAGATAAGTCATTGAATTTATTTCAGTTATGTAGGCTTGCGTGCCTGCGGGCGGAATGCCCGCACTCTTATTTAGAAGAACGCGAATTTCAGGAATCGGGAGCCTCATGAGAAGAGGAACCTGCGCTGATAGGGCTGGCCCCCGCTGGTAGTGGACGTCAGGGCGGACAAGCGTATCTTCGATGCGCAGAATGAATAGGCCGCGATCGTCGAAGGTCGGAGTGGCTATTGATGACCAGGCGAGGAGATCGCATGATCGAGAACGGGCAGATGACACTGCGGACCCTCCTCCTGCAGGGCAAATTCGTCATCCCTCAGTACCAGCGCGCATACGCATGGGAAGATGAGCCGCACCTCACGAACTTTCTGGACGACATCGATCAGCACGTCCCGCTGTTCCGGCAAGATCGCCGATACTTCCTCGGAACCTTTCTTCTGACAGGCGATGCCTCGAACAGCGGTTCCACTTCCGAAAACGTCTACGCGATTGTCGATGGCCAGCAACGAATGACGACGAGCGTCATCCTCGTCGCCAGCGCTCTGCGGACACTCAAAGCGAAGAATCACGCATCCCCTCCCGATCTGCACGACATTTTCGTCGGTCCACGGGCCGGAAGGCGGCTGCAGACAATCAGCGAGGACGACGGCTTCTTCGACGAGTACGTCCTCGGAGACGGCTTTCCGTCCGACAGCGCCATCGACACTCCTTCGAAGAGAAGATTGATCGAGGCACGAACGTTCTTCGACAAGAGGATGGATAGCGAGGATCCGAAGGAAATTCTGACGGAACTCGATGTCCTCGCCAACGCCAACGTGCTGGCCTACGCCGTCGACACCGCGGCCGAAGCGACGCAGATCTTCGAGTTCCAGAACGATCGGGGAAAGAGACTGACCGATCTCGAAAGCCTCAAAAGCTTTCTGATGCACAGCCTCTATCTGCACGGCGGCGACCCGCGGATCACCGAAGGATACCTGAAACGGGTCCAGACGAATTTCGCCGAACTCTATCGGGCTGCGGAGAGGATCGCTGGCGAACCGATGTGCCCTGATGAGGACGCCGTGCTCGGCTTCCATTTCGTGGCAAACGAGCCCTATGAGCGCATACGCCGCAATGATAGCGATCTCGAAGGTTGGCGACATCCCAAGGCTTTGGTCCGCCTGATCCTCGAGACGGAAAAGCTTCGAACTGCCCGAAAGCCGGAATTCGCGGATCGTGCACAATGGACACTCGATTTCACGTCACGCCTTCGAAGCACTTTCCAGACGGTGCATAAGATCCTGCTCGCCAGGGATCGATACCCGGATTTGGCCGGTCTGTTCGTCCTCGAACGCGTGGCAACGTTCTGGCCTTTGCTCCTCAAGTGCTGGACACTCGATGAGAGCGAAGGGAAGGAAGGGTTCGTTCGTACATGTCGCGCCATGAACAGGTTCGCGTTCCGGTCCGCCGTAGGAAATGGCCGATCGGATATGGGCGTGGAGGAACTCAGGCGAGCAGCAAACTGGTTTGCAGGCGACTTCGACGGAATGGTCGCGCTCCTCGAAGACATGAGTGGTGAAGGTCGGTGGGGTCTGGCCAACCGTGCCGTCCAAGGTCTCGACACCCCGCACTTCTACGGCGTTCGCGCGCCGGCACGCTATCTTCTCTGGCGGTACGAGAACCACCTGCGAGGTAGAGGAGGACGTAATGCCCAGCCTCCCATGCCGTGGAGGGAGATGATCGAGAAGCGAGGCACTCGTCTGCAACTGACGTTGGATCACATCATACCGCAGAACCCGTCCGATATGGACGAGCAGGCGATACTCGCCCGCAAGGTTTCATGGGCAGAAGGCGAAGAGGCGAAGACCTTCGAACAGCATATTCTGCACCGTTTGGGCAATCTCGTTCTGGACACGAGAGCAGGCAACGCCTCCAAGGGGTGCCGACCATTCGATACCCAGCAGTACGCCTTCCTGCAGTCGCAGCATGAGCTTCGGGATTTCGCGACGGGGACGGAAGAAAGACCGGTATGGGATGAAGTCGCTATCAAGAGACGGCACGTCGTTCTCAGCGATTTCGCGATGACGATTTAGGCATGCTCAGTTGGCGTCGCTTCACTATGAAAGCGTCGCCATCGGTTTCATGCAAGCTCGTCGGAGCCAGCCTTCGTTGACCCAGTGCGGACGATCGTAGTCATGCACTACGGGCCAGTCCGCCACCGTTGTCGATCTCGAACGACAGGCTGAATCATTGCTGAGCAAGCGACCACAAGTCCGAGATCGCGTCGCGGAGCCCAGCGCTATGGGACCACGGCCATATCCAAATGGTCGCGGACTATCGGATCGATGCGACACGGATCGTCGCGAACCCGCTCGGTCGCGCCGAAGAGCGGTCCGGCTTCGATCCGAACACTGTCGTCCGCGTCGGCTGACACGTCCCGAAAACGTAGGGCCTGCCGAGAACGACGGGCCCTACGAGGATGGTTCGAGGTCGGCATGGGATCAGGGCGTTCGATCCTTGACGGCATCCTTGACCTTGCCGGCGTCGTTCTCGGTCTCGAGATAAGTGCGGAATGTCAAAGGCGGGCCGGGCGCCGCCGTTCCGACCCGATCAATCGGTTCTGTTCTCCATAAGGGCGCTCAGTCGCTCGGCATCAGCAGACGAGGCGGGGCTGTAGACGATCATCCCGAGTTCGGGCCGCCCTTCGACCGCGAAGGATGAAAATTCCATGTTGAGTGTCCCCGCTTCGGGGTGCCTGATGCATTTCACGCCCTCGCCGTGGGCGACCACGTTATTGTCCTGCCACAGGGCTTCGAAGTCCGGGCTCGCGCGGCAGAGTTCGTCGACGAGCGCCGCGACGGCCTCGCTCTCGCTTGCTCCCGCTCGGGCCACATCCGCGCGGAAGGCACCCACGACGAAACGGGCGACGCCTTCCCAATCCTCCTGCTTCGCGCGAACGCGATCATTCCCGAACATGAGGCGAAGAATGTTGCGCTGCTTCGGGATCAGCTTGGAATAGTCGGTCAGCAATGCGGCGGCCGCCCGGTTCCAGGCCACCACGTCCCATATCGCTGTCTTGATGATGGCGGGGCTGAGCGGCATGGCGTCGAGCACGCGCTGAAGACGCGGGGTCACGCCTTCGACCGGTCTGTAGCGCACCTCGGGCGGATGGCCACGACCCAGCATGTAGAGATGCTCGCGTTCGGGCTCCGTCAGCATCAGCCCCTTGGCGATCCGGTCGAGAACGTCCGCCGAAGGCGCACCGCCGCGGCCCTGTTCAAGCCAGGTGTACCACGTCGGGCTGATGTTCGATCGAGCCGCGACTTCCTCGCGGCGCAGCCCCGGTGTCCGGCGGCGACCGCCGTCGAAGCCGAACGAGGCCGGATCCAGTCGGCTCCGGCGATCGCGCAGATATTTTCCGAGTTGATTGGGCGCATCTGCGGTCATGGCCGATCCTGTTGCAATTCATACCCTGATAAAGTCACCACTTTAACAGGGTAACGATACGCGCAAATTCGGGCTCTCTTCAATGTGAGGATATCCAGTGCGTATTTTTCTGACTGGCGCGACCGGCTTCATCGGCTCAAAAATCCTGCCTGAACTGCTCGCCGCGGGACACGGTGTCATCGGCAATACCCGGTCCGATGCCGGTGCCCGCCGACTCCGGGAGGTCGGCGCCGACGTCCATCGCGGCGATCTCGAGGATCCGGCAGGACTGGTGAAGGGTGCGGAGAATGCCGACGCCGTGATCCATACGGCGTTCGATCACGACTTCTCCCGATACGCGGAGAACTGCGAGAAGGATGCCCGCGTGATCACGGCGTTCGGCGACGTGCTCGCGGGTTCGGACCGACCGCTCATCATCACTTCGGCAGTCGGAATCGGCAGCCCCGGTCCGGGAGGGTTCGCGCGCGAAGACATTCTCGACCGCGGTCACCCCATGCCTCGTATCGCGAGCGAACTCGCCGGCCTTGCGGCCGGTGACCGTGGGGTTTCCGTAGGTGTGGTGCGGTTGTCGCAGATCCACGATCCGGTCAAGCAGGGGCTCGTTTCGCCCTTGGTCGATCTCGCGCGGGAGAAAGGCGTGTCGACATATGTGGGGGAAGGACGTAACCGCTGGTGCGCTGCGGCCGTCGAAGACGTCGCCCGCCTCTATGTGCTCGCTCTGGAGCGGCACGAGGCCGGTGCCTGCTGGCACGCGGTGGCCGAAGAGGCGATTGCGATGCTCTCGATTGCGGAGGCAATCGGTGCCGGGCTGAACGTTCCCACGGCCTCCGTGACTGAGAGCCAAGCCAAGGAGCATTTCGGATGGATGGCAGGCTTTGCCGCGCTCGATATGCCAGCTTCGAGCGTGATGACGCGCGACCGGCTCGGTTGGGTGCCGTCAGGTCCGACGCTCCTGGAAGACCTCGCTCGGATGGAGTACGCGGCCAACGAGCACTGACCGACGGATCACCCAAGAGTATCCTCAAGCAACGAGTCGGGACAGGGCGCTGCCGGAAAGGAGGCCGGTCATCGACCAACCAGACCTGCGGGGACAGACCCATCAAGCGGTCGACACATGTATCCGCCTCCGTGGCATTAATCGACTGCGCGCCGATGATCATGACCGGACGGAGAGCAGGTCCGACGTTTCGGGCGCCATTCGAAGCGGCCGCCTCACAGCCGTCGCTTCGAACCGAAACCGTCGGCAATGCCCCTCGTTTCGGGCTACGCTACCTTGTCGAAGCCCGCGAGGATCGACCCTACGCGCACCCCGTAGCGACGTGCGGTTTCAAGATCGCCTTCGGACATTTCATCGGGCGAAGCATCGGCGTCGGATTGCGCCATCGGCGCGATGGACGACCCCATCCTGTTCAGGTCGTCCCGTTTGGAGGCTTTCTTGTTCGAAGGCTTCACCGCAAGGCTGATCCACAGCCCGCCATGCTGGCCGGCGAGCAGGACGAAATACTGCAGCGTGTTGAGTTTGTCGCCATTTATGCTGGCACTGTTGGTGAAGCCGGCGAAGAACTTGTCCTTCCAGCGATCCTCGTACCAGAGCTTCGACGTCGCGTCGGCGAACTTCTTAAACTGCCAGGACGGACCGCCCATGTATGTGGGCGAGCCGAAGATGATGGCATTCGCGCCGTCGAGTGTTTCCCAATCCCTGTCGGTTATGTTTCCTTCATCGTCGATCGCGATCAACGCTGCCTCGGCACCTTCAGCCACGGCTTCCGCCATGCGCTTCGTATGGCCGTAGCCCGAATGATAGATGACCACTGCTCCTGCGTTCTGACTGCTCATTCTTCTTCCTCAAGGGTCGATGTCGCGTGTGGTGACGACGGTTCGTCCCTTTCGAGGTATTGCGATCGGCGAGTGTCATAAAGACAATCGTCCAGAACTCATTGTGCGGTTTGGGGTGCCCAATTGGATAACAGAATTATGCGGAACCTCGAGCCTGTGCTCATCTTCACGAAGGTCGCGGAGATGGGCAGTTTCACGCAGGCGGCCGACAGTCTCGGTATCAGGAAGGGTCGCGCTTCGGCAGCGGTCCGCGCATTGGAGGAGGTGGTGGGCGTTCGTCTGCTGCATCGGACGACGCGCAGTGTCCGTCTTACGGAGGACGGGCGTACCTTCCATGCCCGAGCCAGCGACCTGCTTGCCGAGGTCGACGATCTGCAGACCATGTTCGCCGGGGAGCGCGTCGGCTTACGTGGACGTCTTCGTGTGGATCTGCCGACCGAACTAGCCCGCACGACCATCGTCCCGGCCTTGCCGGCATTCATGGCGACGTATCCGGAACTCGAAGTGGAACTATCGAGTACCGATCGTCAGGTCGATCTCGTGCAGGAGGGCTTCGACTGCGTGCTTCGGATCGGCCCAGTGGGCAACGAGACCCTGATCGCCAGGCCGCTTGGCCAGCTTAAAATGGTGAATGCCGCAAGCCCGCAATATCTCGCGCGATACGGAGTACCGCGAACCCTCGACGATCTGCGCGAACAATCCCACCGAATGGTCCACTACAGTCACAGCCTAGGCAGCAGACTCCACGGATGGGAATACCCGGTCGGCGATTCGGGAAACTACGAGACGCTCGCGCTCCCTGGCACGCTGCACGTCAACAGCGTGCAGACCTACGAAGCGGCCGGCATAGCCGGGCTCGGCCTGATTCAGGCAGCCTTTTCCGGCATCCGGACGCATCTGGAGAGCGGAGCGCTCGTCGAGGTGTTGCCGGACTTCCGTCCCGAGCCTCTCGGTGTCGCGCTTGTCGTCGCACATCGAAGGAACATGTCGCGCCGCGTCCGCGCATTCATGACGTGGATCGCGGATGTTTTGGCACCGTTCATGGAACCGCCCGCCCGATGACGAATGCAAAATTTCAGTTCGTTCGAGCGCCAACGACAAACGAAGGGCCCGCCGAGAACGACGAGCCCTTCCAGTATGGATCGACAACGGCGTCGGATCAGGACGTCTGATCCTTGACTGCATCCTTGACCTTGCCGGCGTTCTTCTCGGTCTTGCCTTCGGTAGCCTGGGCCTTGCCCTTGGCTTCCATCTCGCGGTTGTCGACCGCGTGGCCGGCGGCCTCGCGGGCCTTGCCAGCCGCCTCCTTCGCCGTACCCTTGGCTTCGTGCTTGTCGACCATGATGAGATCTCCTTCCTGCCCGATGCTCGGGCGTATAGAAGATCAACGCGGTCGGCGATGGCGACGTTCCTGCCCGGACGGAAAAGGACGGCCTCCGGCGTGACGGTCACCCGTCTCGTCCACTCTTCTATGGATCAGGCTACCTGGTTTCATCATCACCGACCGTCGGTTGTCGGGATTCGATAGAAGTTTTAGCGAGATAGCAGGCCCTACCTTCGCGCTAGCCATCCGATCGGTTTCGAACATACCTCATTCCCTGCCGCCTTCGGATCTTGCCAGAATCTTCGCCGGACTTCCGCAGGCATACCTCGCCCTCAGCGCGGAACTGACGATCGTCTCCACCAGCGATCTCTACCTTCGGACGACCGACCGGACCCGCGAAAACATCGTCGGGCGGCACATCCTCTGAGCCTTTCCTGAGGATCTCGACGAAGCAGGAACGGTCGAGCAGGGGCCGCTCGAGGTCTCACTCCGCCACGTTCTTGCGACGCGCAGATTCCACTAGATGAATGTCGTTCAGTACGACATTCCGCGGCCGCCCAAACAAAGCGAAGTCTGTCCAGAAGCATGCGCCGACGAAACGGACCCCTGCGACCTCGGCAATATCGTCTTCGAGGGAAATCACATTGCGCGAGCACGCCGCCGCTATCCGTCCTTCTGTGATTGCAGTTGGAACGGCATGACCGACGAATTCGTGATTTCCCGCGAAGAGGACGACTGGCTGATCGAATGTGCGTTCGGCATAGGCGACGGCTTCGGCAGGGCCGCCGGCGATATCGCCGGCCAGCACGACGACGTCATGCTCCGGCACATTTGAGGGCGACCAACGCGAACGGGCGTCCTCCTGATGAAGGTCGGACAGGATCCAAAGACGGACCATAGTTAAGCTCGAACTATGGGAGGAATGCAGCCGCTGGAACGCGGCATGAGGAAACTGCTGTCAGGTTTTCGACTTCCGCACCGATCGTTCAAATGGGGTTCGTTTCGTCATCATACGGCAACTGTACCTCACGAAGGCTTAGCGACAAAACAGGCACGGGACGTCCAGCAGCCAGTGCATCGCCTAAAACTCTAACGAGCCCCGGAAGGGAGCAGCAATGCGAGCGTGGGAGGATGCACGGAGTGAATATCGATGGAGCATCCGATGGCCAATCACTTCTCTCCGACTGCTGTCGACAAAGCGATCGCGCGCTTGCCGCGCCTTTCAACGAAAGACGTTCAGCTGATGCGCGGGCGTGGCGAGGACAAAGGCCTCACCGACCTTGTCGAAGCCTGCGACGCCGAACTGGAGAAGCGTCCAATCGAGTATGATGACGATACTGCCGCGGCTATGATCGCCGCGGAGAAAACGGTCGCAGAATTCGACCTCGCCAAGGCGACGATGTATGCATTTTCTGAGTTCAGGCAGGCCTCGGCTGAAGAGCGGCGGATATTGGGCTGGATCGGAGCTAATCCCGGCGGATCATATGCGGACGCACTGAAGTCCTATGGAAAGGGCGATCTCGCGCTCGCAATCGGGCATCTCGTCTACGATCGCTATGGCTGCTTTCGTCGCTTCGTGGAAGGTCACGAGGATCAGTCCTCGGTTCTGATCGAAAAGGTGAGGGGAGATGGAAGCGTTCGGTACACCATCCGTCCCGAAGTTCTACCTGTCTTCAAGGAACTGGCCCTCATTTGACCTCCGCCATGTTTCGTGCTGCCCATGCGCGTGTTTTGGGTGGGAACGAAACCAACGGGAGGCAGGTATGGAAGCACGAAATCGGACAATCGAGGAATGGTTCTCGTGGATCCGTGATGGAAACGTCGTGCTGCCGCGCTTCCAACGCTTCGAAGCCTGGGGCTACTCTCAAGTCGAAGGAATTCTCGAAAATATCATCCGCAAGCCTTCACTACCCGTTGGTGCCCTTCTTACTCTGGAGGTCGGCGACACACCGCCATTCCTGGCGCGACCGATTTCCGGTGCGCCGGAGCCGAAGGAAACGCCTCGGTACCATTTGCTCGACGGTCAGCAGAGACTGACCGCTCTCTGGCGGAGCCTGACGGGTGGATACACGGACGTGACGTTCTTCGTTGATGCCAGTGATGGTCCGGAACCGAAGATCACTGCCGTCCGTCGATACGAGAAGAACGGGAAGCTATATCCGCAATGGTGCGAGGACGCCTCTGAAGTTTGGAAGAAGAAACTGCTTCCTGTCTCCCTGCTGGCGCCAGACGAGAGAACAAGACAGGATCTCAGCGCATGGACGGGGAATGCGGCCGCCGGCGATTTCGACATCGCTCTACGAATTACCGAGATAGCCGGCGAACTGAGGAAGCGGATCGCGGCGTTCTCGATCCCGTTCCTCTCACTTCCTGCCGGGACAGATCGAGACGCGGCGCTCGACGTCTTTATCAAGATGAACACACAGAACACAGCGCTGTCTGCGTTCGACATCGTGGTTGCGCAGGTGGAGTCGGCGATCGACGAGTCCCTGCATGAGAAGGTCGAAGGCCTCCGAGCAGCAGTTCCCCAAGTAGCGTCTTTCGGCGATCCTGGTGAAATCGCAATGCAAGTCGGGGCCGTTCTTTCAGGTAAAGCTCCGACTCGGGCATCCTTCCTCTCCGCTGACTTCGGCAGATCACTGATCGAGCGGTGGGACTTGGTCGAGAAGGGCCTAGAGCGAGCGATCGGCTTCCTCATGGAGGAGAAGATCTTCAACGGCGCTACGCTGCCAGGGGATCCTCTTCTCACGCTGCTTGCGGCCTATTGGGCGACCGCGCCCGAAGGTGGAGATAAGGAAGGGCAAGCTCGACGACTTGCACGTCGCATGCTCTGGATTGGAGCCTTTTCAAGCCGGTACGACAAGACCTCCGCGACCCGCACTGAACTGGACTATCGAGAACTGACGATGTTTCGAGATACCGGGTCCGGCCATCCCGTACTGTTAGACAACCGGGACAATCCCCTGCCGGATGTCGAGACGCTGCGAACCGGTGGTTGGCCGAAAACGAAAGACAAGCTCGGTCGTGCGATACTGGCAGCCAGCCTTCGGGTCGGCGGTTTGGATTTTGCGGACGGTGCGCCCGTTGCCCCATCGAACCTTGCGAGGCGAGAATACCACCATTTGTTTCCGAAGGCGCTCGTTGATGGTCAGTATCCCAAGCGGGTCGTTTTCAGCGCGTTGAACTGCGCTCTCATTTCCTGGCGAACGAACCGCAATATCGCAGCCCGCCCGCCGTCAGTGTACATCGCCGACCGGGCTGATGAAATCGCTATCGACCGAACTGAGGTTGATCGCAGATTGATGTCGCACGCGATCCCTGTCGATGCTCTGCGCACCGACAAATTCGACGTTTTCCTGGACGAAAGAGCGAAACTCGTTCACCACATCATGATGCGTCTTTGTGCGGGTTACGATGTTCATGTCGGAGATGTCGAAACGTTTCTCTCCGAGCGCCAGGACAATGCAATGCCTGCCGAAGCTTAAGAGTGCCCTCAAGGCAGTCGTCTGAGAGGCCGGCTCGCAGGGCGCCCCAAGCGGACATCCGGCGTCGGCCGATTTACGGGCCCAGATATCGAGATGCGGTATCTGGTTGATGTGCATATCCAGTTCGCCGCGTGATCTCCTTCCGAACCTCGTACCAGAAGCGTCCGTTCTGCGGATCGGCCCTGTCTCGTTCACGCGCTTCGAGCCAAGCGGTCGAAGGCTCCCTCGTTTCGAGAAGCTCCGAGACCGCAGACCCGATTCGTTCACGCTGCTCGCGCCTCGAGCGGAGCCAGCCTCTGATCACTGGGCACTCTTCGTGAATGTGGTCACGATTGGATAATGGTCTGAACCGTAGGTTTCTTCGATCTTCTCTGGAGACGAGAATGATGATGCATTTTCGTTCGGGACGACGACATGGTCAATCGCGTTGTCAGCGAAGGCAGTGTCTTCGTAAGTCCTTCCGAGATCTTTCGTCAGAACAGTCCACTCCCGATTTCCAGCAAGTCCATTGGTCAGGATCGCGAACGTGTCGTCGTAGCCATCTCCGCTGCATGCTCCGTTCGGAAGAGGTTCCTTCTCGCAGGTGATGCCCTGCAGAGGGCAGTCGGCTTCCAAATCTGTGCCGACAAGTTCGGCTTCGAATGATGTATTGAAGTCTCCGGCTATGACTGGAGTTCTGTCCCCCGGAACTTCGTCCGTCACCGAGGCGATTGCTGCAATGACACGCTCTCTCTTTTCGGCGTTTTCGATCGCGCTTTCCGAGGCGCCCGGCGGGGTGCCTTCTAGAGCGCGACGTAACGCTTCCGGCACCGTAACTCCCGCAGACCGAGTGTTGTCGATCGCTTCGGACACGCTGCTGCAATAGTCGTTCCGGTTCGATTTCAAGTGGACCGGCAGAATGGTCAGCCCGTTCGCGAGATCGACACGGAGAGTTCCGCGATCGTATCGACCCAAAGGCGACAAGGGTGCCAGACCGGCATCGGGAAGTTTCTTTTCAGATACCTTAGCTTGGTCGTCACCGAGTACGTGCGGCCCCCGCTCGGGTGAAGCATCGTACTCAATAACACGCTCAATCGGGATTTTCGAAACGACTGCAACCTCCAGGCCGAAGAACACGACTGGGTGTGCAGTCGAGAAGTCGGAGATTGCGGCATGGCTTTCGTTCCAACCGAGATATTCGACGATGCGCTCGAGTTCCTCCTTGCCTGCGACCTCGACCAACACAAGGACGTCAGGATTTAGCTCCGAGGAAAGTTTAGCGAAATCTGCGCGACGTTGTTCGAGGCGCTCATAAAGAGCCGCTTCCGCATTCCAGGTCACGATCGTAATACTATCATTCTGAGCACTTGCGGCGGTCCATGAACAGGCCAAGCATGACGTTAGCAGCAGACTTTCGATCGTTCGAAGCATTTGGACACCTCGAAGAACCTCCCCTTTGATCGTGATTTATGATTTCCTTGGCCTGATCGAGATCGGGAGGATGGGATGCGTGGTCATCCTGGGTTTTGGGATGTCGACGAGCGGTATGGCCGCCTGAGCGAGGCCGGCGATCCGCTCGAGAAGCTGAACGCGCTCGTTCCGTGGGAGGTCTTCAGGAAGCCACTTTCCAAGGCGCTGAAGCGCTCGGACGGCGCGAAGGGCGGC
>NZ_JBEHWS010000009.1:0-162921 GCF_040239565.1 Fulvimarina thalattae
CCAGAAACGGCGGTAGAGCACGCCGTTCGGCCCGGAATTGGCATCAGAGAACAGCCGATTGGGGCAAGAGGGAACCAAATCCGCCTACCAAACGGAAATCATCGGGTTTCCGGAGGTGTCCAGCTATGGAACGTCCCAATCTATTGAGCAGCACCGGCGGTGCAGGACGTGCAACTGTCGGACGGCGGAAGAGATCAGGGGCGAATTGGAGCCCGTTCATCAGCATGGTCAGCCAGCGCTAGAGGGGCAATTTCCGAGGCAGCACTAAGGAGAAGAGGATGTTGATTCGGGTGCGGTGAGCTGCATTGATCGGCGTTCCGTCATCCGCGGCCACCATGCTGACAATCGCGGACACTCAAGAAGCAACTCCCGTCCTTCCGACGCCTGCATAAAGTAATCCAACATCGGTGCCGCATAAAGGTCCGCGAGGCTAACCGAAGCACCAGAGAGCCATCGATTATCACCGATCAGATCTTCCATTGCATGCAAGCATGTCCGCGCACCCGCGATGGCCGATTTAACCCGCAATGCGTCTGAGGCCTCGCCCTGTCTCACCTTTGAGACCAACTCGACGTAAATGCCCCAAACAAGATGTGGGTAGCAGTAGTTGTCGGCTATGCTGATGATCTGGTTACAGCGAGCCCGATCTACCGGCTCGACCGGCTGGAGAGCCGGCCCGTCAAAAGCCTCGTCCACGTAGCGCGTAATAGCACCGGTTTCGTAGAGCCTCAGCCCAGAATGCTCGAAGGCCGGGATACGGCCAAAAGGGTGGCGTTCGAAGTGATCTGCCGACGGACCACCCGATGCGAAAACATCGACCGGGATGAGGTCGTATGGAACTGCCTTCTCCAGCAGTGCAAGCCGAACGATCCGAACGTATACGCTATAGGATGCTCCGAAGAGCTTCGGTTTTACCTGCATAGCCTCACTGCTTCGTCGTCATCCGGAGAAAGGTGATTGAATACGGGACCATACGCGAATCAGAAGGTCAGGCGCTCGGCAAAGACCGACGACACCTTACTCAGTCTCAATCGGCAAGCCGTCCAACGTCAGCGCCCGCCGCCCACATCGAGGATCGCATTGCTGACATAGGACGCGTCGTCGGACAGCAGGAATAGGATGGTGCGGGCCACTTCCTCGGGCGTTCCGGCGCGGCCCATGGGGAGTTCATCGGCTAATTTCTTCGCCCGGTCGGGCATGCCGATATCGGTGTGAATCTCCGTATCGATGATGCCAGGACGCACCGCGTTGACCCGGATGCCGTCACCGGCGAGTTCGCGACCAAGGCCGAAGGTGAGACAATCCATCGCCGCTTTCGACGCGCCATATTCGACGCTGGAGCCCGCACCGCCCAACCGGCTCGCGAGCGACGAGGTCGTGACGATCGCTCCGCCGTTACCGCCCCGGCTTTTCGCCATGCGTTTTGCAGCCGCGTGGATAACGAGCGTGGCGCCGAGCGTATTCACCGCATAGAGCCGCTCGATCTCTTCGGCATCCTTGTCCATGAAGGGCTTTGCGAGATTGACCATCCCTGCATTGTTGGCGAGGCCACGCAGCGGAATGCCAAGCTTGTCGATATCTTCAAACATGGCGCGGATCGAAGCTCTTTCGGCGGTGTCGCATTGATGAGCGCTCGCAGAGCCACCCTCTTCTTCGATCGACGCAACGACGCCCATCGCTTCGTCCTTCGCCGCGCGGTAGGTCAGGGCCACGGTCCAACCCGCCTGAGCCGCGAGCTTTGCGACTGCCGCGCCGATACCGCGCGAGCCGCCAGTGACGAGGAGAAGTTTCGAAGAGGTATTGGACATCCGGTGCTACCTTGGCTTTAAGCTGAAGCAATTGGCTTGGAGCCCGATATGACGCGCATTTGCCGTCGACCGAGCCCGTCCTTGCGTTCTAAGCCCTCGCAATTCGGCATTTTCGAGAACGCCGTGCGTCCGCAACATTGGCTGGGCGAGCTTCGACACCAGTTGTTGCGGATGCAGAGCTTCAAACGAGAAGTTGTTTCAGGACGTTCGCCGCGGATTTTGGGCGGTGCTGGAAGATGAACGCTTGGCGACGTTTTCTTGGGCGAGACGACGGACTCTGGAACCGATAGCCGGCCTTCTCAACGCGGGCAGGAGTCGACGTTCTTCAACGAGAACCTCAGTTCAGTAAGAGAGTCGGCATTCGGGTGATTCTCCCGATAGGCTTCGGAACTGAACCACGTATCGTGATAGGTGCCCGGAGCGTAGGTTTCGTCCGACCACCATGGTTTGAACCGACCAGAGATATGCCGAAGCTTCACGCCTTCGGCGGTCAATCCTTCGACTTGAAAGCAGGCTTCTCTCTCGCCGGGAGGAGGTCCTACGGAGAAGCTGTCGGTCTCACTGTCATATTCGCGCGCGATCATGACATAACGGCCGACTTCCAGCGAAGCGGTATCGGGCTTCGTGTCGGCAAGACTCGCCGACGCGAGCGAAAGGAGCCCGGCCATCGCCGCGAAGCCGGCGATGGAAGACAGGAGGAGCTTGTCTGACATCACAGATCGAGGATCAGACGCTCGGGGTCTTCGAGGCTCTCCTTCACGCGCACGAGGAATGTCACGGCTTCCTTGCCGTCGACGATCCGGTGATCATAGGAGAGCGCCAGATACATCATCGGGCGGATTTTCACCTCGCCGCCGATCGCCATCGGGCGTTCTTGGATTTTGTGCATGCCAAGGATGCCGGACTGCGGCGCGTTAAGGATCGGGGTCGACATCAGCGAGCCGTAGACGCCGCCATTGGTGATCGTGAACGTGCCGCCCTGCATATCCGAAACGCCGAGCTTGCCGTCACGCGCCGCCTTGGCGAGGCGGCCGAGTTCCTTCTCGACCTCGGCGATCGTCATCTGGTCCGCATCGCGGATGACCGGGACGACGAGGCCCTTGTCGGTGCCGACGGCCATGCCGATGTGGCAGAAGTTCTTGTATACGATGTCGCTGCCGTCGATCTCGGCGTTCACCGCCGGGATCTCCTTCAGCGCATGGCAGATCGCCTTGGTGAAGAAGCCCATGAAGCCGAGCTTGATGCCGTGCTTCTTCTCGAAAAGCTCCTTGTACTTCTTGCGCATCTCCATGGTCGCGGTCATGTCCACCTCGTTGAAGGTGGTCAGCATCGCGGCGGTGTCCTGGGCGCTCTTCAGGCGCTTGGCGATGGTCTGGCGCAGGCGCGTCATCTTCACGCGTTCTTCGCGCGGAGCATCGTCCTTCGACGGCTCGGACCGCTTCGGCGCGGCCGGTTTCTCCTGCGTGCTTGACGGCGCCCCCTTGGAGACGGCCTCCAGAACGTCGCCCTTCAGGATCTGGCCGTCCCGGCCCGAGCCCTTCACCTGATCGGCGGAGACGTTCTTTTCTTCCATCAGTTTGCGAGCCGAAGGGGCAGGTGGACGGCTCGATTCCTCGGCCTTGTTCTCGGAACGCGCGGTCGTCGGCGCCTCCTTATCGTGTTCGGCTGCTTCCGGCGCACGATTGGCAACGGCATCGCCCGAGGAGTCGCCGCCGGATGCGCCTTCCTCGATCTTCATCAGAAGCGCACCGACCTTAACTTCGTCGCCTTCGGAGACGGCGAGTTCACGGATCACGCCGGCAACGGGCGACGGCACTTCCTGTGCTGCCTTGTCGGTCTCCAGTTCGAGGAGCGCCTCGTCCATCGAAACGCTGTCGCCGACCTTCTTGAAAATCGTGCCGACGGTTGCTTCGGTGACCGACTCACCGGCAGACGGGACGTTGACGTCGGTCAGTGAACCACCGGAGCCACCTCCGCCGCTCGACTGCTGCTGGTCGGATTCGCTTTCGGCACCGTAGCCGCCCGAATTGTCCGAGGCCGCTTCCTGTTTGGCATCGTCAGAGGGTTCCTCGGTGGCATCGTCGGACGAGCCAGCACCCGATCCTTCGCCCTCGCCGATCGTTCCGATGAGCGCGCCGACCTCGACCGTCTCACCCTGTTTGGCGACGATCTCCTGCAACACGCCGGCTGCAGGCGCAGGCACCTCGACGGTCACCTTGTCGGTTTCCAGTTCGGCCAGCGCCTCGTCCAGTTCGACGTGGTCCCCAACCTGCTTGAACCACGTGCCGATGGTGGCTTCCGACACGGACTCGCCAAGGGTCGGAACTTTGATCTCGGTGCTCATGGATTTTTCTTTCGGCGTCCTGATTCGGTCGAAGGGTGACGAGTGCTGAGATTAACCCAGCGCCTCCTCAAGGAAAGCTTCGAGCTGCTTAAGATGGGTCGACATGGTTCCGGCCGCCGGCGATGCGGCCGCCGCGCGTCCCGCATACCGCACTCGGGTGTTGTCCACGCCGATATGGTCGAGAACCCATTCGAGATAGGGATCGATAAAGGACCAGGCGCCCATATTCTTGGGTTCTTCCTGGCACCAGACCATCTCGGCCTGCTTGAAGCGCGACAGCTCTTTGATAAGGGCCTTGGCCGGGAACGGATAAAGCTGTTCGAGGCGCAGAAGGTAGACGTCGTTGACGCCGCGCTTCTCGCGATCCTCGTAAAGATCGTAATAGACCTTGCCCGAGCACATCACGACGCGGCGCATCTGGTCGTCCGGCACGAGCGTGGTCTCGGAGCCATCGACGCGTTCCGCATCGTCCCAAAGAAGGCGGTGGAAACTGGTATCGCCAGCCATCTCCTCCAGCCGCGAGACCGCCCGCTTGTGGCGGAGCAGCGACTTCGGCGTCATCAGGATGAGCGGTTTGCGGAAGTCCCGCTTCAGCTGGCGCCTGAGGATGTGGAAGTAGTTCGAAGGCGTCGTGCAGTTGGCGACCTGCATGTTGTCTTCGGCGCAGAGCTGCAGGAAGCGTTCGAGGCGCGCGGAGGAGTGCTCCGGGCCCTGCCCTTCATAGCCGTGCGGCAGAAGGAGGGTGAGGCCGGACATACGGAGCCACTTGCGCTCGCCAGAGGAGATGAACTGGTCGATCACGACCTGTGCGCCGTTGGCGAAGTCGCCGAACTGGGCTTCCCAGAGAGTCAGCGCGTTAGGCTCCGAAAGCGAGTAGCCGTATTCGAAGCCGAGCACCGCCTCTTCCGAGAGCATCGAGTTGACGACCTCGTAGATCGCCTGGCCTTCGGAGACGTGGCCGAGCGGGATGAAGCGCTCTTCGGTCTCCTGATCATAGAGCACCGAATGACGTTGCGAGAACGTGCCGCGCTCCGAGTCCTGGCCGGACAGGCGCACCGGATGGCCTTCGGCGACCAGCGAGCCGAAGGCGAGTGCTTCACCGGTCGCCCAGTCGATATTCTCACCGCTCTCGATCATCTTCGAGCGATTGTCGAGAAAGCGCTTGATGGTTCGGTGAACGTTGAAGTCGTCCGGCACGCTGCAAAGCTTGTTGCCGATGTCTTGAAGGGTCTTGAGCGGTACGCCGGTCGCACCGCGACGCGGTTCGTCGTCCTCTTCGGCCCGCTTCAGGCCGGACCAGGCACCATCCAGCCAGTCAGCCTTGTTCGGCTTGTAGGATTGGCTCGCCTCGAAATCGTCGTCCAGTGACTTGCGGAAGGTTGCGATCCGATCGTCGACGTCCTGCTGGGAGAGAAGCCCCTCCTCCACCAGTTTCTTGGAATAGATTTCCAAGGTCGTCGGATGATTCCGGATGACCTTGTACATCTTTGGCTGGGTGAACGCCGGCTCGTCGCCCTCGTTATGGCCGTGCCGCCGATAGCAGAACATGTCGATGACGACCGGCTTGTGGAACTTCATCCGGAATTCGGTCGCCACCTTTGCTGCGTAGACGACAGCTTCCGGATCGTCGCCGTTCACGTGGAAAATCGGCGCTTCGACCATCTTCGCGACGTCGGACGGATAGGGCGAAGAGCGCGAGAAGCGCGGATTGGTCGTGAAGCCGATCTGGTTGTTGATGATGAAATGCAGCGAACCGGCCACGCGATGGCCGCGTAGCGCCGAAAGGTTGAAGCACTCCGGCACGACGCCCTGGCCCGCAAAGGCCGCGTCGCCATGAAGAAGCAGCGGCAGCACCTTGGCGCGCTGATCGAGCGGCACGGTATCCGTGCGCGTCGAACCCGCGATCTGATCCTGCTTCGCGCGCACTTTGCCCATCACCACCGGATCGACGATTTCGAGGTGGGACGGGTTCGCGGTGAGCGAAAGGTGGACATTGTTCTCGTCGAAGGTGCGGTCAGATGACGTACCCAGATGGTACTTCACGTCGCCTGAGCCTTCGACGTCTTCGGGCTTGAACGAACCGCCCTTGAACTCGTGGAAGATCGCCCGATGGGGCTTCGCCATCACCTGACTGAGAACATTCAGGCGCCCGCGATGGGCCATGCCAAGAACGATTTCCCTCAGGCCAAGCTGACCGCCGCGCTTGATGATCTGTTCCAGCGCCGGGATAAGCGCTTCGCCACCGTCGAGGCCGAAACGCTTGGTGCCCTTGTATTTGACGTCCAGGAACCTCTCGAAGCCGTCCGCCTCGATCAGCTTGTTGAGGATCGCGCGCTTGCCTTCCTTGGTGAAGGCGACGCCCTTGTCAGGTCCTTCGATGCGCTCCTGCAACCAG
The DNA here is from genome assembly GCF_040239565.1 of Fulvimarina thalattae. Taxonomy (NCBI): domain Bacteria; kingdom Pseudomonadati; phylum Pseudomonadota; class Alphaproteobacteria; order Hyphomicrobiales; family Aurantimonadaceae; genus Fulvimarina; species Fulvimarina thalattae. The sequence goes on from NZ_JBEHWS010000009.1 coordinate 6,548, forward strand.
CCCTTTTCGGCCGGATTGGAGATATGCATAAACTCGACGCCGAGGGTCGAACAATAGGTGCGCTTCAGGACATCCAGCATTTCGCGGATGGTCGCGAACTTCATGCCGAGGACATTGTCGATGAAGATCTTGCGGTCGTAATCGGCTTCGGTGAATCCGTAGGTCTTCGGCGAGAGCTCGTTATAATCGTCGTCCGGCTGGTTCGCGATGCCGAGAGGATCGAGATCGGCATGAAGATGGCCGCGGACGCGGTATGCCCGGATCAGCATGAGGGCGGAGATCGAATCCTGGCGCGCCCGGTTGGCCGCCTCCTCGCTCATCTCGACGCCCTGCTTCTGGGCTTCCTTGCGGACCTTTGTATCGATCCGCTTGTCGACATCGCCCCAATCGCCGTCAAGCGCCGCGACAAGCTCACCATTCGCCGCGATCGGCCAGTTCGGCCGCGTCCAGGAGGGGCCGGAGGCATTCTTCTGGACGATCGTCTTCTCGTCCTTCAGACCCTGGAAAAAGTTCGCCCATTCTGCATCCACCGAAGACGGATCGTCCTCATAGGCCGCGTAGAGCTCCTCGATATAGTCCGCGTTGCCGCCGTAAAGAAACGAAGTTTCTGCAAACACTTCGTTGGCGTCATCATTGCGTGCCATGGCGTCTATCCGCGGGGGTTACGGGGCCCCGCCTCCTCGCTGCGTTGAAAGGCGGGCGGCGTATCGCCCGTCCTGAAATGAACCGCTGACGGCGGTTTAGCGTCTGCCGCGCCAGCTTGTTCCAATTTGACCCTGCCGTAAAGCGCGTCTGCGAGCCAGATGGGGACAGAAACACGCCTCGGCAATGCAGGTTTGGCGGAGTAAACCCATCATCTTCGCCGAAACCGGATGCAGGTCAGCCTTTAAGGAACTCAACCAGGCTCGATCCGAGCTGCGCCGGAGATGGCGAGACACGGATGCCAGCCTTTTCCATGGCCTCGATCTTGTCTTCGGCACCGCCCTTGCCGCCGGAAACGACCGCGCCCGCATGGCCCATTGTCCGGCCCTTCGGCGCGGTGCGGCCGGCGATGAAGCCGACAGTCGGCTTGGCGCGGCCCTTTTTCGCTTCGTCGGCGAGGAACTGCGCGGCTTCCTCCTCGGCCGAGCCGCCGATTTCACCGATCATGATGATCGATTCGGTCGCGTCGTCGGCGAGGAACATCTCAAGGACGTCGATGAATTCGGTGCCCTTCACCGGATCGCCGCCGATGCCGACCGCGGTCGTCTGCCCAAGGCCTTCGTTCGTCGTCTGGAACACCGCTTCATAGGTAAGAGTGCCGGAACGCGACACGACGCCAACCGAACCCTTCGAGAAGATGTTGCCCGGCATGATGCCGATCTTGCATTCCTCGGGCGTCAGCACGCCGGGGCAGTTCGGACCGATCAGGCGCGACTTCGACTTCGCGAGCTTAGCCTTCACCTTGACCATATCGGACACCGGAATGCCTTCGGTGATGCAGGTGATCAGATCGATACCGGCGTCGATCGCCTCTTCGATCGCAGCGGCCGCGCCTGCTGGCGGCACGTAAATCACCGAGGCGCTCGCACCGGTCTGTTCCTTGGCCTCGGCAACCGAGGTGAAGATCGGCAGCTCGGTTCCGACCGCGTCCTTCGCGCCCTCTCCGGCTGTCCAGGTCTCACCGCCCTTTTTGGGATGAATGCCGGCAACCATCTTGGTGCCGTAATAGGCGAGCGCCTGTTCTGTGTGGAACGTGCCGGTCTTGCCGGTCAGACCCTGCACGATGACCTTGGTGTTCTTGTCGACCAAAATGGACATGGCGTTGTTACTCCTTGAAGGTCACCCCACTACGGGAGAAGGGCGTTACAGAAACGGATTGATGGCGGTCACGGCCCCGTAGGACTGACCATGGCTGAGTTCTTCGGTGTAGAGCGTTTTCGCGCCGAGGCGCTCGGCGGCGGCGATGATGGCGCCGTTCCTCGAGGAGAGCTGGTAGCGCTGGCAGATTTCGATGCCGGCAAACACCAGACGTTCATCGAGCGGCTGGCACGGCTTCTTGGCGATCGCGCGCACCCACTGGAGAGCCTTGTCCGGGCCGAGCGGTCGATCCCCATTGGTGGTGACGGCGGAGTAGAATTCCGCGAGCACCTGAGCTGACGTGCAATAGTCTTCCGACAGAATGATCCGCCGTGCCGCCTCACGCTTTTCGGGCGCGGCATGGCGCCCCTGTGCGGCATAGATAAGGATGGGGCTGTCGAGAAAGACATCAGCGTCCGCGATCAAACTGTGACTCCCCGGAACAGGGCTCGTCCCGATTGGGGCGCCAGCTGCCCATATCGGCATCCGAATCGTCGATGAGCCTCAACAGCTCTTCGCGGGCTTCGTCATGCTGTTTCGCGTCTTCGACCAGTCGCTGCAAATGGGAACGCACCATCTCGTTCACGCTCGTCCGCTTCATCGCAGCGAGGACGCGCACCTTGTCGAGGAGATCCTCGTCAATAGCGAGGGTGATGTTCTTGGGCATGGCCGTTCGAGCCGATCAGCTTCCACACGGATTATGTGGATCACATATCCTGTGTTCAAACTTCAAGCAAGTGTTATGGAGCGTCACGATGATCCACACAAGCCAAAGAACGCCGCTCAGCATCCCTTCAAGAGATCCGCGGGCAGATCCCTCCGCCGGCAGCCTCGGCCCCTGGCGGACGTCATGCGAGCGATTCTGATTCGTGTGGTCAGGCCTGTGTAACGGCCTCGCAAGTCGAACCGTCGGTCATTGCCGACGTAGTGGTCATACCGCCCGATCGCGACCCTGCGGTATCCGAGAGGGCTCAGCTCATCGGCCAAGAAGCTACGAAGCGAGGCGGGGCCGTTGATTTCGCTTTCGAGGCAGGCACGCGTCGCCACTCTTGCCTGTTCGAAAAGGTCGAAATTGCGCCGATTCTCGGCCGGAACCCGCGACGGCGCGTTGGCTGCCTCCGGAGGTATCACCTCGGGCGACGTCGTACAGGACGACATCGCAAGGGATCCGGCGATGAGAGTGCTTGCCTAAAGAGATCGCATCCAAGCCATTTGACGGCTTTCGAACACCCAGATCGCAACCACTCGCTTCATCCCGCCGGCTCGGCTCCCGCCTTCTTGCCAAGCTCCGTCAACTCCGCCCGGTCCATGTTGAGAACGAAGCGCCCGCTCCCGCCCGCCGGCATCCCCGTAATGGTCACCACGCGACCATGATCGTCGACGAAGCTCCAGAAGCCTGCGCCCGGCTGGGCCATGCCCAGCACCCCGCCGCCGCCTTCGACGCCGTCGATCTCACCAAGCCTGGCGGTATCGAGATCGTCGGGCTTGGCCGTGAGAACCATCTGGCAGCTCGAGGCAATGACATGGGGAAACTGCACCCGGCTGATCGTCAGGAAGCTGCCGTCCTCCTTGGTGGCGGAAAACAGCCCGGCCGCCGCGGCCACCCCGGCGGCCATCCCACCACCGTTCGGGTCCATCGATTTCCAGCCACGCTCGAGAGCGAGGCTGCCCGCCGAAGGAATGTTGGTCATTCCCGTCGAGCAGATCTCGATATAGTCGGCGAGAGACTTCGGCGCGCCGTCGGGAGGCGTCAGCGGGAGCTTCGTGCCACCCGCCGCGAGAGCTTCGGTCGCCAGCGCGGCCGAAAAGCCGAATGCCAGCGCGGCCCGGCTCATTTTCAAAGCCGCGACCTTTGCCCGTTCTCCGGTCATGGGCCTGTCCTCCGTAACTGTCTTCCCAGGGGCACTCCTCCACGCCGACCCTAGGATTAGATCAACGCGTCGGTGCCTTACGAACGCTCTTCCAGGATCTTTCGGATGTGACGCAGCTCTTCAACGGTCTCGCGACTGGCCTCGAGAATGCGATTGTTGATCGCTTCCGTATCGGCGACATGGCGATCCATGGCGAGGCGTGATCGCCGCATCAGCCAGATCGCCACGGCGATCAGCAGCAGAAGCGGCAACCAAGCGGCCAGAATATCAGCCATGCCCATCAACCGACGGCGGCGACGATCTTCTGGGCGGCGTCGTCAAGATCGTCGGCGGACGTGATGTCGAGGCCGGAGTCGTTGAGGATCGCTTTACCCTGATCGACATTCGTGCCTTCGAGGCGCACGACAAGCGGCACCTTGAGGCCGACTTCCTTCACCGCCGCGACCACGCCTTCCGCGATCACGTCGCAGCGCATGATGCCGCCGAAGATGTTGACGAGGATGCCCTTCACGTTCGGATCCGCGGTGATGATCTTGAACGCCGCCGTGACCTTTTCCTTCGATGCGCCGCCACCGACGTCGAGGAAGTTGGCGGGCTCCTTGCCGTAGAGCTTGATGATGTCCATCGTCGCCATGGCGAGGCCCGCGCCGTTCACCATGCAGCCGATGTCGCCGTCGAGCGCAATATAAGCGAGGTCGTATTTCGAGGCCTCGATCTCCTTGGAGTCTTCCTCGGTCTCGTCGCGCAGCGCCTTGATATCGTCATGACGGAAGAGCGCATTGCCGTCGAAGGAGACCTTCGCGTCGAGCACCCGCAGATGACCGTCGGTCATGACGATCAGCGGATTGATCTCCAGAAGGCTCATGTCCTTTTCCATGTAAGCCTTGTAGAGGATCGGGAAGAGCTTCATCCCGTCCTCGCGCGCCGCGCCGTCGAGCTTCAGCCCGTCGCAGAGCTTGACGGCATCGGCTTCAGTCACGCCTTCGGCGGGATCGATCGGCAAGTTGACGATCTTCTCCGGGGTCTCTTCGGCCACCGTCTCGATGTCCATGCCGCCCTCGGTGGAGGCGACGAAAGCGACCTTGCCCACGGCCCGGTCGACGAGAAGCGAAAGATAGAGTTCGCGGTCGATGTCCGCGCCGTCCTCGATGTAGAGACGATTTACCTGCTTGCCGCTTTCGCCAGTCTGCTTGGTGACGAGCGTGTTGCCGAGCATGTCCTTGGCGTTGGAAACCACATCCTCAACCGACTTCGCCAGCCGCACGCCGCCCTTGGCGTCTGGACCGAGCTCCTTGAACTTGCCCTTGCCGCGACCGCCCGCATGGATCTGGCTCTTCACCACATAAAGCGGTCCGGGAAGCTGCTTGGCCGCACCCTCGGCCTCATCGACCGACGTGATGGCGACGCCATCGGCCACCGGTGCGCCGAAGCCTTTGAGGACCTGCTTGGCCTGATATTCGTGGATGTTCATGTGATGCCCTTTTTGCCTCTCGAAGGCTCTAAAAGAAAACGGGGCTGCGGTCGCCCGCGCCCCGTCCGATTAAGTGAAATCAGCCGAGGCTCGGCTGAATACCGCGGCAGGCTTCCATCAGGCCCTTAACGCTGTCGACGGACTTGTCGAACTGGGCCTTCTCATCGGAATTCAGGTCGATCTCGATCACGCGCTCGATGCCGCCTTCGCCGATGACGCAGGGAACGCCCACATACATGTCCGAGAGGCCATATTCGCCGTTGAGCGCGGCGGCACAGGGCAGGACACGCTTCTTGTCCTTGATGTAGGACTCGGCCATCGAGATCGCCGAAGCAGCCGGCGCGTAATAGGCAGAGCCGTTCTTCAAAAGCCCGACAATCTCCGCACCGCCGTCACGAGTGCGCTGGATGATCTCTTCGAGGCGCTCGTTGGTGCACCAGCCCATCTTGACGAGATCGGTCAGCGGAATGCCGCCAACCGTCGAATACCGCGCAAGCGGAACCATGGTGTCGCCGTGGCCGCCCAGCACGAAGGCCGTCACATCCTCGACCGAAACCTTGAACTCGCTCGCAAGGAAGTGGCGGAAGCGAGACGAGTCGAGCACGCCGGCCATGCCGACCACCTTGTTCGCCGGCAGACCGGAGAACTTCTGCAAGGCCCAGACCATGGCGTCGAGCGGGTTGGTGATGCAGATGACGAAGGCGTTCGGAGCGTATTTCGCGATTCCGGCACCGACCTGTTCCATGACCTTGAGGTTCGTGCCGAGAAGGTCGTCGCGGCTCATGCCAGGCTTGCGCGGCACGCCGGCCGTAACGATGCAGACATCCGCACCCTCGATGGCGGCGTAGTCGTTCGCACCCGAAAACGCTCCATCGAACCCTTCGACAGGACCCGATTCGGCGATATCGAGTGCTTTACCCTGTGGCGTTCCTTCAGCAATATCGAACAGCACCACGTCACCGAGGTCCTTGAGACCCGCAAGGTGAGCGAGCGTGCCGCCGATCATGCCGGAGCCGATCAATGCGATTTTGTTGCGGGCCATGACATGAGTCCTCTTCGTCTGGCGACGGGCCGCTCGACGCGTATCCCGCGCGGATATGTTGCCGGCCGAACTTCCGTAAAAAGCGGAATGACAATCAGCCTGTGACGGCCACTTAACGCGCCGCGATGTTTCTTGCACCGCACCCTGACGAGAATTTGGGCTTTTCGAGCCGGAAAACTTGCCAGTTTGCGTTCGAGTCTGGAGTTGGGATAGCCCGCGCCGGAGTGTGGCGCAACAGCATCAAACGCCCGCCTGATCTATTCAAACGGTTAGATCATCACGCCGCTTCGCACTTTCTGAAAAAATAGCTCGCACTGATTGCCATGGCTGCCGCCGATGGCCGCATTTTTTCGATCTTTCGCCGATTTCGCAGCGCACAACCCATCGTTGACGCTATGTCATGAGCCTACCTCATCCGAGCAGCCCGCATCGTTTTGCGTGAAATGAAAATACTAATGCCATGATCAAAATATAATCTCTTTCCGTTATTTTCATGGACCGACCAAATCTGAATTCTCTGTATATAACTGTGCAAAAAACCCCCGGATTTCACGGCTTCGTAAAGAAAAACATTAAGGTTTTTGTTCATATCATTTGATTACGCACCAAACCGCCTACATCGCCTCCTCCCGCACCAGGAGACCGTATGCACTGGAATTTCGAGCTTATACTGACGCTCATAAATGGCGTCGGCATTCTCGCGATTCTCGCGGTCGCATACGGCGCGATTCGACGAAGTTCTTTCGGTTCGAAAGGACAAGCCGTTTTAATTGGTGGGGCAACGGCCTGTGCGGCGCTTCTGGCGACGATGCATCCGACCAATTTCGGCAACGAGTGCATGCTCGACAGTCGATCCCTGATTGTTGGGATCGGTTCGGCTTTCGGTGGTCCGATCACCGCGCTCATTGCTGGAAGCGTCACCGCTGCCTACCGTATCTCGATTGGCGGAGGCGGTGTCGTTCCGGGTACCATCGCCCTAGGCATGAGCATCGCGGCTGGTCTGGCATGGAACTTCGTTTTCTTCCGAAAGGGAAGAGTGCAGAGTATCAGCCTGCTCATTCTCGGCCTCGGCATATCGTGGCACGCGGCTCCGATTCTGATGACGGAGAGTACGCCGCTGGTTCAGCTGACAGTCATTCTCGGACTCGGCGGCTCAAGTATCGTTTCGACGCTCTTTCTCGGCTCGCTGATGGCGCGCGAAGAGCGAATGATCCGGCGCGAGGCGGAGCTCTCACGAATGGCTCTGCGCGATCCGCTGACCAGGGTGGCGAATCGCAGGGGTTTCAGGATGGCGCTCCAAGCCATTGCAGCGAACTCCGAACCACGTCCGTTCGCGCTCATGGTCGTGGACATCGATCACTTCAAAGCGGTGAACGACAGATACGGTCATACAGCGGGAGACTTTATCCTTCAGGCGGTCGCGGCGAAGCTCAAGCTCGCGTCGGGCACCGACGCGACAGTCGCGCGTTTTGGTGGAGAGGAGTTCGTCGTCCTGCTCGACGACACGACGCTGCTCGAAGCTCATCGGATCGCGGAAAATGCCCGCCGAGCGATCGCCGATTGGGATTCAGCCGAGGGTGAGACGGCGATCGACGTGACGGCCTCGATCGGCATCGCCGGCGGACTCACCGGCACGGATTACGAGTTGCTGCTCCGCAAGGCGGACGACGCTCTCTATCGCGCCAAAGAGGATGGCCGCAATTGCGTACGCGGCCATGACGATGCCTCCAGTCAAACACCCAACGAAGTCCGAGAGACAAAAGCCGCCGGCGCCAAGCCCGCCCGCTACGCCGTGGCGTCCTGAGGCACCGCATCTCCGGAGGACATGTAGCTGTCGCTCCGCATTTCGAAGAGACGTGAAACCGTGCGCTCAAATTCAAACGTCTCTGTTCCCGAAGGGGCGGAGTAGAGTTCCTTTGCCGGAACCTCCGCGGAGATCACCAGCCGGCGGCCGGCATCGTAGAGTGTGTCTACGAGATTGATCAGGCGCTTGGCTTCGTTGCGCTCCGCGCGGGTCAGCGCCGGAACGCCTTCGAGGATCACCGTGTGGAATCGCTTGGCGAGCGCGATGAAATCCTGCGCGCCGAGCGGCTTCTGAAGGAGCTCTTCATAGCGGAACCGTGCAGCGCCATTGCCTGCCCGCGGAACTGCGATCGTCCGGCTTTTGACAGAGAGCGATGCCGCACGCTCTTTCTCGCCGGACAGAAGCGAGGTCCAGACCTTATCGACCCGCGCTTCGGCTTCGTCATCCAGCGGTGTGATGTAAAGGTCTTCGGTGCCGATGGCAGCCAGCCGATAATCCTCGCCGGCGTCGAGGGCGAGGACTTCGACATGGTTCTTCAGCTTGTCGACAAAGGGCAGGAAGAGCCCGCGATTGAGACCGTCCTTATAGAGATCGTCCGGCGCGACGTTCGAAGTCGCCACCAACACGACACCCTCCTGAAAAAGCGCTTCGAACAAACGCGAGAGAATCAGGGCATCGGCGACATCGGTGACGGTGAACTCGTCGAAGCACAGAAGCAGGCTTTCCTCGGCGATCTGCTTGGCGACCGGCGGCATCGGATCGTCCTGGGAAGCGGTTCCTTCCTTCACCTTGTCGCGATGCGCGCCGATCCGGTCGTGAACATCGCCCATGAAAGCGTGGAAGTGGACACGACGCTTCTTTGAGACCGAACTCTGCCGATAGAACATGTCCATCAGCATCGTCTTGCCTCGGCCGACCGAGCCGTAGACATAAAGGCCCTTCACCTTCTCGGGCTTGCCCTTCTTGCCGAACATCCAGCCGAGCGCGCTCGATTTCGTCGCGATGGAGCGATTGGACAGATCATGGTCGAGGCGATCCAACCGATCGGCCAGAAGTCTCTGGGCGTGATCGGGTTCGATCTCACGCCGCTCGATCAGCCGCTCCAACTGGGCGCGGACGGGGCCCGCCCTCTTGCGTTCAGGTCTGGTCGACGAATTGGCCATCATCGCTCCGGTGTCTGGCGAGAACAGTGCCCACTCTTCCCGGCGCATTTGCATAGGCAAGTTTGCAGTGCAGTAAAAGCCCGGAAGCCGCACTTCGTGGCAATTGGCTCTTCGCGGATTGTGATGATAGGAAACGGTCAAAGCCCAGAACGAGAGAGAACGAGAATGGCTGGCAACGCTGGACGGCGCGATGCGACGGTGTCGCGGGCGACCAAGGAAACGGAAATCGAGGTCCGTGTGGATCTCGATGGCACGGGCAAATCCGATATCGCGACCGGCGTCGGTTTCTTCGACCACATGCTCGATCAGCTTGCCCGCCATTCACTGATCGACATGACGATCAAGGCGAAGGGTGATCTTCATATCGACGATCATCACTGCGTCGAGGACACGGGTATCGCGCTCGGGCAGGCGATCCGCCAGGCGATGGGCGATCGCAAGGGCATTCGCCGCTACGCCTCGCTCGATCTCGCCATGGACGAATGCCTCACGCGCGCAGCGATCGATGTCTCCGGCCGGCCCTTCCTCGTCTTCTCAGCCGAATTTACGCGGGCCAAGATCGGCACGTTCGACACCGAACTCGTGCGAGAGTTCTTTCAGGCCTTCGCGCAAAACGCCGGACTGACGCTCCACGTGACCAATCTCGACGGCGAGAATTCACACCACATCGCCGAGACCTGCTTCAAGGCGGTCGCGCGAGTTCTTGGCGAAGCGATCTCCATCGATCCGCGTCAGGCCGACCTCGTGCCCTCGACGAAGGGAATGCTGGCGTGATGCAGAGATCGCTCGATCCCGCCGGGAGGAATAAGCGATGAGTTCCCGGCGTTGGGTCGTGCTCGAACCGCCGACCGCTGGCGAAAAGGAGAAAACGGTCGAGGCGCGATTCGTGAAAGATGCCTTCGCACCCCTCGCCTTTTTCTTCCTGTTTTTCTGGCTGTTCTGGCACCGAGTATGGCTGGGCGGGATCGTCGTACTCGCGCTCTATCTCTCCTTCATGATGATCGGGTGGTGGCAGGGGTTTGGGCTTTTGTCCTCGATTTCTCAAGCCGGTCTTGCGCTGTTGGTCGGACTGGAAGGCCGGAACCTGGTCGTCAGCGATCGATTGAAAAAAGGTTGGCGGATGGCATCCGTAATCCACGCCGATTCGAGGGCCGAAGCCGAGTTGCGTTATTTCAAATCCAACACCGGAGAGGCGAGATCCGACACACAGGCTCTCGATGCTAAGCCCGAGAGCAAGACGGATCTTCCGTGGACAGCGCGAACCGCGTAAGGCGCTTCGGTAGGAACTCCACGACGCAGGCAGGACGTGCCTTGATGCAGACGGTCACGATAATCGATTACGGCTCCGGCAATCTGCGCTCGGCGACGAAAGCCTTCGAGCGTGCCGCGAGAGGCATCACCCCAGAGACCAGAATTCTTCTGACGGACGATCCGGACGCGGTGCGGACTGCCGACCGCGTCGTTCTGCCGGGCGTCGGCGCCTATGCCGATTGCCGAGCCGGTCTCGACGCGGTGCCCGGCATGGTGGAGGCGATTCGTGAAGCTGTCGAAGAAAAGGCGCGGCCCTTCCTCGGTATCTGCGTCGGCATGCAGCTGATGGCCGAACGGGGCCTCGAGAAGGCCATCACTCCCGGACTCGGGTGGGTAGAGGGCGACGTGGTGAAGATCGAGCCGAACGATCCGAGCCTCAAAATCCCGCAGATGGGCTGGAACACGCTCGATGTCACGACACCGCATCCGCTTCTGGAAGGCATTGAGACGGGGTCGGACGGCTTGCATGCCTATTTCGTCCACTCCTACCATCTGGCCGCCGCACGCGCCGCGGAACTCGTTGCGACGACCGCCTATGGTGGGCCGGTGACCGCGATGGTGGCGAGCGGCAACAAGGTCGGCACGCAGTTCCACCCAGAGAAAAGCCAGATGCTGGGACTGACGTTGATCTCGAATTTTCTGGAATGGACGCCCTGATATGTTCGTTTTCTTCTCCAATCGCTTGGGCTGCCTCGGCTCCATTCTCGTCTCGATCGTCCTGACGCTCGTGCTGCTCGCCGTCTTCCAGATCATCTAGCAATCGGAGAGTTCTTTCCGTGTCGATCCTTTTTCCCGCCATCGACCTCAAGGATGGTGCCTGCGTTCGCCTGAAACTCGGGCTCATGGATCAGGCGACCGTCTATAATGCCGATCCGGCGGGCCAGGCGCGGGAGTTTCGCGATGTCGGCTTCAGCCATCTCCACGTCGTCGACCTGAACGGGGCCTTCAAAGGCGACTCGGTGAACGGCGAGGCAGTCGACGCCATTCTTGCGGCTGTCGGCGCTGAGATGAAAGTCCAGCTCGGCGGCGGCATCCGCACCATGGCGGATATCGAGGGCTGGCTGGCGAAGGGCCTGTCGCGTGTCATCCTCGGCACGGTCGCTGTGCGCGATCCAGAGCTCGTGAAAGACGCGGCAAAGCGCTTTCCGGGCCAGGTCGCTGTCGGCATCGACGCAAAGGGCGGGAAAGTGGCCGTCGAAGGCTGGGCGGAAACCTCCGAACTCACCGCCGTCGATCTTGCGAAGCGCTTCGAGGACGCGGGCGTCTCCGCCATCATATATACCGATATCGACCGCGACGGCGTTCTCGCCGGCATCAACTGGCCGGCGACCATCGATCTCGCCGAAGCCGTCTCAATCCCCGTCATCGCCTCGGGCGGCCTCGCCTCGATGGCCGACATCGTTCGCATGACGATGCCGGACGCGAAAGCCCTCGAAGGCGCTATCTCGGGACGCGCTCTCTATGACGGGCGGATCGACCCGAAAGAGGCACTTCAGGTGCTCTCCGGCAAAAACTGATCGAAGGGCCCTATCCGCACACGGCCTGGCCGAGGAACCGCTTCACCGCCTGATTGAACTCCTCCGGTGCGTCGATGTTCGGCACATGCCCGCCCTCGACGAAGGTGATCTCAGCGCGACCGAGGCGCCGCGCGATTTCACCGGCATGAGAGACGACGACGCTCGTTTCATGCTTGCCCAGAATGACGAGGCAGGGCTTATCCGCGATCTCGACGGTCACCGGATCAGCGGCGACGACGGCGGCATAGGTCGCAACGATCGCTTCCGGTGGCATCTGCGAGAACCCGTCGACGAAGTGATCGCCGGCCGCCCGGCCGACCCATTTCCAGCCGAGCAGCAGCCGCGCGAGCGTCAGGCCGAGGCGAGCGGTTCTCCGCCGTCCGAAAAGCCGGAAGAACGGCCACAAGATGCGTTGCGGGCCCAGCCATTCGACGGCGCGGCGGACGGGCCCCGTCAGAGAAAGTGCGAGCGGGGTATCGGCCAGAATCAGCCCCGCAATTCGGCTTGGCGCGAGAGAGGACATCGACAGCGCGACCATTCCGCCAAGCGAGACGCCACAGATAAAGGCTCGCTCGATACCGAGTGCGTCGAGAAGCGCGATCATGTCCCGCGCATGGGCCTCGATCGCCAGTTCCTCGAACGGCCCAGCCGTTTCACCATGTCCACGTAGATCCGGCACGATGACGCGGCGTTCATCTGCAAACACCTTCGCCTGCCCATCCCAGACATGCCGCGTCTGCACGGCGCCGTGGAGGAAAACCAGCGGAGGCTCATCTCGCCCGGCCCGGTCGAAATCGTCGAGCGCAAAGCGCGTTTCGCCGATTTCGATGATCTTCGATTGCTGTGAGGCTGGTTTCAAACGAAAAGATCGATCCTTCGGCCGATGCGGGCGGCGATTTGCGCGGCTGTGGAACGCTGGTAGACTGCCAGCTGATGAACATCCAGTCGCAACCCGTCATGACTGCCGACGAATTCCTCCGCTGGAACGAGGGCCGCGAGGGAAAACGCGAACTCGTGCATGGACGGGTGTATGAGATGATGACAGGCGGCAGCCGAAAGCACGCTGAGATCATGCTCAATCTCGCGATCGTCTTTCGGACGGTTCTGAATACGGACGACTACGTGGTGACCGCAGCGGATTACGCCGTACGGACACCAGTCGGCATCCGCTATCCAGACATTCTGGTCCTCACACGCGACTTGGAGGGCAAAAGCCTCGCCACCGAACATCCACTTCTCGTCGCCGAAATCCTCTCCCCCTCCTCGCTCGCGATCGATTTCGGCGAGAAGGCAGAAGAGTACACGGCGATCGAGAGCCTCAGGCACTATCTCGTCCTCTCGCAGGACGAGCCCCGGGTCTGGCTCTGGTCGCGGAACGAAGACGGCGCATTCCAGCGACCGAAGATGATTGAAGGTGCGGAAAGCGATCTGCCTCTCACGGGATTCGATCTCACCCTCAAGCTTGCCGAGCTCTATCGCGGCATCGCATAAGCACCTGAGTATCACGCTCCAAAGATCGCAGCTTCGTCATGACCCTCAAGGCCCGCATCATTCCCTGCCTCGACGTGAAAGACGGCCGTGTCGTCAAAGGCGTCAATTTCGAAGGCCTCCGCGATGCGGGCGATCCGGTGGAAGCGGCACGCGCCTATGATGCAGCCGGTGCTGACGAACTCTGCTTTCTCGACATCACCGCCTCCTCCGACGAGCGCGAAACGATCGTCGATGTGGTTCGCCGCACTGCCGAGCAATGCTTCATGCCAGTGACCGTCGGAGGCGGCGTCCGCACAGTACAGGACGTGCGAACGCTTCTCCTAGCTGGCGCCGACAAGGTCTCGATCAATACGGCCGCCGTGAACCGGCCGGAGTTCGTGGGCGAAGCCGCGGACAAGTTCGGCGATCAGTGCATCGTGGTCGCGATCGATGCACGGCGCGTGACAGATACTGGTGCCGAGCCGCGCTGGGAAATCTTCACCCATGGCGGCCGCCGGGAGACCGGCATCGACGCGATCGAATTCGCGCGGAAGGTCGTTTCGCTCGGGGCCGGCGAGATCCTGTTGACCTCGATGGACCGCGACGGCACGAAGGCCGGCTTCGACCTGGAGCTTACCAAAGCGATCAGCGACGCGGTGGCCGTCCCTGTCATCGCTTCGGGCGGTGTCGGCACGCTCGATCATCTCGTGGAAGGCGTCACCAAAGGCGGCGCGGCTGCGGTCCTAGCCGCCTCCATCTTCCATTTCGGCACCTACACGATTACCGAGGCCAAGGCGCATATGGCCAAGGCCGGGGTTCCCATGCGGCTCGATCCGGCCGATATTTCGCTCGATGCCGCCTGATTCGCCGACCGCGGAAACGACAGTCCAATGACAGAATTCAGCCTTTCCGATCTCGAAAAGATCGTCGCCGAACGCGCCAGCGCCTCGTCCGGTGAATCCTATACCGCTAAGCTGAAGGAAAAAGGCATCGGCCATGTCGCGAAAAAGCTGGGCGAAGAGTCGACCGAGACGGTAATCGCCTTGGTTTCGGAGGGCGACGAACGCGTCGTCTCCGAGAGCGCCGATCTCATCTATCATCTCCTGGTAGCGCTCAATCTACGCAATATCCCGGCCTCCGACATCTTTGCCGAGCTCGGGCGCCGGACATCGACAAGCGGGCTTGAAGAGAAGGCCTCGCGGACGCCCGACGGACCACGCGACGGGTGAGCGAGCGGATGGATCAGCTCGAGCCAACACCCTTTTCGCCCTACCGGATTTTCTCGGCGCAGGAATGGTCCCAGTTTCGCGCCGATACCCCACTGACCCTGTCGGCCGCAGACCTCGAGCGCATCCGATCGATGAACGATCCGGTGGACCTCGATGAGGTGACCAGGATCTATCTCTCGCTGTCTAGGCTTCTTTCGGCTCACGTCGAGGCGTCGCAGTTGCTGTTCGAGCAGCGTCAGCAATTCTTGTCCGGTAACGGCGTCGGCCACAAGACGCCTTTTGTCATCGGCATCGCCGGCTCCGTCGCCGTCGGAAAATCGACGACGGCCCGTCTGCTTCAGCTGCTACTCGGCCGCTGGCCGACTTCGCCCAAGGTCGCTCTCGTCACAACCGACGGCTTCCTCTTTCCGAATGCTGTGCTGGAATCGAAAGGACTCATGCGCCGCAAGGGCTTTCCGGAAAGCTATGATGTCGGCGAGATCCTGCGCTTTTTGTCGGATATCAAGGCCGGCGCGCCGCGCGTGACGGCGCCGGTCTACTCCCATTTCTATTACGACGTGACAAAGGGCGAGCGCGCAATGGTCGATCGCCCCGATATTCTCATCTTCGAGGGCCTCAACGTGCTTCAGGTTCAGAAGATGCCGCCGGACGGGCGTGCGGTGCCGTTCGTCTCGGATTTTTTCGACTACTCGATCTACATCGACGCGGAAGAAAGCGACATCCATCGCTGGTATATCGATCGGTTCATGCGCCTTCGAGAGACGGCGTTTCAGCAGGAAGATTCGTTCTTCCACCGCTATGCCAATATTTCCGACGCCGATGCCCAGAACACCGCAGAAGATCTCTGGTCGCAGATCAATGCCGTCAATCTGCACGAGAACATTCTGCCGACCCGTCCGCGCGCCGACCTCATATTGAAGAAGGGGCCGACACACCTCATCGAACAGGTCGCGCTCCGGAAACTCTGAAGCGGTCGCCTGTCGAACGAGGACATTGGCTCCAGAGGTCGTTCTGGAGCCAACGCTTATCCCGCGCGGTTACTGTGGCGTCGAAATCAACATCGCCACAGGCAGAACGCCGAGCACATCGGCCACCTGAATCTCGGAACCCGTCCATTCGGCGTCGGTCAAGACATCCGTGAACGTCTTGGAGGTGAGATCGTCGGGCAGGATTACCCGTGTATCCTGCCACCGTTCAGCCGGCACAGCTGGGTCGAGCTGGCCATCCAACAGTGAGAGCGTCATGCGCGGCGCGATGGTGATCGCAGTGATGCCGTCTTCCGAGACGCGCGCGAAGGCGACGATCCAGCCCGCCCCCGGTCCCTCGACTTCGAGCGGTACATAGCGGCCCGTCGTGAAAACCGACGGCGCGCCCTGACGCATGCGAAGGCCTGCCGCGGTGATCCGCGCTTTCAGATGGCCTGAGCGCCAATCGGAGAGAAGCGCCGCAGGATCGGCTTCGGCCTCCAAGGCCTCGATACGCGCGTCGAAGTCGACGGCGCGACGATTGTCCGGATCGACGAGGGAGAAATCGTAGAACTCGGTGCCCTGATAAATATCGGGCACACCTGGCGCCGTCAGCTTGATCACCGTCTGGGAGAGGCTGTTGAGAGCGCCAGCCGTCACGAAGGGTTGGACACTGGACCAGAATTCCCCGATCAGTTCACCCTCAGGGTCGAGCATCGCCTCGACGAATGCTCGCAGCGCATTTTCGTATTTCTCGGCCGGCGCCGTCCAGCTGGTATAGCGCTTGGCCTCCCGCACGGCCTTTTCGGCGAATGCGGTGAGGCGCTCGGCAATCTCTTCGCACTGCTCTTTATCTGCCGGATCGAAGTCCGTCGGCAGCACGCCGAGCAGGGACTGGTAGAGCCCCCATTCGGTCGCCGGATCAGGCGAGAAGAGATCCGGCTCGATATCCTTGCGCCAGGCGGTCATCACGGCGGCGAAATTCGAAACGAGCGAGCGCCAGCGCCCCGGTGCCTCCGACAGCGTGTAGATCCGCGCGCGGGCGTCCTCGCCGCGCTTCGTATCGTGGGTCGTCGTTGCAACGAGACCGGAGGGCTGATCCTCCAGCCGTATCTGCATCGCCTCGTGGAAGGCTTCGATATCGGCGCCGTACTGGTCGGGCTCGCCACCCACCTCGTTGAGCGAGATCAGGCGGTTATAGCGGTAAAAGACTGTATCCTCGACCGCCTTCGCCATTACGGCGCCGGTCGTCTGCTGAAAACGGCGGGTAAAGTTGAGAGCGCCTGCAACGTCCTCGCCGTCCTCGAAATCGAGTTTCAGGAGCCTGCCGATGAACTGGATCGGCTCGTCCGCCTCGACCTCGCGGCGCGTCATCGCAAGATCGACCGCGTCGTCGATGATGGCGACGTCACGGCGGGGTACGCCATCGACGGACCCATAGGTGCGGTAGACAGGCAGCGCGGCGGCGACCTCCACGATCGAGCGCGCAAGCGTGTCGCGGCCGAGATCACGGGTGGATAGACCGCGTGAGGCAACGTCGAGCGCGAGGCCCGTCAGCACCGTTAGTTCGCCGGCCAGATTACGCAGGAAGATCGAGCGCTTCTCGGCGAGAATCATTGCGCGCAGGTCTTCGCGGCGTCCAAGGAAGGTGTGGTAAGCCTCGCTCATCCCCTCTTCGCGCTTGGGGTCGACATAAAGGCCGGAAAGCGCGGTGATGAACTCGTAGCCGGTCGTGCCGTCGATTGCCCAGGAAGAGCGAAGCCGCTCCTCGCCGGTCAGGATCTTCTCGACATGGATCGTCGGGGAGCGGCGGACGGCGCGAAACGCCTGGTTGAGATCGTCGAGATAGGTTTTCGGGTCCGCAAGACCATCGACATGGTCGATCCGGATTCCGTCCAGCCGGCGCTCACGTGCCAGCCGGATGATCATCTGGTGGCTTTCACGGAAGACGCGGCGCATTTCCTGGCGAACGCCGATGAGATCGGCGATCTCGAAGAAACGGCGATAGGTCAGGCGTTCACGGGCGGTGCGCCACCAGGCGAGCCGCCAGGCCTGAGCCTCGTGCAGGGCGTGAAGGGCCTGCCTGTCGGCATTGATCGTCTCGATCGCGGCATCAAGCGCTTCGCGGAAGCCGCTATCCTGAAGATGCTCACTGAGACGCTCACGAAGTTCGTCTGCTTCCGGCGGAGTCGAGACCGAGAAACGACGGACCAGACGGTCACGTTCGTCGTGGTCCATCAATCCGAAGACATGGCCATAAGTTCGAGGATCGACGGGCAGGCCATAGCCCGCGGCGTCGAAACGGAAAGCGGGCGCCGCCTCGTCGAGGACGATGGTCAGGTCGCCGGCTTCCAGCGCGTCGCCATAGGGCTTTCCAAGGACGGGAACGAGAATGCGCTTGGCTTCCCACGCGATATCGAACGTATAGGCGTAGCGGCTCTCCTCGCCCCAGCGCAGCACGTCCTCCCACCAATGGTTCTGCGGCGAGACGCCCATATGGTTGGGAACGAAATCAAGGATCAGCCCGATATCGGCTGAGGAGAGCGCGTTCGACATCTCCATGAAACCGCCAATACCGCCGAGATCCTCTTCCAGCGCGTTATAGTCGGTAACGTCGTAGCCGTGGGTGGAGCCTTCGGACGCGGCGAAGATCGGCGAGGCGTAGAGATGGCTGATACCGAGGCGCTTCCAGTAGCGGGCAAGATCGCGCGCGGCGGCGAAATCCGTGCCTTCCCTGAACTGGAGGCGGTATGTGGAGACGAGCGGCGCGCTCATGAGGGATTCGGCCTTTCCTCGCGCATCGCCCGCGCCAGGCTCTTGAAGCGCTCGTTTTTTTCGAGGTCTTCAAGAGCGACGTCCTGGCGAATGCGCCAATTGGGGTATTGATCAGTGGTGCCGGGCAAATTCGGCTGGTGGGTGGCACCCAGCATGTCCTCCAGCTGGACGGTAAGGAGCAACGACGGCGTCCGCGCGACATAGCGGTGGATCGCCTCGCTGAGGACCTGGTTCAGCTCCTGCGAAAGCGGCACGTCGCCGTTGAGCATCTGCTCGTAGTCGTTCGGAATGAGGCTCGCCTTGCGCAGTGCGACCAGGAGATCGATCCGTTCCTCGGCGCGGCTCCTGAGGTCGCGCTGCGTCGATAGTTCGTCCTGTGTGCCGGCCTGCTCCCTCAATATGATGTCGGTGCCTCGCCACCAGCCGGCAAGCGGTGCGAGATCGTGGGTCGAGATGCAGGCGAGCGCGAGCTTCGGATAGGCGCTCGGCGCAAGGAAGGCATCATCCCGGCGCTCGAAATAGAGAACACGGTAGGAGAATACGTTGGCCGCCTCCATCGTTTCCCGGAAGCCCTCCGGCACGGTACCGAGATCCTCGCCGATGACGACGCAGTGATTGGCGTTCGAGGCATCGGCGACAGCATCGACCATCTCGCCCAGGGGATAGCGGACATAGCCGCCGCCCGCCGACGACTGATCCTGCGGAATCCACCACAGCCGCGCGAGCCCCATGGCGTGGTCGATGCGCACCGCGCCGGCGTGCAGCGTGAGCTGCCCGAACGCGTTGCGAAGTGGCTTGTAGTCCCGTTGCGCCAGCGCCTTCGGCGAGAGCGGCGCGAGACCCCAGTCCTGGCCGGACGAGTTGAACATATCCGGTGGTGCGCCCACACGCGCGGCGGCGACGGTCAGCGCCGGATCGGCCCAGGTCTCCGCGCCGTCCGGCGCGACTCCGACGGCGAGATCGAGATAGAGGCCGATCGCCATGCCCTCGGATTTGGCCCGCGCCTGAACGCTCGCGATCTGCTCGTCGGCCTCGAATTGCAGCCATTTGTGGAAGTTGATCTCGTCGAGATGATCTCCCTCGAACGCCTGGACGGCATCGCTTTCACGATCCCTCAGCGGCTCCGGCCAGTGATGCCAGCCGGCATATCCACCAGCTGCAACCTGAGCCTCGGATATCGCCTCGAATAGCGCGAAGGCGTGGAGGGTCGAGCCGCCGCCGGATACGAACCGCTCGAAAGCCTGCGAAGACGTAATGTCGTCCTTGCGGGCCTCGAAGATCATCCGCAGCAGCCGGCTCTTCAGCGAAGTGACAGCCGGATAGTCGACGAGTGTCCCGTCGAGACCCTCGAAAAGCTCCGGCTCCTCGGCGCGCAGCGTCTCGATCGCCTTGCCGCCACCCTCGATCTTGTCGATCGCGAGATAAAGCGGGTTGTTGAAGCGCCGGGTCGAAGGAGAATAAGGCGAGAAGCGGTTGCCGTCAGCCATGAAGAGCGCATGCAGAGGATTGACGCCGATAAAGGAGGCGCCCTCCTTCGCCCCGATCACCGCAAGCCGCGCCAGATCCTCGAAATCGCCGATTCCGAAGTTGCGACTGGAGCGCAGGCCGTAGAGCTGGCAGGAAATGCCCCAGCGCCGGTGATCGGCGACGACTGGTGGCAACGCACAACTCTTTCCGGGCGTCTGCCGCGCCTCAGTAAAATGCCCGGGTGCACCGCCGTCGGGATCGACCGAGAGCGCCGCGAGAAGGCGCTGCTTTGCCTCGTCGGAGATTTCCTTCCGCTCGCCCATCTCGGACGTATAGACCGTCTGGATGCCGTGGCTATCAGCCAGCTGGTCAATTGATGGTCTCAAGCGGTACCTCCCGATATAAGCGTCTGATGCGAAAGACGGAAAACGACGGATGTGGGCGGCAAGGTCCCGTCCGCGAGCCGACTATCCGCATTTGCGGGATAAGAATGGACGAGATCGCCGGCGGTCAGGTCATTCTTCGTCAAGTCGGCCGGAAGCGGCCAGGGGTTATCGCTGAGATTGGCGAAGAGATGCAGTACCTTGCTGTCCTGAAGCGTCCAGGCGACGGCAAAGGCCAGCGTGCCGTCCGAGGTATGGTAGGAGCCGCATTGCGCCGGCACATGTTTCAGCAGCGGAACGATCCGTTTCTGACGGATTTTCAGGAGCAGTTTGACCTGTTCGAGTCGGCGCAGATGGTTCGGGCGCTTGAGCTCGGACCAGTCCAGCATCGACGAAGCGAAGGTCGTTTCGGAATTCGGGTCCGGGATCAGTTCGCGCGTTTCGGCAGCGTGGAAGGCCGTGAACTTGGCAAATTCGGAGCGCCGACCCTCGCGTACCGCATCGGCGAGATCGCCGTCGAAATCGGTGAAGAAGCAGAAGGGGTGGGTCTCACCCCACTCTTCGCCCATGAAGATCAGCGGGATCTGCGGCGACAAGAGCAAGATCGCCTGGGCGCATTCGACGATGCGCCGCGAAGCGAGATCGGTCAACCGCTCGCCGAAGGCACGGTTGCCGATCTGGTCGTGATTCTGGATGAAGTTGACGAAGGCCGTCGGCGGAAGGTGTTCGGAGGTCGTTCCGACTTTCTTGTCGCGAACCGGGGAATAATCGCCCTGATAGACGAACCCGGTCGCGAGCGATTTGGCCAGCTGCGAGACGCTGCTGCGCGTGTAATCGGCGTAATAGGCTTCCTGCTCGTGGGTCGCGAGAACGTGGACCGTGTGATGGAGGTCGTCGTTCCATTCGCCCGAGACGAGCTGCGGCTGACCGGTCTCGCCGCGCTCGATATGCCAGGTGATGTTGCGGTCGTCTTCAGTCGTGAGGTGCACATGCCGGCCAGGAAAGCGCTTGCGCACGGCGGCGGCGAGTTCCTTCACCAGCGGCGTGTCGGTCGTGTCCTTGATCGAGTCGATCGCATCGAGCCGCAGACCGTCGAAGCGGAATTCTTCCAGCCAGTAGAGCGCATTCTCGATCATGAATGCGCGGACCGGCTCCTCGTCATAAGCGATCGCCGGACCCCAAGGCGTGTGGATTTCCTCGTGAAAGAACTCGGGTGCATAGGCGCCGAGATAATTTCCGTCCGGTCCGAAGTGGTTGTAGACCACATCGAGAAAGACGCTGAGCCCCCGCGAATGGGCGGCATCGATCAGCCCCTTGAGCCCGGCATCGCCGCCATAGGCCTCGTGCGGACAATAGAGAAGAACGCCGTCATAGCCCCAGCCGCGCTTGCCCATGAACTGGGCGACAGGCAGGAGTTCGATGGTGGTGATGCCAACCGTCTTCAGGAAATCGAGCTTTTCCTCGATACCGGCGAACGTGCCTTTTTCGGAAAATGTGCCGGTGTGAAGTTCGTAGAAGACGGTTTCTTCCCATGGCCGGCCGTTCCACTCGGGCGTCGTCCAGCGATAGGCAGTGGAATCGGTAAGAACCGAGAGTGAATGAACGTCTCCGAATTGCCGGCGGGACGCAGGATCAGGAACGACGAGTCCGTTTTCGAGGCGAAATCCGTAAGCTCCGCCAACCGCGACCTTGTCGGTCGTCAGCCGCCACCAGCCGGCGTCGCCCATTTCCATTGCGCAGAATTCGGCGGGATTGCCGTTCGCGTCACCTATCGCAAGTTCGATCGAAGGGGCCGACGGCGCCCAGAGGCGGAATTCCGCGCCTTCGTGGACAAGTCTCGGACCCCAGGAGGTCTCGAACGAAAAGCCGTTTTCCGTCGAAGTCATAGAGTGCGGTCGCGTCCTTGTCGTTCGGGGAAAGCCCCAGGGATTTCATTATTGGGACGTGGTCTCATGCGGGACAGCGTGCTCCACAGCCATTCCCATAATTGGGGCACATGACGACGGTTCCAGCCCCACGAGCCGACCAAAAAATAATCGTCAGGCAAGCAATCGAGGCAGCCGCGCGCTCGCGCATGGAAAACGGCGAAGGAGCGACGATGGCAGCGCCCGGCTTGAAACGACTCGGGCGCTGCCATTCCCTCGACAAGAGTTCGAACAAGGTTGGGATAGAGCTCGCTACAACTGACCCAATTGTCCGCAATTTTCGTGCGTCAGGCCGCCTGCGCCTGTTTTCCGTTTCCGCCGGCCTCGCCACGCACGAGATCGTGCATGAAGCCGAGTTTTTCGATCACGGCCGGAGACAGGACGAACGGATAGAGATCCTGGTGCCCCATGGAACGGTTGAAGGAATTCAATGCCGCCGAAAGGGCAAACCAGGCATCCGTTATCTGCTGGATGGTGGTGTCCCGGGCATACGGATCGAATGCGATCTTCGTCGTCAGCAATCCCTGGTCGGGAATTCGCGGATCGATCGCGACACCCCAGGCATGGCCGGTTTCCAGCGTATCGACGATGTGAAGATAATGCGCCCACGTCTCGGCGAAATCCTCCCAGGCATGGGCGCCGGCATAGGACGAGACGAATTCTTCCTGCCAGTTCGGTTTCGGCCCGTTCTCGTAATGGCGCTGCAGTGCTTCGCCGTAGTCCTCGGTGTCGTCGCCGAACAGCGCGCGGCAGGCATCGAGTGCACCGGGATTGCCGTCGCGCACGATGCGATCCCAGTACCAGTGACCGACCTCGTGGCGGAAATGACCGAGCAGCGTGCGATAAGGCTCGCCCATGGCCTCGCGCCGCTTGACGCGCTCCGCGTCGTCGGCTTCGGCGAGCGCTATGGTTATGAGCCCGCGATCGTGACCCGTCATGACATTGCCGGGCGAACCGTCGTCCTCGGCGAGGAAGTCGAAACCGAGACCTTCCTCGTTCTCGCTGCGGGTCGAAAGCGGCAGACCGAAACGGTTGATGGCATAGAAGAGGCGATGCTTGCCGATCTCCATCCTCTGCCAGCATGCGAGATTTTCCGGGTCGGAGACGTCGGGAACGGTCTCGTTGTGCCGGCAGGCAAGGCAGTACTGGTCGGCACTATCGGCGGGAAGAAGCCAATTGCAGACGCCGTACTGGTAGTTATCGCAGTATTTCAGCGTCGCGCTGTCGGAGTGCGAACCGGCTTCTTTCCAGAAGTCGTCCTCCTTTTCGAGCGCGATCATGACTTCCCGTCCGGCGTCATAGCCGAGTGAGCGGCCGCAGCGTTCGCACGAGACGTTCTCGAAGTACACGACCTGATCGCAGGCCGGGCAGGAAAACAGTTTCATTTTCAGGTCCTTGGGGCAATTCGATACACTCACACAGGAGCGATGCGCATCAATGCTGGAGTGTGACGAACGTTCCGGCCTTCTGCCAGCATTGCCCGAAATCTTCTGCCAGCATTACCCGAAAGATCGGGCCCTGCCCTTAAAAGACCACAGGCCCGGCCCCTTGCCGCATGTGTGATGTGGTCTAAAGCATAGGTAACAAAAGAAAGCCGAAGCGAAAACAGAAAGCGCCCATGTCGATCCTCGCAAGCCTTCGCCACCTCACCCATTACAAATATGACCGCCCGGTCATTGTTGGTCCCCAGGTCATCCGGCTGCGACCCGCACCGCATTCGCGCACACGCATCCCGTCCTATTCGCTGAAGGTTTCACCGGCCGAGCATTTCGTGAACTGGCACCAGGACCCGTTCGGCAATTATCTCGCACGCTTCGTATTTCCCGAGCCGGTTCGCGAGTTCAAGGTCGAGGTCGACCTTCTCGCCGACATGACGGTCTACAACCCGTTCGACTTCTTCATCGAGGAGCATGCCGAGGAGTTTCCATTCACCTATCCGGAGGAGGTCAAGAAGGAGCTCGAATCCTATCTCGACCCTGAACCGGCGGATGAGAAGTTCCAAGCCTTCATCGACGAGGTCGACCTCACGCCCGGCCAGCGCACGATCGACTTCCTCGTCGGGCTCAACCAAAAGATCCAAAATCGTATCGACTATCTCGTCCGTATGGAGCCGGGCGTTCAGACGCCGGACGAAACGCTGACCAAGAATTCCGGCTCCTGCCGCGATTCCTCCTGGCTGCTCGTCAATACGCTACGCCATCTGGGCTTTGCCGCGCGTTTCGTATCCGGCTACCTGATCCAGCTGAAACCGGACGTCGCGGCTCTCGACGGTCCTTCAGGCACCGATCACGACTTCACCGATCTTCATGCCTGGGGCGAGGTCTACATTCCGGGCGCGGGCTGGATCGGTCTCGATCCGACGTCGGGTCTTCTCACCGGCGAAAGCCACATCCCGCTCGCCGCAACGCCGCATTATCGCTCGGCCGCGCCGATCTCCGGCCTCGTCGGATTTGCTGAAGTGGACTTCGAATTCGACATGACGGTCGGGCGCATCTCCGAGCGCCCGCGCGTCACATATCCATTCTCCGACGACAGCTGGGAGGCGCTCGACACCCTCGGCAAGAAGGTCGATCAGGAACTGGAAGCCAACGATGTCCGGCTCACCATGGGCGGCGAGCCGACCTTCGTGTCGATCGACGAGTTCGAATCGCCGGAATGGAATTCCGATGCCACCGGCCCGATGAAGCGCGGACTTGCCGACGATCTCATCCGCCGCCTCCGCGACCGCTTCGCGCCGGGTGGTTTTCTGCATTACGGCCAGGGCAAATGGTATCCGGGCGAGACACTGCCGCGTTGGACCTTCTCGCTCTACTGGCGCAAGGACGGCGCGCCGATTTGGCAGGACTCCGATCTGGTCGCCCGCGAGAAAACCGACGCCACCGTCGGCGCTGAAGAGTCCGAAGCGTTCACCCAGAGCGTCGCAAAGGCCCTCGATGTAGCGACCGAGAACGTCATGCCGGCCTTCGAGGACGCCTCCTTCTGGATCGCCCGCGAGCAGGGTCTGCCCGACAATGTGGAGCCGACCGATTCCAAACTCGAGGACCGGGAAGAGCGCGCGCGCCTCGCCAAAGTGTTCGACCACGGCCTGTCGAAACCGACGGGTCATGTGCTTCCCGTTCAGGCTTGGCAATCGCGATCGAGCAAAGTCCGCTGGATGTCGGAGCGTTGGAAGACGCGGCGCAAGCATCTTTATCTGACGCCCGGCGACTCCGCCCTCGGCTACCGCCTGCCACTGGCCTCCCTGCCCTATCTCGGGCGCGGGGACTATCCCTACATTCATCCGGCCGACCCGACCCAGCCTTTCCCACCATTGCCACCACAGAACCGCGAGCAGTGGGGACGCACAGCACGACAAACCCACGATCCGTCGTCGGACAAGGCCGATACGGTCGCCGGCCGGATGCGCGAAATGGCACCTCTGCCGCCGCTTGCTGCCAAAGAGGATGGTTCTCGTGCGCCCGCCGGGACGTTCTTTACCGCAGTCGCCTCGGAGAACGCCGAGATTCAGGGCTTCGTGCGCACCGCTCTCTCAGTGGAGCCGCGCGACGGAAAGCTTTGCGTCTTCATGCCACCACTAGAATTCACCGAGGCCTATCTCGATCTTCTCGGCGCGATCGAAGAGGCTGCGCGCGATCTCGATCTGCCAGTTCAGATCGAGGGCTACGCGCCGCCGCACGACCCGCGCCTCAACGTCATCCGCGTCGCGCCCGATCCGGGCGTGATCGAGGTGAACGTGCACCCGGCTTCGAACTGGGAGGAGGCCAAGGCGATCACGCAGGGCGTCTACGAGGATGCCCGCCAGTCGCGGCTCGGCACCGACAAGTTCATGGTGGACGGCAAGCATGCCGGCACCGGCGGCGGAAACCACGTCGTGGTCGGCGGCGCGACGCCGCTCGATTCGCCGTTCCTGCGCCGGCCGGACCTCCTGAAATCGCTGGTTCTCTACTGGCAGCGCCATCCCTCGCTTTCGTACTTGTTCTCCGGCCTCTTCATCGGCCCGACGAGCCAGGCCCCCCGCATCGACGAGGGCCGGCACGACCAGCTCTACGAGCTTGAAATCGCGATGGCGCAGGTCACGCAAGACAGTTTCTCGACCCCGCCCTGGCTAGTCGACCGGCTGTTCCGAAACCTGCTGATCGACGTGACCGGCAACACCCATCGCGCCGAGATCTGCATCGACAAGCTCTATTCACCGGACGGGCCCACCGGCCGCCTGGGCCTCGTCGAATTCCGCGGCTTCGAGATGCCGCCCGAGCCGCGTATGTCGCTCGCCCAGCAGCTTCTGATCCGCGCGCTGATCGCCAAGTTCTGGAAGCAGCCGGAGGACGGCAAGTTCGCGCGCTGGGGCACCAATCTGCACGATCGATTCATGCTGCCCGAATTCGTCTGGCAGGATTTCCTCGATGTTCTCGGTGATCTCACCCGTGCGGGCTATCCGATGCGCCCCGAATGGTTCGAGGCCCAACAGGAATTTCGCTTCCCGTTCTGCGGCAAGATCGAGCGCGAGGGTATCGAGCTCGAACTGCGTCAGGCGTTGGAGCCGTGGCATGTGATGGGTGAGACCGGCGCGATCGGCGGCACGGTGCGCTTCGTCGATTCATCGGTCGAGCGCCTTCAAGTGAAGCTGTCGAACTTCGACAATGCCCGGCATACCGTTACCTGCAACGGCCGCGAAGTTCCGATGACGGCGACGGGCAAAGGCAAGGAGGCGGTCGCCGGCGTACGCTTCAAGGCGTGGCAGCCGCCGTCCGGTTTGCACCCGACCATCCCGGTCCACGCGCCGCTCACCTTCGACATCTACGATAGATGGTCGAACCGCTCTCTGGGAGGCTGCACCTATCATGTCGCCCACCCGGGAGGCCGGAACTACGACACCTTCCCGATCAACTCCTACGAGGCCGAAGCCCGCCGCCTCGCCCGCTTCGAGCCGATAGGCCACACCCCGGGCGGTTATGAGCCGGTCCGCGAGATCGCCGATCCGAGCTTCCCGATGACGCTCGATCTGAGAAGGCCGGCAGGACTGGCTGTGCGTTAGGACATCGAGATCTCTTCCCCGCTGCGGCCGCTGGCCAAGCGGGGAAGGCATAGAGCAGGTGAAGTGCGTTCCTTCGGAAACGACTCCAACGCGGACGCGAAAAAGGGCCGCCCGAGAGGCGACCCTTTTTTACGTTTTTATAGATGTTGGCTGCAGCGGGTAACGACCCGTTTCAGAGCTTCTTCTTCGCCATTTTCGTGACGCCGCGCATGATATCGGATTCTGCGCTGCCGCTGCGTCCGCGCGTCGTAGAAGTCTGCCGGACCGGCCGCTTGGTTCCCGAACGTCTTTTGGAGCTCGCGAAGGCCGAGACAGCTTTTCTGACGATACTACCGAGGTTCATGATCGCATCTCCCAATTCGCGTAAGTGGTTCTGTTCATTTGGCTAATGAACGTGCCTAGAGAACCTCGGTTCCATCGCCGCGACCAACGCGTCACGCGAAACGGCACAGGTCTCGCGAAAAGTTTGCCGCTAACCGACGCCTAAAAGTGAAAGCATCAACGGGATCGTCAGAACCGATACCAGCGTCTGGGATGTGATGATGCCGGCCATGTAAGGCCCGTCGCCGCCGAGCTGGCGCGTGAGGACATAGGCGGTCGGCGCAGTCGGGATGGCCGCGAAAATGACGAGGACCATCGTTTCCGTCGTGCCGAGGCCGAACAGGATGGCGATCGCGGCAGCAAGAACCGGCATCGCGAGAAGCCGCGCGCCGCCGATCCCGACGAACGCCTTAACGTCCCGGGCGATCGCGTCCGGGCGCAGGGCCGCGCCGACGCAGAGGAGGCCGAGCGGCAGGCTCGCCTGGGCGATGAGGTCGAGGAAGCGGCCGATGCCGAACGGCAGGCCTATCCCAGTCGCGGCGATGAGAATGCCGATGATACAGGCAATGATCAGCGGGTTCTTCGACATCGGAGCGAGAAGCACCAGCGGGCCGCGCTGCTCTCCCCTTTCGGTGAGCGCGAGGATCGACAGGACGTTGACCAGCGGCACGGCGACGGCGAGCAGCACCGCAGCGCGTTCAAGACCGCCGTCCGGCACCGTGCTCGCGGTGATGGCGAGACCGAGATAGGTGTTGAAACGCACGATACCCTGCAAAGCCGGGCCATATCGCGCCGCCGGCATTGGCCGCAGGAGGCGAAACACGGCAAGCGCGCCGGCCGCAAAGAGCATCATCACGATCACCGCACCACCGAGGCGCAGAAGGTCCGGATCGCGAACCGGGGCATCGGCAAGATTCGAGACAAGCAGCGCCGGGAAGAGAAGAAAATAGTTCGCCCGCTCGGCAGCCGGCCAGAAGCCGGGCTCGGGAAACTTCAGCCGCGACAGCCCGTAGCCAAGGCAGATCAGGGCGAAGATCGGCCAGATCGTCACGAAGAGCACGGGATCGGCCTTTCAAACGGCGGATCGGCGTCCGAGGCTCTCACCCGTTCGGCTGCCCGGCACGCATTTCGGCAAGTTCAGCTCGAAGCGCCCTTACCTCGGCAAGGATCTCAGCATTCTCCTCATGGCGCTTTTCATGCTCGGCATCGATAGAAGCCTCATGCTCGCCCTGCATGGCCGAAACGATGACACCGATGAAGAGATTGAGCACCGCATAGGTGGTCGAGAGGATGAAGGGCACGAAGAAGAGCCAGGCATACGGATGGACCTCCATTACCGGCCGCACGATGCCCATGGACCAGCTTTCGAGCGTCATCACCTGGAACAGCGTATAGATCGACGCGCCCATATCGCCGAACCACTGCGGGAAGGTGTCGCCGAACAGCTTCGTCGCCATCACGGCGAAAATATAGAAGATTATCGCGAGAAGCGCGATGATCGAGCCCATGCCGGGCAAAGCCGCGATGAGCCCGCCGATCACGCGGCGCAGCGAGGGAATAACGGAAATCAGCCGCAGGACACGCAGGATTCTGAGAGCGCGCAGCACTGTCAGCGGGCCGGTGGCGGGCAGCAGCGCAATCCCGACAACGGTAAAGTCGAAGATCGACCACGGATCGCGGAAGAAAGCACCGCGGAAGGCGTAAATTCGGCCGACGATCTCGACGACGAAAATCGCCAGAATCGCCGTGTCGAAGGCAAGCAGCAGCCCGCCGACGCTGTGCATGACACTGTCGCTGGTCTCGAGACCAAGGAAGATCGCGTTCACGACGATCAGCCCGATAATGAACTGCTCCCAGCGTCTCGACCGGAAGAGATTTTGCAAACGCTGTTGCATGGTGGTGCGTCCCGGCAATCCCGATTAAAGGCCAGCGTGATATAAGCCGGTTCGTCAGAAGGACTATTGCGCGGATGTCTTCACCGGACCTTTCTCATTTTGCAAGAACCTATGCGGCGCTCACCGGTGGCGGGCGGGACGAGATGGTCGATCGCGACGGCGCGCTCAAGCCGCACTACAGGAACGTTATCGCTAAGGCGTTGGCGCTCTCGCCGGAGGAGCGCGACGAACGGGTGCGCCGTGCCCGGCAGTATCTTTCCGAGGCCGGCGTCTTCCACCGGGTCTACGCGCCGAGCGATGCCAGCGAGGAAACGCGGGAATGGCCCCTAGGCCATCCTGCGCTCCTTATCGAACCCGGCGAGTGGCGCACCCTCTCGCGCGGGCTCGTCCAGCGCGCGGAGTTTCTGGAAAAGCTACTGGCCGATATCTATGGCCAGCGCCGGCTCGTCACCCAGGGCATCCTTCCGAGCCCACTGATCGGCCAGAACCCGGAATTCTGCCACGCTCTTTCGGATCAGGCGAAGATGGGCGAGCCGCTGATCCGTTTCATCGCGATCGAACTCGGGCGAGGACCGGACGGACGCTGGTGGGTGCTGGGCGACCGCACACAGGCACCCTCCGGCGCGGGCTTCGCGCTGGAAAACCGAGTCGCCAACACGAAAGCGTTTCCGGATTTCCTGCGCGCGCTCAACATCGAGCGCCTCGCGCCCTTCTTTCAGCGCTTCCGGGAGATGCTCTACAGCCTCGGCGGCCCCGATCACTCGCGGGTGGGCCTCCTGTCGCCGGGCCCGCACAACGAGACCTATTTCGAGCACACCTATCTCGCTCGCTATCTTGGCCTTCTGCTTCTGGAAGGAGGCGATCTCGTCATCCACAATGATGAGGCAATGGTTCGCACCGTCAGTGGCTTTCAGCCGATCCGCGTCCTCTGGCGCCGGCTCGACAGCGATTTCGCCGATCCGCTCGAACTCTTCGGCGGCTCGCATATCGGGACGCCCGGCCTGCTTCAGGCGGTCCGCGCGGGCAAGCTGAAACTGATCAACGCGATCGGGTCGAGCATTCTGGAAACGCCCGGCTTTCATGCCTTTCAGCAGCGCATGGCAAACGCGCTCCTCGGAAAAGATCTCGAACTGCCGACGATCGCCACGTGGTGGTGCGGGCAGAAGGCGGAGCGGGCCTATGTCGAGGCCAATCGCGATCGCCTGCAGCTCGCGTCCGCTTTTCCGTCGGAAAAAATGGCGTCGGGCATGATCCAGACACCGGCCGTCTCGGACGCCGAGCAAGCCCATGAAAGCCGCAAGATCGATCTCGAACGGGATGGCACGCACTGGGTCGGGCGTGAGATTGCAGCGCTTTCGACAACACCTGTCCTCGTCGAGGGCAAGCTCGAGCCCCGTCCGGTCACGCTGCGCGTCTTCCTGACCCGAGATGAAGACGGCTGGCATCTGATGCCGGGCGGCTTTGCCCGTGTCGCCGACCAGCAGGATGCGCGCGTCATCTCCATGCGCCAGGGCGGCAGCTCGATCGACGTCTGGGTTCCCTCTGAAACAAAAGTCGACAAGCCCGAACGCCCTCTGACCCTGCTCGCGGGCACCGGCAAGCGTTTCCAGCGCAAGCTGCCCGGCGCCCTGCCCGCACGCGCCGCCGACAACCTCTACTGGCTCGGCCGCTATGTCGAACGCTGCGAGACGGCAACCCGGCTTCTAAGAGCGTATGGCGCGCGTATGGACGAACTCACCGAGCCCGGCGAATTCGAAACCCAACTCCTTGATCTGGTCGGCTTTCTCGGCATCGAGGTCGCGGCCGAGCGACCGGTACGTGCCCTTCTCGCCTATGCCCAGCAAGCCTTCGACACGGCGTCGAGGATACGCGACCGGTTCTCGCCGGACGCATGGCGCACCCTGCACGAAACCGTGGATCTCATCCTCGGAAGCTACAACGACGACGACGTGGAGCTGGTCAGCCTGACGAGTTCGGTTCTCACCCATCTGTCTGGTTTCGCCGGCCTCGTGCACGAGAACATGTACCAGTTCACGGGTTGGCGCTTCATGCAGATCGGCCGCTCGCTGGAGCGAGGGTTCAACACCGCGTCCACGATCGCCGGCGTGATCGAGCCGGACGAACTCGCGGACGGCGCGTTGGAGACGATCCTCGACTTCACCGATAGCCGGGTGACCTATCGGCGGCGCTATTCCGTTGACCTTACCCGCGAAACGGTACTCGATCTCAGTATGCTCGACCCGCTCAATCCGCGTTCCATCGCCTTCCAGGTCAACCTCATTCAGGAACTGCTCAACGATCTGCCGAACCAGAACACAGCGGAGACACTGGATACCCTTACGAGGCGAGTCGCGCGCCTTGCGGTGCGGCTCCAGACCGCCGACGCCACTGAACTCGGACATGCCTTTATCGTGCGCGTCGCCAACGATCTCGGCGATATTTCGAGGCTGCTGACGGCTCGTTATCTGCTCTCGTCACCGGAAGCCGCCACTGTCAGCGGAACGCCTGAATGAAATACGACATCACCCTCAAGATCGACTACCAGTATGCCGGATCGGTCGCCGATGCCCGACATGCGCTTCGGGTGCGACCGCGCCTGCTTCCCGCGCAGACGCCCATGTCCGTCGATGTGAAGATCAAGCCCCAACCGGAAGAACTCCGGATCGAGACCGATTTCTTCGGCAATGAACGCGATGCCGTCGCGATCTGGCGGACCCATCACAGCTTCGAGGTGGAGATGCGGGCTCGGATTTCCGTCCATCGCGATCCGCTGGAGCCCGAAAGCACCGAACCGCTCGAAGACGTCGTTCGCCGCGCCAATGCGGAGACGCGCACCAACGGCGCCTCGCCGGTCTGGTATCTCGGCCAGAGCCGGCGGATCGAGCCCTACCAGCCTCTCACTGCCTATATCCGCGAGATACTCGGCTCTTTCGAACAGCCGGCCGCCAAGGCGATCCTTGATGTGACGAAGGCGATCAAGGAGGATTTCACCTATAAGCCCGGCGCGACGGATGTCGGCACCAGCGTTCCATCCGCCTTCGACGCGCGGATCGGCGTCTGCCAGGACTTCGCTCATGTTATGATCGCTGGGCTTCGCGCGAACGGCATTCCGGCAGGCTATGTGAGCGGTTTCCTGCGCACCGATCCGCCGCCCGGTCAGCCAAGGCTCGAAGGCGCCGACGCGATGCATGCCTGGGTGACGGCCTGGCTAGGACCGGAAACGGGTTGGGTGGACTTCGATCCGACAAACGGCATTTTCGCATCTAACGATCACATCGTCGTCGCGATCGGCCGCGATTATGACGACGTCACGCCGATCTCAGGCGTGCTGATGACCACAGGGCCCCAGGAGACCGGCCACACAGTGGACGTCATACCGGTCGAGGCGGACTAACCGGTCCGAAGCCCGAAGCCGTGCACGATTCGTTGCGTTGCGTAATCCGGCGTGCCGGAGGTGAACACGGCCGGGTCGAAATCGCCGTGCATCGACCGTGTGCCGGTATCGCCGACCACGCGCTCGGCCTGACGGGCGATCGCCTCGGCCGGATCGAGCCAGTCAACCGGCCATGGTGCCATCTTGCGCATGCGGTTCACCAGAAACGGATAATGCGTGCAGGCGAGCACCACGATGTCGGTGCGCCGACCACCCTCCTCGATGAAGCAGGGCTCGATTTCGGCGAGAACTGCCTTTTCATCGACGAAGCCGCCGCGCATGTAGCGTTCAGCAAGGGTCGCCAGAGCCACGCTGCCAACGAGCTTGACCGAACATTTCGAAGCCCACTGATCGATGAGGTCCTGCGTGTATTGCCGCCGCACCGTGCCCGGCGTCGCAAGCACCGAAACCAGCCCGGACCGGGTGCGCTCGGCTGCCGGCTTGATCGCCGGTACCGTGCCGACGAACTTCATTCCCGGATATGCCTTGCGCAGCGAGTCCAGCGCCAGCGTCGAGGCCGTGTTGCAGGCGATCAGGCAGGCGAGCGGTTCGTAAGTCGTAATCAGGTCTCCGAAGAGATCGACCAGCCGATCGCACAGCGCGTCTTCCTCCCAATTGCCATAGGGAAAGCCCGCATCGTCCGCCACGTAGACGAAGCGGCGATCGGGCATCAAGACCCGCGCTTCGCGCAGAACGGTGAGGCCGCCGACGCCGCTGTCGAGGATCAAGATCGGAGCGTCGTTCATGATGCGTCCGCCTCGTCGGCACGGTCTCTCGCGGGCCTTTCGAGGGATTTGAGAACGCCGCGCAGACTGCGCACTTCCTGTTCTGAAAACTGAGCCTTTGTCAGCATGGTCCGCAGATTGTGGACCAAAGCCTCACGTTTTTCGGGCGGGAAGAAGTAGTTTCGCTGATCGAGCATCGATTCCAGATGATCGAAGAGGCGGTAGAGATCGGCCTTGTCGGCGGGCGGATTGGGCGGGGCGGAAAAGCGCGGCGTCTTCGAAGGGTTCGCCGCATTGCGCCAGGCATAGCTCACGAGGAGCACGGCCTGCGCGATGTTGAGCGAGGCGAACTTCGGATTGACCGGAAAGGTGACGATCTCATCGGCAAGCCCGACCTCGTCGTTTTCCAGCCCGTACTTTTCGCGCCCGAAGATCACACCCGTCTTCCCCACCGGCGCATGGGCGACGAGCCGTTCGGCCGCCTCTTCCGGCCCGCGCACGGGCTTGTAGCTGTCCCGAGCTCGAGCGGTCGTCGCATAGACCAGCGAGAGATCGGAGAGCGCGTCTTCCAGCCTTTCGAAAACACACGCTGCATCAAGAACGTGATCTGCTCGGCTTGCGGTTGCCCGCGCCTTCTCGTTCGGCCAACCGTCACGCGGTTTCACGAGACGCAGATCGATCAGCTCGAAATTCGCCATGGCCCGCGCGACCATGCCGATATTCTCGCCCATCTGCGGCTCGACGAGGATGATCGCCGGTGCATTGGAAAAATCTGGCGGGGTCTCGGTGGGCACGCGGTGGCTCTCTCGGCTCGGAATGATGCTGCGATGTATCGCCGATCACCATGCGTTTCCAGTGCCGCAGAACGCGCGAAGCCTCTGCGACGGTCAGGGAACGAGGCCGTCCACCCCTTCCCAGGCGAGCCGCCTTTCGCGATCCGGGTCACGCTCGATCCTATCATCCACATCGAACACCTTGATCTCCCGCGCCTCGGGTTCGAATTGCGGCCAACCGCGCCCCGGCGTTCCGGACCGTACGAAGGCCGTCCAGTGATCCTGCATGCGCAGGCTCAGGCGACGTCGTGCCGGATCGGGCAAGAGCCCGAGATAGACACTGCGGAACGGCACGAGGAAACGGTCGAAGAGCAGCGGCAGATCGACGGAATGAGTCGCGCCCAGCTTCGACAGCGCGCCCTTGGCTCGCCAGTCGAGCCGATAGACGAAGGTCGGCGCCTTGGAAGAATGAATTTCAGCAAGGCGGTTCGACGAGGCACCAAAAAGAATATCGGTTCCGAACCGGGTCGCGCCGGCTTTGTCCTGTCCGTAGAGACGCGAAAGCTTCGTGGCCCTCTCTCGGCCTGCCTGCCGCTCGACCCAGGACGAGAGATCGTCGAGACCGACCGAAAAGCTGAAGCCCTTGAGATCCGTGAATAGAGTGAATTCGTCCCGGTTCGTCCCAAGAAGGAGCGGCACCGGCTTCGCCTGCCGGAACAATTCAGGCAGCGGTTCTTCCCCGATTTCCGCGCCGTCCAGATAGGGCATGGTGGGGATGCCAGGAAAGCGCCGGAAGAGCGCCGGGATGATCTCGACGAAGGCACTCGGCGGAAGCGCGAAGAGCCGCTCACGTTCGCCGTCTGGCACAAGCATTTCAAATGCCGTCTGGGCGATCTCTCGCGCGGTCTCCTTTTTGCGAAACATGTTGATCGTGCCGGACTGGCAGATTGCCTGCGCAAACAGGGCCTTCGAGCCTTCCGCAATCATGTGGAAGCCGACCGAAGCGGACCCTGCCGATTCGCCGGCGATCGTCACCCGGTCCGGATCACCACCGAAAGCGGCGATATTGTCCCGCACCCATTCGAGCGCCAGACGCTGATCGAGGAGACCGGCATTCGCTATGAAACGCTCATCGCCGGCAAACAGCTCGCCGAACGCGTTGAACCCGAGCAGGCCCAGCCGATAATTGATCGTCACGACCACGACATCGCCGCGCCGCGCAAGCCCGTCGCCCGGATATTGCGCGCCCGAGCCGATGAAGAACCCGCCGCCATGGAAGAAAACGAGAACGGGTCGCTTGCCCCGGCAATCCGGCGTGAAGACGTGAAGGTTGAGGCAGTCTTCGCTCGTTTCGCCGGAAAATCCCGTCAGCGCCGCGATCGCCTTCGGCACGACATTGCGCTGGGGCGCGGACGGACCGAACCGAAGTGCCTGAAACGTGCCCTGGAAAGTCGCGCGCCGGCGCGGCTCGGAAAAGCGATGCTGGCCGGTTGGCGCTTCGGCATAGGGAATGCCCAGAAACCGCAAGACTCCGTTATGCTGCCGCCCCTCTATCAGCCCGCATGGAGCCTTCGCGTATGCTGCACCTGCCATTTCCGAATTTCCGACCTATCCTCGTCAGTGTCTGCTGGGTTAAGCGGACCGCCGCGCTCTGCTTTGCGTCCGCTTAGGTGGGTGGTATAGGGCGCTCAGATCAGTCCGGCGCGGTCAATCCGCGTCGTCATGTCCCGGCGGCCAGCGGTCGCCGCTTATATTTTTTCGAAGGATGGCACCGATGGCGAAAATCAAAGTCGAGAACCCTGTGGTCGAACTCGACGGCGACGAGATGACCAGAATTATCTGGCAGTTTATCAAGGAAAAGCTGGTTCATCCCTATCTCGACATCGATCTGGAATATTACGATCTCGGCGTTGAAAATCGCGACGCGACCGACGATCAGGTCACGGTCGATGCCGCAAACGCCATCAAGCGCCACGGCGTCGGCGTCAAGTGCGCCACCATCACGCCGGACGAAGGCCGTGTCGAGGAATTCGGTCTGAAGAAGATGTGGCGGTCGCCGAACGGCACGATCCGCAACATTCTCGGCGGCGTCATCTTCCGCGAGCCGATCATCTGCAAGAACGTACCGCGCCTCGTTCCCGGCTGGACGAAGCCGGTGATCGTCGGCCGCCATGCATACGGCGATCAGTACCGCGCCACGGACTTCAAGTTCCCCGGCAAGGGCAAGCTGACGATCAAGTTCGTCGGCGAGGATGGTCAGGAGATCGAGCACGAAGTGTTCGACGCGCCGGCCTCCGGCGTCGCGATGGCGATGTACAATCTCGACGAGTCGATCAAGGACTTCGCCCGCGCCTCGCTCAACTACGGCCTACAGCGTGGCTATCCGGTCTATCTGTCGACCAAGAACACGATCATGAAGGTCTATGACGGACGCTTCAAGGACATCTTCGAAGAGATCTACAAGAGTGAGTTCGAGGACAAGTTCAAGGCGAAGAAGATCACCTACGAGCACCGCCTCATCGACGACATGGTCGCCTCGAACCTCAAATGGTCTGGCGGCTATGTCTGGGCCTGCAAGAACTACGACGGCGACGTCCAGTCCGACACGGTCGCGCAGGGCTTCGGCTCGCTCGGCCTGATGACCTCGGTACTGATGACACCCGACGGCGAGACTGTGGAAGCCGAGGCCGCCCACGGTACGGTCACACGCCACTATCGCCAGCACCAGAAGGGCGAGCAGACCTCGACCAACTCGATCGCCTCCATATTCGCCTGGTCGCGCGGTCTCGCCCACCGCGCCAAGCTCGACGGCAACGACGACCTGAAGACGTTCGCCGAGAAAATGGAGACAGTCTGCGTCAGCACGGTCGAGCGCGGCTTCATGACGAAGGATCTGGCGCTCCTCATCGGCCCCGATCAGCCCTGGCTCTCCACCACCGGCTTCCTCGACAAGGTCGATGAAGGCCTCCAGAAGGAAATGGCGAAGGCCTGAGGCCAAGAACAGATAAGTCCGATAAAGGCGGGTCTATGGCCCGCCTTTTTTGTATTCCGAGATGGTGACTGTGCGCGGTATTGTGCCGATATGGGCAGACGGTTTTTCCGGCCGCGAACGGTAATCGCGAGGAAGTTCAATGGCCGGGCACTCGACTCAGTGCTCGGCCCCTAAAGGAGACATTGAGCCAATCAGGCCGCTGCCTGATCTGCCTCTTCCAAAGCCTTCTCCACCGCAGCAATCGCATTGGCGGCATTGTCCGCATCGGGGCCACCGGCCTGCGCCATGTCCGGGCGGCCGCCGCCACCCTTTCCGCCGATCGCGCCGCTTGCAGCCCTTACGAGAGCTACGGCATCAAAGCGTGAGGTCAGGTCTTCGGTGACACCGACAACGACCGAAGCCTTGCCCTCGGCGACGCCGACAAATGCCACGACGCCTGACTGGACGGACTTCTTGGCCTCATCGACGAGACCCTTCAGGTCGCGGCCGGAAACACCGTCGATAACGCGGCCGAGGTAGCAGACGCCGTTCACCGATTTGGCGGCGCCAGAATTTCCGCCTTCACCACCGCCGGCGAGCGCCAATCGCTTCTTTGCTTCAGTAAGTTCGCGCTCCAGACGGCGCCGTTCCTCGACGACCGTTTCGAGGCGGGCCAGTGCATCCTCGGGTGAGGACTTCAGGAGTGCAGCCATCTTTCGAACACGTTGATCCTGCTCACGCAGATAATCGCGCGCTGCCTCGCCCGTGAGCGCTTCGATGCGGCGCACGCCTGCGCCGACCGCACTTTCACCGAGGACATGAACGACACCGATCTCGCCGGTCGCGTTCACATGCGTGCCGCCGCAGAGCTCGATCGAATAGGGCTTTCCGGCCTTCTCGCCCTCTTCTGCGGTCCCCATCGAAACGACGCGAACCTCGTCGCCATACTTCTCGCCGAACAGCGCCATCGCACCGGATGCGATCGCGTCGTCCACGGCCATCAGCCGGGTCTCGACCGGAGCGTTCTGCCGGACGATGCCATTGGCGAGCCGCTCGACGGCTTCGATCTCGGCCCGGTCCATGGGCTTCGGATGAGAGAAGTCGAAGCGAAGACGTTCCGGCGCGACCATGGAGCCTTTTTGGGCGACATGGGTGCCCAGAACCTCGCGAAGGCCTTCGTGAAGGAGGTGCGTCGCCGAATGGTTGGAGCGGATCTTCGCACGGCGGCGGTGCTCGACCTTGAGATCGAGCGCGTCGCCGACCGCCACCTCTCCGGCTTTCACCGTGCCGCTATGGACGAAGAGTCCGTCGGCGAGCTTCTGAGTATCCTCGATCTCGATAGTCGTCTCACCATCAGTCATCACGCCGGCATCGCCGAGCTGACCGCCGGACTCCCCATAGAAAGGCGTCTGATTGACGACGACGAAGACCTTTTCGCCGGCCTTCGCGGATTTCACTTCCGCACCGTCCTGCACCAGCGCGAGGACGGAGCCGCTGACCTCTTCGGTGTCGTAGCCGAGGAATTCGGTCGCGCCGACACGGTCGCGGATAGGGAACCACACCTTTTCGGTGGCAGCTTCACCGGAGCCGGCCCAGCTCTTGCGGGCTTCGGCTTTCTGGCGTGCCATCGCCGTGTTGAAGGCATCGAGATCGACCGCAATGCCGCGCTGACGAAGGGCATCCTGCGTCAGATCGAGCGGGAAGCCGTAGGTGTCGTAAAGCTTGAACGCAGTCTCGCCGGACAGCTTCTGGCCTGAATCCATCCCCTCGGTGGCATCCGCGAGAAGCGATAGGCCACGATCGAGTGTCTGGAGGAAGCGCTTTTCCTCGAGCTTCAGCGTCTCGGAGATCAGAGCCTCACCGCGCGCGATTTCGGGATAGGCGCGCCCCATCTCGGAGATTAGCGTAGGCAGCAGCTTGTACAGCACCGGCTCGCTGGCGCCGAGAAGGCGCGCATGGCGCATCGCGCGCCGCATGATGCGGCGGAGCACATAGCCACGGCCCTCATTCGAAGGCAGAACGCCATCAGCGATGAGGAAAGCGGTCGAGCGAAGATGGTCGGCGATGACGCGATGGCTGGCAATTGCGCCGCCCTCTGCGCGCGAACCGATGGCGTTCTCGACGGCCGCGATGAGCGTACGGAAGAGATCGATGTCGTAGTTGTCGTGCACGCCCTGCAGCACGGCCGCGATGCGCTCCAGCCCCATGCCGGTATCGATCGAGGGGCGTGGCAGGTCGAGGCGCTCGTCACCCGCCAGCTGCTCGTACTGCATGAAAACGAGATTCCAGATCTCGATGAAACGGTCGCCGTCTTCGTCGGGGCTCCCTGGAGGACCACCGGGAATGCCCTCGCCATGATCGAAGAAAATTTCCGAGCATGGACCGCATGGCCCCGTCTCGCCCATCGTCCAGAAATTGTCGGACGTACCGATCCGGATGATCCGGTCGTCAGAAAGGCCGGCGATTTTCTTCCAGAGTCCGGCAGCTTCTTCGTCTTCCGAATAGACGGTGACGAGAAGCTTGTCTTTCGGCAGACCGAACTCTTTGGTGATCAGCGTCCAGGCGAGTTCGATTGCCTGATCCTTGAAATAATCACCGAAGGAGAAGTTGCCGAGCATCTCGAAGAAGGTGTGATGCCGGGCGGTGTAGCCGACATTGTCGAGATCGTTGTGCTTACCGCCGGCGCGAACGCATTTCTGCGACGTGACTGCGCGGGGATAGGGCCGCTTTTCCTCGCCTGTGAAGACATTCTTGAACTGGACCATGCCGGCGTTCACGAACATCAGGGTCGGATCGTTGCGCGGCACGAGCGGCGAAGACGAAACCTTCTCGTGTCCGTTCTTCGCAAAATAGTCCAGAAATGCGGACCGGATTTCGTTGACGCCACTCATCGTCGCAACCTTTGGAGAACAGTCATTTGGCCAGACCGGGCGGAAATCGCCCGATCGGCCATTGCGTCGCCGTTCTACAAAGCTCGTGTCTCGCTGTAAATCGAGACCAGGGTCCAGCGTGAACCGAAACCCGCTGATTATTCTTCTTCTGCAGGACCGCTCGTGCCGTCTTCCAGCAGTTTCTCCGCCAGAATGCCCGCATTTTGACGAATCGACTGCTCGATTTCCCGCGCGGCGTCGGGATTATCCCGCAGGAACTGTTTGGCGTTTTCCCGTCCCTGCCCGAGTCGCTGGCTGTTATAAGAGAACCACGCCCCGGACTTCTCGACAATGCCCGACTTCACACCGAGATCGATGAGCTCGCCCATCTTCGAGACGCCTTCGCCATACATGATGTCGAACTCGACCTGCTTGAACGGCGGCGCAAGCTTGTTCTTGACCACCTTCACCTTGGTCTGGTTGCCCGTCACCTCGTCACGATCCTTGATCGAGCCAATACGGCGGATGTCGAGGCGAACAGAGGCATAGAATTTCAGCGCGTTGCCGCCCGTCGTCGTTTCGGGAGAGCCGAACATGACGCCGATCTTCATTCGGATCTGGTTGATGAAGATGACCATGCACTTGGAGCGGGAGATCGAACCGGTCAGCTTTCGCAGCGCCTGGCTCATCAACCGCGCCTGCATGCCCGGCAGCGAATCACCCATTTCGCCCTCGATCTCGGCGCGTGGCGTAAGCGCTGCCACCGAATCGACCACGAGAACGTCAATCGCGCCTGAGCGGACAAGCGTATCGGTAATCTCGAGAGCCTGCTCGCCGGTATCCGGCTGGGACACCAGAAGATTTTCGAGATCGACGCCGAGCTTTCGGGCATAGACCGGGTCGAGCGCATGCTCCGCATCGACAAAGGCGCAAATTCCGCCCTTTTTCTGGGCTTCGGCGATCGTGTGGAGAGCGAGTGTCGTCTTACCCGAGCTTTCCGGACCATAGATCTCGACGACGCGTCCTTTGGGCAGGCCACCAATGCCAAGCGCGATGTCGAGGCCGAGCGAACCGGTCGAGACCGTTTCGACCTCGACGCTCTGGTTGTTCTGCCCGAGCTTCATGATCGAACCTTTGCCGAAGGCGCGTTCGATCTGAGAGAGAGCGGCGTCCAACGCCTTGGTTTTATCCACCGAATTATCCTCGACGAGTCTGAGGGCGTTTTGGGCCATGTCTCCGCTCCTTAATGCATTCGGCGCGCGTCACGCAACGCTATCCATGGGCCAGAGATACGTACCCTTTTTGTTCTCGTCAAGCGGAATGTTTTATATTTGTTCTCATGCCCCTGCGGGTGTTCTCCGCCTTAAAGGCAGACCGAGCGAACGCGAACAATTCGCGTCGCAAACGGGAGTTTATTGGTAGTCGGAATGGGCCAGCAGACAACATAGTTCGTTGTCTGCTGCGTTAGCGCAAACGATTGCGTGGCATCTCAAAAGGCAGCTCTCGAAGTGGGTAGCGATCAATCGTCGCTGGACAGCATCTGCTTGACCGTCATCGCCAGCTCGCGCTGGGTGAAGGGTTTGGAGAGGAAACCGAATTTCTCGCCCTCTGGCAGGTTCTTCGCGAAGGCATCCTCGGCATAACCGGAGACGAAGATGAACTTCATGTCCGGCCGGACCTTGCGCATCTCGCGCAGCAGCGTCGGCCCGTCCATCTCCGGCATGACGACGTCGGAAACGACGAGATCGACCTTGCCATCCAGGTCCTCCAGCACGTCGAGCGCATCGAGCCCGGAATCGGCTTCGTGGACGTCGTAGCCCTTCAGCTTGAGCGCACGTACGCTTCCGGCGCGGACATAGTCCTCGTCCTCGACAAGCAGAATCGTCGCGGTACCGGAGAGGTCGACCTTCTCATTCACGTCGACTGCAGTCGGCTTTTCGCTCGCGACCAGCGAAGGCTCGGGCACGAAGCGCGGCAGGAAGATACGGAAGACCGTCCCCTCGCCTTCCGTCGATTCGACGTAGATGAAGCCGTTCGACTGCTTGATGATGCCGTAGACCATGGAAAGGCCGAGACCAGTGCCCTTGCCGATTTCCTTGGTGGTGAAGAACGGCTCGAAGATACGCTCGGCGACGTCGGCCGGCATACCGGTTCCGGTGTCGGACACCTCCACCAACACGTAGTCGGCGGCGGGCATCTCGGCATAAGCGAAGGCCGAGGCCTCCCCTTCGGCGACGTTGCGGGTCTCGATCTTGATCGTCCCGCCATTCGGCATCGCATCACGCGCATTGCCGACGAGATTGGTGATCACCTGCTCGAACTGGCCGATATCGGCCATCACCGGCCAGAGGTCGCGGGCGTGCCTGCGCTCCAGCTTGGTCTTGTCGCCGGCGATCCGCTTCAGGAGGAGGTCGAGATCGGCGACAACGTCCGTCAGGTTCAGCATTTTCGGCCGCATTGTCTGGCGACGGGAATAAGCGAGAAGCTGACGGACCAGAGAGGCGGCGCGGTTGGCGCTCTGCTTGATGAGAAGCAGATCCTGGAACGACGGATCGCCCGGCTTCTGGTTCATCAGAAGAAAGTCGACCGACGCGGTGATGACGGTGAGAACGTTGTTGAAGTCGTGGGCAATGCCGCCAGCAAGATTGCCAACGGCTTGCATCTTCTGCGCCTTGGCAAACTGTTCCTCCAGCGCGCGCTGGTCGGTGATATCCACAGCATAAAGGATGATCGTCTCGCCGGCACCCGACTCGCGATCCGGAATGGCGTTGAGATAAATCCGCACCGAGCGCGGCTTCTCGCTCTTCAGCGTGACGTCGATCGGAGCGATCTCCGCCTCGCCTTCGCTCGCCGCCTTGAGGTATTCGGCAAGGCGGCCCGCGCTTTCCTCGTTGAGGAGGTCGAGGAAGGAAACCGAACCCTCGACGGCGTTCACGCCGAACAGTCGTTCAAATGCCGGGTTGGAGCGGCGGCTCACATATTGATCATCGAGCGCGGCG
Source organism: Fulvimarina thalattae (assembly GCF_040239565.1). Taxonomy (NCBI): domain Bacteria; kingdom Pseudomonadati; phylum Pseudomonadota; class Alphaproteobacteria; order Hyphomicrobiales; family Aurantimonadaceae; genus Fulvimarina; species Fulvimarina thalattae. The sequence goes on from NZ_JBEHWS010000009.1 coordinate 49,802, forward strand.
ATTGCCATCGGGGCGGCGTTGAAGAAGCGGTTGAACCGGGCGCCAGCAGCTTCGGAATTGGTCGTCTCGTCGGAGGTCTCCGTGAGGACGATCGCGCGCAAGCCGGTACGCCCATCCCTCTCGCGTGCCTTTTGGGCAATCAGCTTGACCGGAAGAATGCGCCCCCTGCCGGTGGTGAGATCGAGATCGATCAGCTGGTTGTCACCCTCGACCAGCGATTTGATTCGCGTCTCAAGATGAGAGCGCATGGTCTTCGGCAGATAGTCGGCGAGATTGGCCGTGCCCGGATCGAAATTGCCGAGATCGGTATCGAGCCATGTCGCCAGTGTCGCATTGAGATAGGTGAGGCGCAGATCCGCATCGGCCGCGAAAAAGCCGACGGGTGCCTTGTCGAGATAATCGATCGCATCCTGTAGGGTGCGGAAGGAGGCTTCCTCTTCACGCCGATCTGCGGTGATGTCCGCTATCTGCCAGGCTTCAAGCGTGCCGCCGGGCGACTGGATCGGTCGCACGGAAACCCGGTACCAGCGCGCATGATTATCCTCACGGGACAGCGGCGTATCGAGGCGAAATTCGCGCTGGCCGCCGCCATTCCGCGCGGCTTTTGCAAGCCAGTAGACGTCCTCGGCAGCGCCCGCATGGCGGGCGAGCAGCTGCACGGGGGACTGGACATCGGCACCATCATCCTTGCCGATCAGGCATCCATAGGATTTGTTGGCGTAAACGACGCGGCCCTTGGCATCGACGAACACCGCACCCTGACGCGCCCCGTCGAGAAAACTCCGCGCGGCTGCTCCCTCGTCAGCGCGGCTGCCGATCGAGATCAGGCCAAGTGCGAAGCCGAACAGCGCGACGATCCCGATAACCGCGACCAGCGCAAAGATTACAAGCAGCGCAATGCCGCCATAGGCATGGCCGAACAGAGCCATCGCCGCGGCGATCAGAATGAGAAAGCCTGAGAAGAGAAGAAGCCGGCGCACACTGCCAGCCCGTTCCGTTCGATCGATCAGGGGTTTGTCGAACGCATTCGCCATTGTCATCTTTCCGGCCCGGCTCTCCATCGCGGCAAACGCAACATGAGTCATCGCGCTCAAAGAGGCGAGTGGAAAAAGGCCGCCGCCCCGTACTGGGCCGGGCTCTGTTGCGTTCGTGCCGTCTTCTATAAACCAGCGGAACGAAAATATCCTGTTTTCGCGACGCCAGGCTTGCGCCGAACTTGCAAGGCGAACCATGCAGTTAGATTAGGTCCGAAACTCGCAATCCGTTCGAATGGGACAAAGCCGATGCCAGACTGGTTCGCCGCGATAACAGGAGACACGTTCGGCCCGATCTTGTGGGTCGTCTTCGTCGCGACGCTGGTTTGCCTGATCGCAGTCGTCAGCCTTTGGCTGATCAAGACAATGACGGGAGGATCAGGCTCGGCGATGGGATTTCGCGGACAGGCGCCACGACTTGCCGTGATCGAAGCGGTCAATATCGGCGATCGTCGTCGCCTCGTCCTCGTCAGACGCGACGACGAAGAGCATCTGCTCCTGCTCGGAGGCGCCAGCGACGTCGTCGTGGAGCGCTATGTGAAAAGCGGAATGAAGGGTGAAAGCCGTCCGCACACTCACGCGGACAAAGACGGCCCATACAAAGATTGACGCTCAGGACGGAGGACACCGTCAAAAAGCTAGCATATCGCGAAAATGTCGCGAAAAGCCGGGCCGGCTTCAGTCGTCCCGGTAGATCTTCTCGCGGCGCTCGTGCCGCTCCTGGGCTTCCAGGGACAGGGTCGCGATCGGCCGGGCGTCGAGGCGCTTGAGATTGATCGGCTCGCCGGTCTCTTCGCAGTAACCGTAGGTGCCGTCGTCGATTCGCTGAAGAGCGGCGTCGATCTTTGCCACAAGCTTGCGCTGACGGTCACGAGCACGCAATTCGATCGAGCGATCCGTCTCGGACGAAGCCCGGTCTGCGGCATCGGCCTGGTTCGGGCTGTCGTTTGCCAGCGCTTCGAGCGTTTCCTTCGACTCGCGAAGAATATCCGCCTTCCAATCCTTGAGCTTGCGCCTGAAATATTCTCTCTGGCGGTCGTTCATGAACGAGCCATCGTCCGTCAGAGCAGCTGCAAGATCAACGGTTTCACTCATACGGTCCTCCATCGCCGGGCGCTGGCGCTTATACCCGCGAGGCTTGTGTAAAACAAGCGCTTCTCAGCCGCGCCGCGGGAATAAAACATGGCCTGTGACATTATTCCGTCGGCTCCGACACTATGCTTCAGCTGCCGCAATAGCTAACCTCGACATACGAAATTCATGCGACAGCCTGGGCGGATCGAGATGCACCTGTTTTCACGATACCGAACCATTGCCAGACTTGCCTTGCCGGAGGCTCGCACGTAACCCTCGCCGCACTAGATTCGGGAAGCAGTTCACGAACTCGATGTGCCGTCGTCTCGCGATCAGGGACGCACGCTCATCCTCAATCAAGGCGCCTCCAAGCCGAAGCGAGCCATGTCACGTTATAATTCCATCCTCGACGCCATCGGCAACACACCGCTCATCCGCCTCAACCGGGCCTCGGAAGAAACAGGCTGCGAGATCTACGGGAAGGCCGAGTTTCTCAATCCCGGTCAGTCGGTAAAGGACCGGGCCGGCCTCTTCATCATTCGCGACGCCGAAGAAAAGGGAATGCTCGAGCCCGGCGGGATCATCGTCGAGGGCACGGCCGGCAACACCGGCATCGGCCTGTCCCTGGTGGCGAATGCGCTCGGCTACCGCACGGTCATCGTGATTCCCGAGACCCAGAGCGAGGAAAAGAAGGACGCGCTGCGCCTGATGGGCGCGGAACTGATCGAGGTTCCGGCCGTCCCCTACAAGAATCCGAACAACTACGTGAAGCTTTCCGGCCGACTGGCTGAAAAGATTGCCCAAACCCACCCTGCAGGTGCGATCTGGGCGAACCAGTTCGACAATGTCGCGAACCGTGATGGTCATGTGGTCACGACGGCCGAAGAGATATGGCATGATACCGACGGCGAGATCGACGGCTTCATCTGTGCAGTCGGCACAGGCGGCACGCTTGCCGGCACCGCTCTCGGCCTCAAGCGCCATTCGGGTCGCATCAAGATCGGGATCGCCGACCCTATGGGTGCGGCCCTCTACAACTATTATGCGCATGGCGAGATGAAGTCGGAGGGCTCCTCCATCACCGAGGGTATCGGTCAGGGGCGCGTGACTGCGAACCTCGAGGGCTTCGAGCCTGACTTCGCCTATCAGATCCCCGATGAGGAGGCGATGAAGATCGTCTTCGATCTGATTACAGACGAAGGCCTGTGCCTCGGCGGCTCTTCTGGCATCAACATCGCCGGTGCGATCCGCCTCGCCAAGGAGATGGGGCCGGGCCATACGATCGTGACGATCCTCTGCGACTACGGCAACCGATACCAGTCGAAGATGTTCAATCCGGCCTTCCTCAAGGAGAAGGGCCTCCCGGTGCCGGAATGGATCGGAAAGAACCCGGAGTTCGACGTACCGTTCGAGGATGCCGACTGACCGATGTCGCAGACGGAAACAGAAGAGCCCGACGGTACAGAACGCGTCTATCAGACTGACGCCTACCTCTCGACGATGGAGGCAAAGCTTGCCCGGATCGAAGGCGAGCGTGGCCTTGTCTTCGAAAGCACAAACTTCTTCGCGACCGGTGGCGGACAGCCGGGCGATACAGGCTTCGTGGAGCGCGGCGACGGCTCGAAAATCGAGATCGTCGAAACGGCGTATTCGCCGGACAAGCACGATGTGGTCATGTTCGCAAAGCACGGCGACGCGCTTCCCGAGCCCGGCGAAACGCTGACGCTCCATATCGACTGGCAGCGGCGCTACAGACTGATGCGCATGCACACCGCCTGCCATCTTCTCTCGGTCGTCTGCCCCTACCCGATCACCGGTGCCGCCGTTGGAGAAGAAGAAAGCCGCATCGATTTCGACTGGCCGGATGCAGCGGCTGACAAGGAAGCGATCTCGGCTTCGCTAATGGAACTCGTGTCGGCCAACCATCCGGTTTTCACGAAGATGATCACCGAGGCGGAGCTCGACGCCAATCCGGGCCTCGTCAAATCGGCGAACGTGAAACCGCCGCGCGGTGCGGGCCTGATCCGGCTTGTCTGCATCGGCGAGGCTTCATCGATCGATGCCCAGCCCTGTGGCGGCACCCATGTCTCGGAAACCGGCGAAGTTGGCGAGATTCACGTCGGCAAGATCGAGAAGAAGGGCAAGGCAAATCGCAGGATGCGTATCCGGTTCGGCCCGCTGCCCGCACAGTAAGCGTCTACCTGAGAACCAGATTCTACAAGCCTCAGTCGCCGCTTGGTCCACGTGAAAGAGCGGCGACACCCGTCCGGCAAATCTCGACCAGGCCGAGCGGCTGCATGATGCCGACGAAGCGATCGATCTTCGACGGGCGTCCGACGATTTCAAACACGAAATGCTCGATCGAGGAATCGACGACGCGTGCCCGGAAAATATCGGCGAGCCGCAGCGCTTCCACGCGCTTGTCGCCCTTCCCCGCCACCTTGATGATGGCGAGCTCGCGCTGGATCGGCTTGGTCGCCTCGCTGCCGGCACCGCCCTTGGTCAGATCGATAACCCGGTGAACCGGGACGATGCGGTCGAGCTGGCTCTTGAGCTGCTCGATGACGTGGGGAAACCCCCGCGTGACGATCGTGATGCGCGACAGGTGCCGCTCGTGCTCGGTCTCCGAAACCGTCAGGCTTTCGATATTGTAGCCGCGCCCGGAAAAAAGTCCGATCACCCGTGCGAGCACGCCGGGCTCGTTGTCGACGATGACCGACAGGGTCCGCGTCTGCGTTTCTTCTTCTTCGGGCGTGATGAAATAGGCCGAAGCAGGCGGCTGGACGGGCTGTGACATTTTGAAACTCTGACGCGTTTGGAAAACCGGCTGGCGCACCATAGCGATCGACGCGTGAAAGGAAAGCCCGGGTCTCGGCCTTGTCGACTTTGTCGGGCGGGTCATCTTTATCCTCAAGGACTTGCGACACAGCACCATTGGGTAGGAGACAGTCATGAAATCATGGACTTCCATGATCGCAGCGGGCACGGCACTGGCCCTTCTTCCTCAATCCGGTCAGGCGCAGGAGAGCGCGCAGCAATGCAGCGGCGTGCCGAACGCCTCCGGGATCGAGCTTCTGATTTCCGTCGAAGGCGCGCCAGGGCGGTATCGTCTCACCTGCCAGAATGGCGCGCTCGTTGCCGTTCCAGCCGAAGCGGCCGGGCTCGTCACATCGCCGACAGCTGCCGAGCAGGCGACCGAGAGCGCCGCCAACACAGCCGATGCCATGATCAGCGGCGAGATGCAGATCGGCCGCAACATGGCAGGTGTCGGCTCGGAAGAAATGCAAGGCATCGCGGGCGCGACTGCGCAGGACGAGACCGGCTCCAACGTTAAGACCTCGGGTTCCGGTGACCTGACGCCCCGCACCGAGCAGCCGCTCCTGGAGGAAGCCGAACCCGATGGAATGGTGCCGTCGGAGGAGGCCGAGTCGTCCACATCGGCAGAAACCGAAATCGAAAACTCGGCCGAAGAAACCGCCGATGATTTGGCGGATGAGGCAACGGATCTGGGTGAACCACCAGCGCCGCTCGATTCAGACGAGGCCTCATCGGATGAATCCGGCGGCGCGATGGAGACCGAGAGCAATTCTGATGCGGAGGAGCCGGACACAGCCGTTAACGGCGTAACTGGAAGTGAAGAGGATCGCACCGACGACGACACCTCTGCCTCGAGCGAGGAAAGCTGGGCGAATGATGCGGAAAGCTTCGCCGAAGAGCCCCAGGAAGAGATGCCGGAGGGCATCCCTTCCATGGCGACGGTCGACGAGAGCACCGGCACGACCGATGAGGCCCCGGTGGTCTCGAAGCCACAGGGAGCCGTGACCAAGACCGGCCCCGGCAGCCTAGCGCAGCAGATGGCGGCCGCGTCCCAGTCGCCGGCCGCCGAGGGTGCTGGTGATCGTGCCGCCGACGAAATGTCGTCCTCCTCGGAAGAGAGCGATGGAAGCGGCGAGAGAGCTAAAACCGCGAAGTCCGAAGATGGCTCGGAGGACGCGCTTCAGGCTACGGGCGTCCCCTCAAGGACCGGACCCGGAACGCTCGAAGAGCAAATGGCCGCAGCTACAGTTGGAAACGGCTCTACGGGCGCGCCCTCGAAGACCGGACCGGGTTCGCTAGAGCAGCATATGTCGGCGGCCACAGCTCGATCGGCTGCAACTGAGGAAAGTGCCGGTGCCTCGGATGAAGCCGATTCAGGCACTGACTCCGAGGAAAGCAACGCCAGCTCGCTGGAATCAACGGGCGTGCCGTCACGGACCGGCCCAGGAACTCTGGAAGAGCAGATGGCCGCAGCGGCCGCCGGAAACGGCTCGACGGGAGCGCCGTCGAAGAGCGGACCGGGCACGCTGGAGCAGCAGATGTCGGCGGCCACAGCTCAATCGGCTGCAACTGAGGAAAGCGCCTCTGCTTCGAACGAAACCGAAGAAAGCACTCAGTCCGAGGAGGGAACGACCAACTCCCTAGACGCGGCTGGCGTGCCCTCACGCTCTGGTCCCGGAACACTTGAAGAGCAGATGGCTGCTGCAACAGCCGGAAACGGCTCGACCGGCGCACCCTCGAAGACTGGCCCCGGCACGCTGGAGCAGCAGATGTCAGCCGCGAGCGCCCAGTCTGCGAGCTCGGAAGGCGATACATCTGATATGGGATCAAACGCCGGTGCAGAGGCCTCCGCGACGCCTGACGAAAGCGGCGACCAGATGGCTGCCGTGTCTCCCGCTCCGTCCTCCGAGCCTGAGGCGAATAGCGCCGAGAGCGATGACAGAATCGCGGTCCCGGCAAATGTGGTTGCGAGCGCCCGGCTGGCCCTCCCAGGTGTCGATTTCCGCTCTGTCTCCGTTCGGGATGAAGAAGATGGACAGCTCTTCGCGCTGCGCGGCGAGGCACCGGATGGAACGCCGGTCTCAGTCGCGGTCGAGGCCGATGGGCAGATCGTCAGCGTCGACCGGCAAATCGAGCCCGAACAGGTGCCGGAACAGGTGAATAGCATCGCTACGGCGCTCTTGCCCGATCGCTCGGTCGATCGCGTTATGCTTTCGACCCGGGAGAACTATAAGAGCTATTTTGTCTTTCAGGGGAAAGACAGCACATCGGCGCCCTTTGCCCTCGAAATCCGCTCGGATGGTCGGGAAGCCCGGTTCGTCCGGCCGAACTGATCGACTCGGCATCAACGACACCTTGCGAAAATGGGCGCTCGCGGCGCCCATTTTCGTTTCAATTTGCATCTTCGGATGATGGTCAGACCAGCGCCCTGCCCTTGGCGTCGATCGCATTGGCGACAGCTTCGTCCGTCGCCTCGTCCGGCAGCAGGATCTCGTTATGTGCCTTGCCCGAGGGTATCATCGGGAAGCAGTTGGTGAGATTCGCGACACGGCAATCGAAGAGCACCGGACCGTCATAGTCCAGCATCTCCTGAATCGCATCGTCGAGATCGCCCGGCTTCTGGCAACGGATGCCATGGCCGCCATAGGCTTCGGCAAGCTTCACGAAGTCCGGCAGCGCCTCGGTATAGGAGTTCGACAGCCGGTTGCCGTGGAGCAGCTGCTGCCACTGGCGCACCATGCCCATATACTGATTGTTGAGGATGAAGATCTTGATCCGCGCATTGTGCTGCACGGCGGTCGACATCTCCTGCATGTTCATCAGCACCGAGGCATCGCCCGCAATACAGACCGAGAGCGCGTCCGGATGGGCGATCGCCGCGCCGATCGCGGCCGGTAGACCGTAGCCCATCGTGCCAAGGCCGCCGGAGGTCAGCCAGCGGTTTGGCTTCTCGAAGCCGTAGAACTGCGCTGCCCACATCTGATGCTGCCCAACTTCGGTGGAGACATAGGTCTCACGGTCCTTGGTCAGCTCGTAGAGCCGCTGGACGGCGTATTGCGGCATGATGACGTCGTCGTTCGGCGAATAGGCAAGGCAGTCGCGCGCCTTCCATTTCTCGATCTGCGTCCACCAGTCGTGCAGCGCCGGCTTGTCGATTCCCTCTCCACGCTCCTTCCAGGCAGAGACGAGATCGCGCAGGACATGGGTCACGTCGCCGATGATCGGCAGATCCACGCGCACGTTTTTGTTGATCGAAGACGGGTCGATATCGATCTGGATCTTGCGCGAATTCGGCGAGAAGGCGTCGATCCGTCCGGTGATCCGGTCGTCGAAGCGTGCGCCGATGCAGATCATCAAATCGCAATCGTGCATGGCGAGGTTTGCCTCGTAGGTGCCGTGCATGCCGAGCATGCCCATCCAGCTCTTGCCGGAGGCCGGATAGGCCCCGAGGCCCATCAGCGTCGACGTAATCGGATAGCCGGTCAGGTTCACGAGCTCGGTCAGGAGTTCGGAGGCCTCGGGCCCTGAATTCACGACGCCGCCACCGGTGTAGAAAATCGGCCGCTTGGCCGAGGCCATCAGCTCGACAGCCTGACGGATAGCCTCCGCCTCGGGATTCATCTTCGGACGGTAGCTCTCATGGGTCTGATCCGGCGGCGGCGGCGAATAGAAGCCCGTCGCGAACTGGACGTCCTTCGGCACGTCGACCACCACAGGACCGGGGCGACCGGTCGTCGCCACATGGAAAGCCTCATGCAGCACGCGTGACAGATCGTTGACGTCCTTCACCAGCCAGTTGTGCTTGGTGCAGGGCCGCGTGATGCCGACCGTGTCGCACTCCTGGAACGCGTCGGAGCCGATCAGCGTCGTCGGGACCTGGCCGGTGATGCAGACGAGCGGGATCGAATCCATCAGCGCGTCCTGAAGCGCAGTCACGGCGTTCGTCGCGCCGGGACCGGAGGTGACCAGCATCACCCCCGGCTTGCCGGTCGAACGCGCGTAGCCCTCGGCCGCATGACCCGCGCCCTGTTCATGGCGAACGAGGATGTGGCGGACATCGGTCTGCTGGAAGATTTCATCATAGATCGGCAGCACCGCACCACCGGGATAGCCGAAAACGTCCTTTACGCCGTTGTCCCGCAGCGCCGTGACGACCATTTCGGCGCCGGTCATTTCGCGCTTGCCGTCCGCTTCGATGCTTTCGTTGCTCATCGTATCCATGTCCTGCTCGATCTCTTCCCTCGCCGGCATCCCGTTCGCCGAACTCCAAGCATAAAAAAAGGGCCTCCAGAGGGCCCTTGTCTACGCGCACACGTGGCATTCGCCTGGCAGCTACGCCGCCGGTCGTGTGCGCGTTCCTACGATTACGAGAATGGTCGTGTTCGTCATGGTGCGGAACGCTATGCATTCGCGGGGGAAAGGTCAATGGTTTTTCGGCGATCGTTGGTCAATATGCGCTGCAATTCTCGGAGTGACCGGCAAGCCGGCCATTATTGAGACGATTCCGCTAGATTTCGCGAGAGGATATGAGGTCGGTTTTGAAGCGAGCACTTCCGCTCTTTGCTTCCTTCAGAAGTGACGTGAGATCTTCGGGAGGATTGCCACTCTCCAACATGCTTTTGAAAGTGGCGTAAGCATCGCTTCTGCTCCCGTAGGCCCGCAACGTCGTATCGTCGTTGACCCACACGAAAACGATGACCTTCATTCCGCCATGGAACCGGAAGAACATGCGGTATTGCTGGAAAAACTTTGCTCTGAACCAGTGCTTGCGGTCCGCCCCGAGGGTCCCGCCTTGGCGGAATTGCGGCGAGGCCGGATCAGCCGGAACAATCTCAGTCACGAGCCGAAAGATTGCAGCCAGTCGCTTGGTGCAGTTCTTTTTACGCCATGTCGTGGGATCGCGCAGCTTTTGCCGCTCGACCTCTTCGATCAGTGTTTCAAGCTGTTCCAGAAAGATCGGATGCGCATAGATCGTCCAGCCATTGATAACGAGGGGCGGATCTGTTGGATTGTCCGGCATCGCTATTCGTCGTCAGGCGAAATCGCCTCGTCGAGATCTACCTCTATATCGCCGACGAGGGCCTCGATACGACGATGAAGGTTCCCGCCGAATACCTTTAGATGCTCAGGATGGCTTCGAATGTCGTTCTCCAGAAGGTCCAGAAACGGACCGAGGGCTGGATCGAGTTCTTCAGAATATACCGGCTCGATATAGACCCGACCGTCGGAACTGGTCCGATAGCGGATCTTATCGCCTTTCCCCAGTTGCAGTTGCTTTCGCACGGCGCGCGGAACGGTGGTCTGATAGCGCTCTGTCAGCGTGGAGACTGCATCGTGGGCGGCGGACAAGGGGTGCTCACTTGTTGGATCGCGTTCGACTGCAAAAGTAATGCAAGTGCATTACTTTTGCAAGGTAGAGCTGCGTCATCGAGCGATCGATTTCATTACCCTCTCCTTCAATTCCGGCAGAAGCTCCTCTGCAAACCACGCATTCTTCCTCAGCCAGCCGTTGTTTCGCCAGGATGGATGAGGGAGCGGCATCACTGGCGCGTCTTTCCCTCCGCTTGCGAGGATATCGCGCCAGTTCATAACCGTTTCCGTCAAAGTCCGCCCTCGACCTTTGGCGATGTGGAAGCTCTGAGCATAGGCGCCGATCGCAAGAACCAGTTCGATTTGAGGCATCGCGGCCATCGCCCGGTCGTGCCAGGTCTGGCGGCATTCCTTGCGCGGCGGTTTGTCGCCGCCTTTGGCGTCATAGCCGGGAAAGCAGAAGCCCATGGGCAGGATCGCAACCTTCGAGCGGTCGTAGAAGATCTCCGGCCCGATCCCCATCCAGTCGCGCAGGCGAACGCCCGATGGATCGTTGAACGGCTTCGACGTTTTATCAGCCAGATTGCCGGGAGCCTGACCCGCGACGAGGATGCGTGCGGTATCCGAAAGAGCGAGCACTGGATTGGGCTCGATCGGTAGCGGTTCGCCAAGCGGATTATCCGCGCAGATGCGGCAACTTTCGATGATGCGCTGGAGATCTTCGGCGCGCTCCGAGCCGGTCGTTCCTTCGGTCATCGAGGATCAGGCTGAAGCGCTCGGCCGCTTTTCGAACTCGGCATACCATCGCCGGAGACTGGAAAAGTCTTCCGGCACTTCCAGCTTGGCGGCCTTCATGAAGCCGACCGCGACGAACACGGTGATGTCAGCCACGGAGAAATTCTCGCCTGCGACGAAGGGCTGCTCGCCGAGCTGATCCTCGAACATCTTCAAGGCATCGATCGCGCGGCCCCGGTTTAGGTCTGCCCATTCCTTCACCTGCACCGGTTCGGCTTTCGCCATGCCGGGATGGCCGTGCCGGAACACCGCCCCGACCGATTGATAAAGCTCCAGTTCGGCGCGACGCTGCCACATCTCGATCGTGCCGATCTCCAGCGGCGTGCGTCCAAAGAGCGGCGGATCGGGATGGAGTGCCTCGAAGTAGCGGCAGATCGCGATCGACTCTGTAAGGATCGTGCCGTCGTCGAGCTCCAGCACAGGCAGCCGCTTCAAACGGTTGCGCGAGGCGATCTTCTCGCTGCGATGCTCGCCTTCGGCCATATCGACAGGCTCAAGCGGCACCTCGATGCCCTTTTCCGCAAGAAAAATTCGGGTCCGCCTCGGATTGGGCGCACGCCCTCCATCGAACAGTTTCATGGCTGATCTTCCCTCCCCATTGCTTGGCTTTCCGTCATGACTGTCTCGTCATGTTCGCGGTTCATTAAGGCATTTTGTTCATTCTTCGGGAAGACAAGCCCTCGTTCTGATGTTCCCGCGTTCCGGACCTGTCCTCGATCCAATGTCCCTTGCCCTCTCCCCTTTCGACAACAGGACCGATGCCGGCCAGGACCGCAAGCCGCGCGCGCTGCCCAGTGGTTCGAAGGCGGTTCAGTCGGCGCGGCAGAACCTGAAGCGGAAAGGACGGCGCAACGCCTCCTTCATCGAGGCTGAACTCCTCGTACAGCATGCCGCCCAGCTTCGCGCGGCCTCGATCATCCTGCCCGCGCCCGTGCTGCTTGCAGGTTTCGGTCTGTCGACTTTTACAGGGGTTACGGTTGCATCGGCATGGACGCTGGCGACGCTGAGCGCCTACCTGATCATCCTTTATCTCGCTCGCCGTGCAGATACCGGTACCTACGGGACTGAAGGCTCCGCCAAGGCGAGGCCGCACGCAAGCGTGCTTCCCTTTCTCGCCGGTCATACGTTCGCCGGTCTCTGCTGGTCCGCCCTCGCCTTTCTGGAATGCCAGGACTGCACTGCGATGCGGTTCGAACTCTTCCACTTTGCCGCGCTGATCATGGCGATTGCCATGACCGCGATGATTTCTTCTACCTTGCGCTTCGTGGTGCCGATTGCCTTCGCACCGCTTGTCCTCGGCCTGAGCCTCGAAACTTATACCAATCCCGATCCCATAAGCTCGGCGATGCAGGGTGTCGTCATCGGCGCCGTGCCGTTTTTCGCCTTCGTCGCGGAAGCGCTGCGCCGGGGTGCGGTCGCCCGGGTTCGTCACCAGGCGGAGAAAGACGAGCTGATCGGCGAACTCGAACGCTCGCGCGTGCTGTCAGACGAAGCACGTCGCCGCGCGGAAGACGCCAACCTCGCCAAGTCGCAGTTCCTCGCGACCATGAGCCACGAGCTGCGTACACCGCTCAACGCGATCCTGGGCTTTTCCGAAGTGATGATGAACGAGATCTTCGGGCCGATCGGCAGCCCAAACTACAAGGAATATCTCGCCGACATCCATTCCTCCGGAAAGCACCTTCTCGGCGTTATCAACGAGATCCTCGACCTGTCGCGCGTCGAGGCGGGACAATACGCGCTGAACGAGGAGGCGGTCGATCTTTCCACGATTGCCGCCGATTGCGCCTCGACCGTGCGGCTGCGGGCGGAAGACAAGCGCATCTCGCTTCAGATGCAATTCGAGGAGGGTCTTCCCTCGCTCTGGGGCGACGAACGCGCGTTGCGCCAGATCGTGCTCAACCTTCTCTCCAACGCGGTGAAGTTCACGCCGAAGGGCGGCGAGATCGTTCTGCGCGTCGGCTGGACGGCAGGCGGCGGGCAATATGTCGGCGTCAGCGACAACGGGGCCGGCATTCCGGAGGATGAGATCCCGACGGTCCTCGCCTCCTTCGGCCAGGGCTCGAACGCCATCAAGAGCGCGGAACAGGGCACCGGTCTTGGTCTCCCGATCGTTCAGGCGCTGGTCAAGCTGCACGACGGGCAGTTCGAGCTATCGTCGCGCGAGGGCAAGGGAACGGACGTCATAGCCGTCTTCCCGCATTCGCGCGTCCTGGAAGTGATGCCGGCCTTCGACATCGTTTGAAGCTTCGCACGCCCCAACGGGTCCGCGGCCTGTCTTGAGCGGAAGCACCCAATCGACCATATCCAGTGCAATCATGAGACACGTTGCGCGGCCTGCGCCAAAGGACATCAATGATCGAATCGCCCTGTAACGGGATCTGCCAGTTGCACCCGCAGACCGGGCTCTGCCGTGGTTGCGGCCGAACTGGCGCCGAGATCGGAGCCTGGGCGTCCCTCTCCCGCAGCGATCGCAAGTCCGTCATGGAAACTCTTCCAGAGCGCATGCGGCAGGCGGGCATGAAACCCTTCGGCATCAAGGATCGCAGCGATGCGTGACGGTAATCTCTTCTGGATCCTCATTGCGATCATCGGCATCGCCCTTCTCGCTCTCCTGACCAGTCAGGACGGGATGGTCGCCGGCCTGCCGGAGGGCCAGTTCGCCGAGCTTGCCTATTACGGCACATGGGGCGTCGCGCTTGGCGCCGGCCTCTTTCTCTTCAGCGGCATCCGGATTGGCGAAGCGCTTCGACACGCGATCGTCTGGATCGGCATTTTCATGGTGGTGATCGGTGCATACGCCTTTGCCCCGGAATTTCTGGCGATCAAGGACAGGATGATGGCCGTGCTCATGCCCGGAAGCGTCGTCCCGGTCTCCTCCGATGGCGAGCGGCCGCAATACATGGTGACGCGTGGTCGTGACGGGCATTTCCATTTGAACGGCGCGGTCGATGGCGAGAGCGTTTCGTTCATGGTGGACACCGGGGCCTCCATGATCGCAATGGATCGGCCAACGGCAGAATCGCTCGGTATCGATACGGATAGCCTGTCTTTCACCGACTATGTGCAGACAGCGAACGGCGTCACCCGCTCGGCGCCGGTGTTCCTCGATTCGGTCACGGTTGGCGATATCGAGCGGCGCAATATCCGCGCGGCCGTTACGGACAGCGACGGCTTGGGCACCGTGCTGCTGGGTATGAGCTTCCTCGACACGCTGACATCTTACGATTTTCGCGGCGACCGGCTGATTTTGACGGACTGAGCGATCGCCTTAGGAAAGGCTGATCGCAAACCGCGCCGCGACGATGACAAGGAAGATGCCGAAGCCGATTTCGAGCGTCCGCCGTGAAAGCTTGTGGGCAAGCGTTGCGCCGAACGGAACGGCGATGAGCGACATCGGTGCCACGACGGCGAGTGTCGTGAGACTGACATAGCCGAGACTGAAGGGCGGCAGCAGAGGATCGCCCCAGCCGCCGAAGATGTAGGTGACGACACCGGGGATCGCGATGAGGGCACCGACGCCGGCGCTTGTCGCCACCGCCTGGATCATCGGCCGGCCATAGAGCGTCATGAAGGTGTTGTTCAAAACGCCACCACCGATGCCGATTAGCGCCGAGGAAAGACCGATCACGACGCCGGCGACGGACCGCCCTGCCCGTCCCGGCAGATCGTCACCGAGCTTCCATTCGATCCGGCCGAAGAGAAGCTTCAGCGAAATCACGGAAGCCAGCACCGCAAAGATCGCGCGCAGGGTGACGGACGAGGCGCTCGCGGCAAGAAATGCACCCGCGATCGATCCGGCCGGCACCGCAATGCACCACTCCTTCAGAAGCTTGCGGTCTACAGCGTCCCGGCTGAGATGGGCGTAGAGCGAGCGCAGCGAGGTCGGCACGATGGTGGCAATCGAGGTGCCGACAGCGATATGCATCGCGACAGCTTCCGGCACTTCGAGCCATTGATAAAGCTGGTAGAGCACCGGGACATAGATTGCTCCGCCGCCAATGCCGAAGAGGCCGGCGAGAAAACCGGCGAGCCCGGCAGCAAGAGCGAGTGCACCGATGATGACGGCCATGCTCTGAAGATCGATCGAATTCAGCATGGGATAAACATGAAATGCCCGGCGGAAGTGGTAACTTGCGGTGAAAGCGCTGTGCGCTCCGTCTGCTTAGGCCGCTTCCCGTCCCGCGTCGAGGCGCACATGGGCAAAGGCCTCGCTGAGGATCGCCGGCGTCACGCCAGGCTTGGTCGATTCCGTCGAAAGTACTTGCCGCCAGCGCCGTGCGCCGGGAAGTCCGTTGAACAGGCCGACCATGTGCCGCGTAACATGGTTCAGGCGCCCGCCGCGCTCCATGTGACGTGCGGCGTATTCTTCCATCTCGGCGATCAGGGCCGGATAGTCGAATTCGCTGGCGGCCTCGCCGTAGACCAGATGATCGACTTCAGTCAGCACGTCCGGCGTCTGGTAGGCGGCGCGACCCAGCATCATGCCGTCGAGACCCAGAGAGGAGATCGTGTCTGTTGCTGAAGCCGCGGATTTCAGGCCACCGTTGAGACCTACAAAGGCATCCGGAACGCGTACCTTGAGACGGCCGACGCGATCGTAATCGAGCGGAGGAATATCGCGATTTTCCTTTGGACTCAGGCCTTCCAGCCAAGCCTTGCGGGCATGGACCCAGATCACGGAAACGGCGGCGCGGATTGCTTCGTCCACCAGCCGATCGAGTGCTTCCTCGATATCCTGATCGTCGACGCCAAGGCGGCATTTGACCGTAACCGGCAGATCGCCCGCTGCCTCGCGCATCGCTGCGAGACCGTCGCCGACACGCTCCGGCTCACGCATGAGGCAGGCGCCAAAGGTGCCGGATTGGACCCGATCCGATGGGCATCCGACATTGAGGTTGAACTCGTCATAGCCCCAGTCTCGGGCGACCGTCACGGCCGCGTGCAATTTCTCGGGGTCCGATCCGCCGATCTGCAGCGCCAACGGATGCTCGGCGGCGTCATAATCCAGAAGCTTCTCGCGCGGACCGTGGATGATGGCGTCGGCGACAACCATCTCCGTATAGAGAAGCGCATGCGTGGTGAGCTGCCGGTGAAAAAAACGGCAGTGGCGATCGGTCCAGTCGATCATCGGCGCAACGGCGAAGACCGGCTGGCCCTTGCCATAGAGCTTTGCTTTCGCTTGATCTGATCGATGCGCTTTCATCGTTCGGCTGCTTCTTCCCTGCCGCCTTTACACTTGAACATTTGCGGAGCGCTTTAACGCATCACCGCGCCCGCTGCCACCCGAGGCGAAGCGGGAGACGACTACCCCGAAATTTGGCTATCGGCGCTCCCGATCCCGTCGCCTCAGCTCTTCCAGCTCCTCCAGATCGGCGGCAAGCCTCGCGCGTTCACACGCCTTGCGCTCCTCGTCCTCGGCCATGACCACGCGGTGGATTTCACCGACCCGCGCATGAATTTCACCGACGATCTGCTCGAAGGTCGCATGGCGATACTGATCGGCCATCGGCTGGAAGACGGCGATGCGCGCCATGCTCAACTGCTCGTCGCCGGCCTGCCGGCCGCGCCGCCTCTCGGCAAAATAGGTATCTATCAGGCGCATGACGACGATCAGACCGGTCACGCCGGCCGCGACATAGCCCATGATCTCGCCGACCGGCATCAGCCCCTCTTCCCCCGATATGCTGCCCGCCCGTCGTTCCAGCCGGCTTCGCGGGTCGCGCGGTGCATGCTGACGAGTTCGGCCAGAATGCAGGCGTAATAGACACCGGCTCCGCTGGCAGTCGTGCCAGATAGCGGGAAACCGAAAGCGAAAGCCGCCCAGAGCGGGATGGTGCCCAGTGCCGCGAGCACTCGGAAATGGGGAGACTTTCGCCAGCCGCCATTGGCGATGAGAAGCATCAGGCGGCCGCCACCGCCGACGAGGCAGAAGAGCGACCATGTGTCGATACTCGCCCAGCTTTTCAGGACCGCGAAGGACGGCGCTTCGAAGGTGCCGCCGTAAGCCAGCGCGACGCCCCAGTTGAGCAGCCATATCGTTAGCAGCCATTCGGCGAGACGCTCGCAGACGGAATGCCAGATGCCGCGCAGAAACGCGAAAACACTCCGAAGCCCCGGCATGGTTCGCAGAGCCCACCAGAGGATACCGTCGCCCCTGCAAAGGGCGGAAATCCGCTCCGGGCTCATCGCCGGCGCCCCAACCAGACCGATACTACCATTCAAGCCCGCCTTCTCTCTTATCCACCGACATCGCGGTCAGAGCCGCGCACACGTTCTTCAAGTCGCGCAACTATGCCGCCGACTGCGGACACCGGGGATAAGATCAAAAGAGGCTTTTCGGGCAGCGCAGGACTTGAGGCACCGCAAAAGAAGATGGCCCGGCGAACCGGGCCATTTTTGAAACCGTCGGGCGTCTTGCTTACTCCGCCGCCTGCTTGTTCGCAGGGGCTTCGGCCGCATCCGACTTCAGATGTTCGGCAACGAGGAAAGCAAGCTCCAGCGCCTGATTGGCGTTGAGGCGCGGGTCGCAATGGGTGTGGTAGCGATCCGAGAGGTTCTCCGGCAGAACGGGCCGGGCGCCGCCGATGCACTCCGTCACGTCCTTGCCGGTCATCTCGATATGGATACCGCCCGGATGGGTGCCCTTGGCATTGTGAACGGCGAAGAAAGCCTCGACCTCGGCCAGAATGCGTTCGAACGGCCGGGTCTTGTAGCTGTTCTGCGAGATCGTGTTGCCGTGCATCGGATCGCATGACCAGACAACCGTCCGCCCTTCCTTCTCGACGGCATCGATTAGCGCGGGAAGATGCTTCTCCACCTTCTCATGGCCGAAGCGCGTGATGAGGGTCAGGCGGCCAGCCTCGTTGTTCGGGTTCAGCTTGTCGATGAGGCGCAGGAGGCCGTCCGGCTCCATGCTCGGACCGCATTTGAGGCCGATCGGGTTCTTGATGCCGCTGCAATATTCGACATGAGCGTGATCTTCCTGGCGGGTACGATCGCCGATCCAGATCATGTGGCCGGAGGTGGCGTACCAGTCACCATGCGAGGTCGAGTCCTGCCGGGTCAGTGCTTCCTCGTAGCCGAGCAGCAGCGCCTCGTGGCTGGTGTAGAAATCGGTCTCGCGCAGCGAGCGATGGTTCTCGCCATTGATGCCGATCGCACGCATGAACTCCATGGACTCGGTAATCCGGTCGGCGATCTGACCATAGCGCGCCGCTTCCGGGCTGCCCGATACGAAGCCGAGCATCCACTGATGGACATTGTCCAGATTGGCGTAACCGCCCTGAGCGAAGGCGCGCAAAAGGTTCAGCGTCGCGGCCGACTGGCGATAAGCCTCGATCTGACGGTCTGGGCTCGGAATGCGCGAGGCTTCGTCGAAGTCGATGCCGTTGATGATGTCGCCGCGATAGGAGGGGAGCGTCTTGCCGTCCTTCGTCTCGTTGGACGAGGAGCGCGGCTTGGCGAACTGTCCGGCGATGCGGCCAACCTTCACGACGGGCTTGGAGCCGGCAAAGGTCAGCACCACTGCCATCTGGAGAAATGCGCGGAAGAAGTCGCGGATATTGTCCGCGCCATGCTCCGCGAAGCTTTCGGCGCAATCGCCGCCCTGCAGGAGGAAGCCACGGCCGTTTGCGACTTCGCCGAGGCTCTGTTTCAGCTTGCGCGCCTCACCGGCAAAAACCAGCGGCGGGAACGACTTGAGACGATCCTCGGTATCGCGCACGGCGTTGGGATCCGGATAATCCGGCACCTGCTCGATCGGCAGGTTGCGCCAGCTCGACGGTGTCCAATTCGCGCCCATGATTTTGACCTCTCATCGACCGGTTTTGGGGCCGGTCATTTCATCATTGTTATTCTTAGATTTTTGCTCGGCAGGCTCTGCGTCAGCCATCCGACAGCCCCCTCATCAGGGGATAAATCGACCGAATTCGGGCGCGTTTAAGCATTTCCGGGCATAAATGTCACCCGTGAGAGGTCTAATACCCGTTCAGTTCGCCGCGGATGACGTAGCGAAGGATATCGACGACCTGATCGGGCCGCTCGACCACTGCGCTCGATGCTGCGCAGACTTCCTTCAGCGCATGAGCGTGTTCCGGCGGATGCATGACGATCAGGCTCTTGCCGAGCGCTGCGGCCATACCGGCATCGAAGGCCGCGTTCCACTGCTTGTACTTGTCACCGAACCGCACGACGATGATGTCCGCTTCCTCGATCAGCGTCTTGGTGCGGATCGAGTTCATCAGCGCGCCCTTGCGGTCGTGCCAGCCCTTGTCGTCTTCCGGGCCCAAGATCGCGACACCGCAATCGTCGGAGGCGGCATGGTTCGTCACGGGTGCCGAGAGGGATACCGGAAGGCCAGCCGCCTCAACGCCCTTCGCGATCTCGTCGCGCCAGTCGGTGTGGATTTCTCCGGAGAGATAGATGCGCCAAAGCTTCTCGCTCATCGCAATACGCCTAACCTTGTCCTGATTTTATTCGTTGGGGCTGAGTTCGACCGCCTGAACGCCGCGCGCGGTGACGAGACTGTCGAACAGCTCCGCCTCGCCCTCCTGCAGAGCGACGGAACGGGAATAGCGCGGCGCGGATCGGTCCTGTAGCAGCCGCGTCTCGAAGCCTTGCGTGCGCTCGACGAACCGCTTCAGCCCATCCTCGCCATAGAGATCGCGAAAGCCCTGCATGACCGCGTCGAGATAGCTCTGGAGAATTGCCGAACCGAGCTCCACCGCATCGCTTGCGCCGGGTGTCGCTTCGTAGATGAAGACCGGCATGTCGGCGAGCGGCGGGTTTTCGATCGTCAAAGCCGCAGGATCGATGATCCGGCGATTGTAGCCCGCCTCGCGCTCGTCGAGACTGGGCAGGTGGTCGACGAGATCATAGACGACGACGCCGTGCACGGCCTCGCTCTCGTTGGGCTGCACCGAAAGAAGCGCCATCTCCGCCGTCGGATCGCGTGGCTGCCAGAATCGCTGCCAGCCACGCGCCTCCGCGCGCCGGATGCCAAGGAACTTCGTGCGTAGCGTGTGGCGATTGACCAGCGAGCCATAGCCGAAATAGGCGATGACCTTTCCGTCGGCAGCCAGCGCCTCGAGGTCGGGATGATCGGAATGTACGTCCATAGCCCTGCAATGGCAGCGCCGGGCGCTCCAATCAAGCCTTCGAAGGTCGACAGCCGGACTCCATCGCGGCGGTATCGTCCGCTGTCCTCGCGCTCTGCGTTCCATTTCCAAGCAAAGATTAGGGTGGCGGAGAGGTGCGAACTAAAGACGGTCTGCCGTCAGGAGGCGATTTTCTCGCCTTTGCGCAGGATGTAGCTCGGCTCGTACATGGTCACGAGTTCTTCCGCACCGCTCGGATGAAGCGCCATGGTCTCGTCGAAATGGCTCTTGGTCAGCCTCGCCTTCACCGCGATGCCGAGTACCTGGGCGAGCTCGCCAGCATCCGAGCCCAGAACATGGACGCCCAGAACCCGGTCGGTCTGCTGATCGACGATGATCTTCATCATCGTCCGCTCGTTCCGGCCCGAAAGCGTATGCTTCATCGGCTTGAAATCGGTCTTGAAGACGGCGACGTCCTCGAAACGCCGGCCGGCCTCCGCTTCTGTCAAACCGACTGTGCCGATTTCAGGCTGGGAGAACACTGCCGTCGGAACGGAGTCGTAATCAGGCTTCTTCGGATTGTTCTTGAACACGGTCTCAACGAAGCACATCGCCTCGTGGATCGCGACCGGCGTCAGCTGCATGCGATGGGTCACGTCCCCGACCGCATAGATGTTGTCGACGCTCGTCCGGGAATAGTCGTCAACCTTGATCGCGCCGCGCTTGTCGACTTCGACGCCCGCCTTCTCGCAGCCGAGATTTTCCGTATTCGCCTTGCGGCCGATCGCGAGCAGGATCTCGTCGGCATCGAGAACCTCGCCGTTGTCGAGTTCAGCCTCGAAGCCGCCGTCAGGCTTTTGCCGGACTTCCTGAAACGTTTCCTTGCAGCGAACCGACATGCCCTTCGCGCTCATCTGCTGGTGCAGACATGTGCGAATATCGTCATCGAAGCCCTGCAGAATTTCCTGTCCACGATAGACGAGCGTCACGTCCGTACCGAGCCCAAGGAAAATATTGGCGAACTCCACCGCGATATAGCCGCCGCCGAGGATGACGAGTTTTTCCGGCTGCCGCTCAAGATGGAAAAGTTCGTTCGAGGTCAGGCAGTGATGGGCCCCCGGCAGATCGGGATGCTGGTTCGGCCGCCCGCCGACCGCGATAAGGATCTTGTCCGCAGTCACGAGTTCGTTCGTCTCGGTGAGACGGATTTCGTGCGGTCCTTCGAGAACGGCACGACTTGCGAGCGGCTGCGCGCCGGCTTTTTCGAGATTGGCCCGGTAGATCGTTTCCAGCCGGGCGATCTCCTTGTCCTTGTTGGCGATCAGCGTTTCCCAGCTGAATTCGCGGGAGCCGACGTTCCAGCCGAATCCGGCCGCATCCTCGAAATGCTCGGAATATTGTGAAGCGTAGACCATCAGCTTCTTCGGCACGCAGCCGCGAATGACACAGGTCCCGCCGTAGCGGTATTCCTCGGCAATCGCGACGCGTTTGCCGATCTGCGCTGCACGCCTTGCGGCACGGACGCCGCCCGATCCGCCGCCGATGACGAAAAGGTCGTAATCATAGGTCGCCATCAGGTCAGGTCCGTTTTTCGCATACAGGAGCCCCGGCGCCTGCGCCGAGGCAATATGGCACGCCGGCGATGTTTCAGTTTGAAGAGGTGTCGGGTTTATTGGCCGTCGCCGCCACCCTCAGCGTTTTGGCCCTCGCTACCCGCAGCATTCTCTCCTGCGTTGGAGGCGCCGGCTTTGGAAGCGTAGATGTCGTTCATGCCCTGAAGTGAAGCCTGGCGCAGATCACGCAGGATGCCGTTGGTCCAGACATTGGCGGCGCCCATGGAATCACGCGCAGCTTTGGGACCCACCTCAATCAGCTTCTGGCCTGCATCTGTCGCGTAGAACTCGGAAATCTGTTTGAGTTCCGCTTCGGAAAAGAGCTGGGCGTAGACTCGCGCAACTTCCGTTTCGAGAGCGGCCCGGCGCGGGGCAAGTTCAAGCGCCTTCTCGTCCACCATGTTCGAGATCTCCGACTGGAGATCCGGATTGTTGGGGATGAATTCCGCTTTGGTCTGGTTGGCGGCGTTCAGGAGAATGTTGTCGAATTCATCGGTCGCGCCGATCGCGTCGACGGCTGCGCGCGCAGCCGCGAGATGGCTTTCGGAAACCTCCTGCGCCGGCTCCGACTCTTGGGCCTGACCCGAAGTTTCGGGCGCTGCCGTGTCCTGTGCCAGAGCGGGTGCGGCGGCGATAACCGCGCCGCTGAAGACGATGGCGCTCAGCGCCGGGACAATGTTCTTGATCCGCAAAACTCGAATCTCCGTAGGTTGTTTGAGCCTCGCGCGAAAACGGTCGCGTCTGCCGGGTGGGTGGTCCTTTGAGAGCCGCTCGTCAAGCCTCAAGCTTCTCGATACCATCCTCGCCGGCCAGGATCGCGGTGCTGGCGAGCTTGATGAAAAGGCCGTGCTCCACAACACCTGGAATCGAATGAAGCGCGGCGCTGAGGGCTTCTGGGTCTGGAATGCGGCCAAAAGATGCGTCCAGAATCAAATGGCCGCCATCGGTGATGAAGGGCTGATCACCGTTCTTCCTGAGGACGATTTCACCTGAGAGATCGAGGGACTCCGCAGAGCGGCGGATTGCCATGAAGGTCGCCATCAGCCCAAAACCGTTGACCTCGATCGGCAAGGGAAACGCACCGAGCGTCTCGACCTTCTTCGACCTGTCGGCGATGACGATCATCCTGGCGGATGAAAAGGCAACGATCTTTTCCCGCAGCAGGGCGCCGCCGCCGCCCTTGATGAGGCGCAACTTTCCGTCGACTTCGTCGGCTCCGTCGACGGTGACGTCGAGGATCGGGATCTCGTCGAGCGTCTTCATGGGAACGCCGAGTTCTTTGCAAAGCTTTTCGGTGCGCTCGGATGTCGCGACCCCGGTCATCTCGAACCCGGCGTTTACGTGTTCCGCGAGAACACGCACGAACTCTTCCGCGGTCGAGCCTGTGCCGATGCCGATGTTCAAGCCTTCTTCGAGCTCCGCAAAAGCGGCTTCCGCGGATTTTCTCTTCAAGGACTTGGCGTCCGACATCCATAAACTCCCAGGACCGTTCTTATGCGGAAATATGGCTTCGGTGCCCGCCTATCCGCAACGCGGTGTTTGATTTAAGCCCTATCGCGCGGATGTCGACAGACTAAAGGGCAAACTTTTGCGCTGTCGACGACAGGCGAGGCAGGCCAGACGCGTCCTGTCGGAACAAGAGCGAAGAAGAGGCAGGCTATCCGATGACGAAACTGGCGGTTTTCGATCTCGACGGAACTTTGGTCGATACCGCTCCCGATCTCGCAGCGAGCCTCAACGCCTGCCTTCATGCCGACGGGCTTCCACCACTGCCCCTCGATGTCGTGAGGCCCCATGCCGGACATGGCGCGATCGCCATGCTGAAGGCGGCCTATCACCACCACGGGCGCGAACTTCCCGAGGCATTGATCAAAGAGCATTTCGACCGATTTATCGTGCACTAT
The DNA here is from genome assembly GCF_040239565.1 of Fulvimarina thalattae. Lineage (NCBI taxonomy): Bacteria > Pseudomonadati > Pseudomonadota > Alphaproteobacteria > Hyphomicrobiales > Aurantimonadaceae > Fulvimarina > Fulvimarina thalattae. The sequence continues at coordinate 73,447 of NZ_JBEHWS010000009.1, forward strand.
GAGGCCAACATCGCCGAGACCTCGCAGCCATTTCCCGGCGTTCTGGACGCGATGGACAGACTCGAAGCAGCGGGCTGGTCGTTAGCGGTGTGCACGAACAAGCGAGAGAAGCTCGCGGTGCTGCTGCTCGACGAACTCGGCCTCTCGAAACGCTTCGCCGCCATATGCGGACAGGATACGTTTGCCGGGATGAAGCCTGACCCCGCCCATCTCGGCGGCACGATTGAACGTTCAAAATCCAGCGCGGCGAAGACGGTGATGATCGGCGACACGATCACGGACATAGCCGCCGCAAACGCGATTCAGGTCCCGTCAATTCTCGTCGATTTCGGCTATGCGCCCGACGAAGATGCCCGCGCGAAAGCAAGTGTCGTCATTTCCCATTACGACACACTAACGCCCCGCTTTGCCGAAGACCTCATCGGTTGATCGGGGATATGTCATGGCTGGGCCGCTTCAGGCCTGCTCTTCGGGGGTGGTAACGGTCAGTCCGTCCAGGTCGTCATTCAGGATGATCTGGCAGGAAAGCCGAGAATTTTCGCGTGGCTGATAGGCGAAGTCGAGCATATCCTCTTCCATCGCCTCGGGTCCGGACAGCTTGTCCACCCAGGCTTCGTCCACATAGACATGGCAGGTCGCGCAGGCGCATGCACCGCCGCATTCGGCCTCGATGCCCGGAACATCGTTGCGCACCGCGTTTTCCATGACCGTCGTTCCGGCCTTGGCATCGATCTCCCGTCGGTCGCCGGACGAGGAGACGTAGATCACTTTGGGCATGATATCTTGAGCTTTCCGATCACCGGCTGTCGCCCGCGAACCCCGTCAGGAAGCGAGGCCGCGAAGAATTGGCTGGAGCTATCGGCAAGCACAGGCTGACTGTCAACCGTGGGACGCGTCCGGCAATTGCCACCCGTGGCAAGCTTGTCCGCTCGAACCGAACTCAGGCGAGTTCGGCCGCGAACCGCCGGGTCATGTTCATATGGTCGATCAGCCGCGACAGGGCCGCCTCGTTCGACGGTCCGGTTTCGAACTGAGCGGCCGCGTCCGCAAGAGCGAATGCGCCGACATTGCGTGCCGTGCCCTTGAGCGCGTGGGCAAGCGTCGCACGCTCCGTAAGCGACAGCGCACGGAGCCGTGCTTCGGCGCTGCCGATCTGGCGGGCCAGCATCGCAAGAATACTGCGTTCGAGTTCGCGATCGCCGCAAGTCTGCGTCGCAAGATGGACGAGGTCGATGGGGCTCGCGGCGGAAGGTCTCATCTTGTGCGAAGAGGAAAGCGAGGCTTCGTCCGGCGTGGCATGAGAAGAAATGGCGGGCATCGTCGTTCTCCGTAATCCGGATGGAAACGCGATCGCCTGAATAGCTGAAACCCTTGTGAGTTCTGCCAGATCCGTTCCGCATCACCCTGATTGACCAAGGCTGATCCAATAAGGTAATCAATCGGTTAACGTGGCGGAATAAAAGTTGGGGCGATTAGGCTTGCGCGAATGGTGCAGCCTCATGAAAATTGTGCTGCCGCAGACTCGGGCAACTGACCGATGATGTTCCGGGTTTTGTGCGTTAACCTTATCTTTAAACTTGTCGAAACTCGGCTCCAAAGCGGTTTCATTCCCGTTTTGAGCCCGGTACGATGGGACGTCCCATTTTCGTGCGCCTCGTTGCGCGCGTCGATGTCATGATCGCGGATGACACTCCGTGAGAACTGACGGTTCCGCAAGGCCTGCCCGCTCCCGGCGAGGCGCCGCGGAAACGCCGGTTCGAGTAACGAGTAATGAAGGCGTACCGACGATGTCGAAGTCCAAAGCCTACGATCCTCTCTCCGACGAAGCCGTGAGTGAGCTCGAGGCCGCTTTGGAAGCGGATCTCAATTCCCGATCGGGACAATGGTCCGACGATGCCGCACAGGCGGAGACACCGCAAAAGCCTGACAATACAACCGTCGACATGTCTCTGGACGATTTCGAGCGTCAGCTCGGCGAGACCGCGGAGGAACTCCGCGCAGAGCAGGCGCGCGAGAATGCGGAAGGATTCTTGCCGCCCAAAAACGTGAAAGAATCGACGACGCCGGAAAAGCCGCTTCCCCAGACTGCCGCCAATCAGGACACGGGTACGGCAGACTACATACCGTCCGGCGGAACAGAAAGCGAAACGAACCAGCGCAGTTACGGCCAGAAAGCCGCGAATGACGAGGAACGCCGGACCGCAGTGATGGCGGACGCGCTCCTTTCGCGCAGCAGCTCGTCCCTTCCGCTCTGGCTTGCTGCGTTGTTCGCGGTTCTCTGGCTCGGCGGCACGGCGCTCGCAGCCTATCAGTTCTTCGGCGACCGCCTCTTCCCGCTCGATCAGGCGATCACCGATCCGGAGCAAGGCACGCTGCTCGCCATGATCGCAGCGGTGGGCGTGATTCCGGTCCTGCTCGTCTTCGCCTTTGCGATACTGGTTCGTCGATCCTCCGACCTGCGTCTCATGAGCCGCTCTCTCGCCGAGGTCGCCTTCAAGCTCGCCGAGCCCGAGACGGTCGCAAGCGAGCGTGTCGCCAGCGTTGGCCAGGCTGTGAGACGCGAGGTTTCCTCGCTCGGCGATAGCGTGGAGCGGGCCCTCTCACGCACGATGGAGCTCGAAAACGTCGTCCATGGCGAGGTTTCGGCACTCGAACGGGCCTATGCCGACAACGAGGCGAAGATCCGGACGCTCGTTCAGGATCTCGGCTCCGAACGCGAACAGATGCTGTCCCACGCCGAGCGCATGCGCTCTTCGGTGGTCGGATCGCACGAACAGCTGGTCACCGATGTCGATCAGGCTTCCGAACAGATTCTCCAGCGCATCGAAGAAGCCTCGGCCCGCTTTACCGCGCTCTTCGAGGATCGCTCCCGCGCGCTCGCCGAGGATTTCACGTCGCGCTCCGACTCGATGGCGATGCTCTTCGACGAGCGCTCGAGCGAAATCAGCGGCCGGCTGACCTCGAACAGCGAAGAGCTGATCCAGCGCATCACGCAGAGCGGCGAGCACGCGACGCAAACCCTGCGTGAGACCGGCGAGAACGTCACCGGCGAACTCGATTCCCGCCTTTCAACCATGAGCGAGCGCTCCGACGCGCTGATGGAGCGTCTGTCCACCATCGGCGAGGACATCGAAAGCCGTATCCAGTCTTCCGAAGAACGCATCGGCGCCCTTCTGGAGAGCCGGGCGCAGTCGCTTACAGCCAGCACCGACGAGCTTGCCACGCGGTTGACCGCGATCGGCCAGGAGATGGAACAGCGCCTCGTTGCCTCCGGCGAGGCAATCAACGGGCTTCTCGCCAATCGCAGCGCAACCCTGACCGGCGAGAACCAGAGGTTCCTCACCGATCTGACCCAGGCGCTGGACGAGCGCTCCAACACCATGACGTCGGAGACGTCGAGCTTCCTCTCCGGCCTTGAAGCGGCCTTCGAGAAGCGTCTGCGCGAACTCGCGGAAAAGAGCGGCGGTTTCCTCGGCGACCTCGACCGGGTGATCGAGCACCGCAGCGAAGAGCTCGACGGAAAGACGAAGCACCTGATCACCGATATCGACGGCCGCCTCGGCACGCGCGCCGCCGAGTTCGAGGACAAGTCCGGCTCGATCGTCGATCGTCTCGAAACACAGGCCCGCGAATTCGATCGCCAGCTGATCGCGACCGGCGAATCCATGACCGGCCTTTTCGAGGCCCGGAAGGGAACCCTGAGCGACGAGACAGGCCGCTTCCTGTCCGACATGGCCGCCGTATTCGACCAGCGCCTCCAGGGCCTTGCCGGCGAAGCGCAGAACTTCCTCGCCCAGCTCGACGGTGCCTTCAACGAACGGCTGCGCGAGATCGGCGAACGCGACAACATCTATATCGGCCAGCTGAGCGAGAGCATCGACACCCGCCGGAGCGAACTCGAAGATCAGTCCCAGCGCTTCCTTTCAAGCATGGAAACGAGCCTGACGGAGCGTACCGAACGGGCAGCGAATCTCCTCTCCGAAACAAACGAGAGGACCATCGGCGACCTCGACCGCCGGATAGAAGCGATCGACCGCACCCTCACGGAACGCGGTGGCAACCTTGTCGAAGCTCTCGACGAGCGGGCAAACGTCATTGCGGATGCGACCCAGCGGATTTCGGATTTGCTGGAAAAACGCTCGCGCGAATTCGCCCAGGCTCTCGCCGAACGCGCCCAGGAGATCGTGGCAGCCTTCGAGGCCGGCCATCATGCCCTCGGAGCAAGCACGCAGGAGGCCGTCGCCGAGAGCGATCGTGTTCTCGACAAGCGCACCTCCGAACTGCGCGCGCTCCTCGACGACCGACTCTCGGGGCTGAACTCCCTGCTCGACGCGGGCTCCGGACAGATCATCGCCGCCTTCGACGGCGGCAATCAGACATTTTCAGAGCGCGGCGCCGCGATGTTGGAGTCCACGCGCGCCCTGTTCGAAGAGCGAACCACTCAGTTTTCGCAGCTCTTGTCCGATCGAAACTCCGAACTGGGCGCGACCCTCGACGAACGGCGCACCAACTTCGACGACAAGGCACAGGAAATCCGCTTGCTTCTCGACGACCGGCTTCAGGCGCTCAACGCGAACCTCGAAGAGCGCTACGGGCATTTCGTCGAAGGCTTCGAGGATCGCCAGGCGACATTCGCGAACCAGGCGGAATCGGTTCGCTCGCTGCTCGATGACCGCCTCGACAGTCTGAGCGGGCTCCTCGCGGCCAGTTCCGGAATGATCGCCGGCTCGTTCGATGATCGCCAGCGCGAATTCGAAGAACGCGCGACCACGATGTCCCGCGAGATCGACGATCGTCTGGCGGGCCTCGCGAACCAGCTCGGCGCCAAGCAGAACGAGATCACCCAGGCGTTCGACCAACGCAAGGCGATCTTCGACGAACAGACCGAGGGCGCGCGCCGGCAGCTCGACGAGCAGCTGGACGGACTTCGCTCCCTCCTCGACCAGCGCCTCGAAGGCCTCGGCGGCATTCTCGCAGCAAGCTCAGGCATCATCGCCAGCTCGTTCGATGACCGTCAGAACGAGTTCGAAGAGCGGGCTCGCGCTGTCTCGGCGGAGATCGACACGCGTCTTGCCGATCTTTCCCGGGCACTGGACCAGCGCGGCGGCGAGATCACAACCGCCTTCGAGGATCGCCAGAAGATATTCGACGACCGCGCGGACGTCGTCCGCGCAGTGCTCGACGAGCGGCTGGAAAGCCTCGGTGCAATGCTCGACGAGCGAGCCGGCCAGATTTCCGGCGCATTCGATGGACGTCAGTCGGCCTTCGAGGAGAAGGCGCGCACGATCGCCAGCGATCTCGACACCCGCCTCAACGATCTTGCTTCGCTCCTCGATGCGCGCAGCGGCCAGATGGCCGGCATCTTTGACCAGCGCCGCCAAGGCTTCGTCGAATCCGCCGAAGTCGTCCGTATGACGATCGACGAGAAGCTCGGTGAGCTCGCGACGATGCTCGACCAGCGCTCGGGAACGATCGCAGAGACAATCGACCAGCGGCGCAATGCGTTCGATGGAATCGCGGAGGATATCCGTGGCGCCCTCGACCAGCGCCTCGAAGGCCTGAATACCTTGCTCTCCGATCGAGCCGGTGCGATCTCCGGCGCGTTCGAAGACAAGCAGGGCGAGTTCGACCGGCGGGCCGATGCCGTTCGTACCTATCTCGATGAACGGCTCGAAGATCTCGGCTCCATTCTCGAAGCCCGCTCAGGCCAGATGGCCGGTCTTTTCGACGATCGTCGTCATGCCTTCGACGCGAAGGCAGAAGAGGTCCGCTCGCTCCTCGACGAACGGCTCGGCTCTCTGTCCGAACTGCTCGACCGGCGGCGCGCTGCCCTTGGCGAGACCTTCGACGAAAAGCTCCAGCAGCTCGATGCCTCGACCGGTTCGCGGATCGACGCGCTGTATGAGCGGACATCCTCGATCGGCAACGCGCTTGCCTCGGCGGTCGCCAATCTCGAAACGCTTCTCCAGAAGCGGCAGGCCAGTCTCGAGGAGGTTCTCGGCAACCGCAGCGAGGACCTCGAAGCAAGCCTTGCCCTCAACTCGCAGACGCTTCTTTCCGGCCTCGAGAGCCAGTCGGGCCAGATCAAGAACTCGCTGGAAGATACAGTCCTTCGTGTCGAGGCGCTCATCGGAATGGCCGACGGCATCATGGCTCGCGGCGTCGACGAGAAACAGGAAGCGCTGGCGCAGCTGCTGGAAGAGCGCGGAAAAGCGATCGAAAGCCTGGTCGATCAGACCCGTGACAGTCTGACCGGTGGTCTCGACCACCGCATCGAGTCGATCGCATCGCTGCTATCCGATCGCTCCGAGCGTCTGAACCAGTCGCTTGAGAGCGAGGGCGTCAAACTGATCTCGACCCTCGATGAGCGCTCCAACGCCCTGCGCGGCGAGCTCGACGATCGCGCCTCGATCCTCACCTCGATCACCGAAGAGATCCGCGAGCGGATGCTTTCTGCTCTCGACGAACGGATCGGTACGCTGCGCGGTGGTTTCGACGATCTCGCCTCAAACGTTGCATCGGATGTCGCGTCCAAGGTGGATGCACTTGCTTCGGCGATGGAAGAGGCGCGCAGCGCTATCCGCGAGAGCATCGACAGCCAGACCGAACAGTTCCGCACCGAGATGGACGAGCGTTCGAACAACTTCTCCGATCGCATCGGCCAGAGTGCCAGCGGTCAGATGGAGGCGATCGAACAGGCCCTTTCCACCGTCATCGGCGGGCTCGACGAGCGGACCGAACGCATTCGCGAACTTGCCCGGATGAACGACGCGCAGCTCGTCGAAGACCTGGACAATCGCGCGAAGACCCTCGCCGATCAGGTCGCCGGCCGCGTCCAGCTTGCCGAAGAGGGCCTCACCACGCGGGCCGAAAGTCTGCGCTCGATCATCGGCGAAGCTCAGCGGCTACTCGTCGACGGTCTCGACGAGCGCCTCGGCGCGATGGCTGCGCTCGTGGCGGCTTCGGAAAGCTCGGTTCTGGGCGGTCTGGACGAACGGCGCGCGGCGATCGCGAGCGAACTCTCAGGAGGCCGAGAGGCCATCGCGCACACGATCGAAGAGCGCGTGAACGCGATTTCGGAATCGCTCATTCAGGCCGATCTCAAGCTGTCCTCGATCCTCGACGACCGCCGCGACAGCATTGCCTCGACCATCGAGGAAGCGTCCCGCGCAGCGGCCGCAACGCTCGGTGACCGGAGCGACGAAGTGCGCCGGGCGATCGACGAGAGCGTTGCGAACGTCTCGTCGACGCTCGACGAACGGCGCGGCGAACTGGTCGCAGCTCTCGACCAGGGATCGAGCGCGCTTGCGGAGAGTCTGGACGAACGCACCAATGCCATTTCCTCGGCGCTGGAGCGCGGCCTCGGCAACGTGGAGCGCACGCTCAACGCCCGTGCCGGCGCCATCGCGGACACGATCCGCGAGACCATCGCGGAAGCCATGCAGACCATGACGGCCGAAGTCGCCCAGGCCCGCGAAGGGCTTCAGGGCGAGACAAACCGCATGGCGGAGAACCTCTCCGGCATGGAGCAACTCTTCACCGCATCGAGCGATGCCGCCCGTCGGCAGATCGAGGAAGAAGCGAACCGCCTCTCCGACCGGCTCAAGAGCCTTGCCGACGAGCTCTCGGCCAAGGCCAACGATGCCCAGCTCTCGCTCACCGGCGAAAGCGCGCGCATCGCCGAGAACATCACTGGTGCGACGACAGCGCTTCGCACCCTTTCGGAAGAGTCCCGCAACCGCTTCTCGGTGGAAGCAACCGAGCTGTCGCGTTCCATCGCGGCGCTGGCAGGCGATATGAACCGAGAAGTCACCACGGTTCAGGAAGGCCTTGCCTCCCAGCGCATGCTTCTCGCCGATGCCCTCTCGAATGTATCCGTCGAGGTCGCGAGCGAGTTCGAGCGCAATACCAAGCGCTTCGAAGAGATGATGCAGGAGGTGCAGGGCCGCGTCACCAGCTCGTCCTACGAGAGCCGGGACGCTATGCGCGAGCAGGCAGAGACCATCGCCGCGCAGATCACCGAAGCGGCGAACCGCATGCGCGAGCAGGCAGAGACGAGCCAGCTCGCCTTGCGCGACAACACCGATCAGCTGGCCAACCGCATTTCGGGCGCTTCCACGCGGCTTCGCTCCGAGACCGACAACGCGGCCAGGAGCCTCGAAGAGCGCGCCCAGCGCTTCACAGAAGAGCTTTCGACCGTCTCGGTGCAGCTCGAAGAGCTTATGCAGTCGAACAATCTCGGCGAAGGCCTGCGCGAGGCGACGGAACGTGTCCGGGCCGAGATCGCCAGTGCTTCGGCGAGCCTGCGCCAGGAAGCGACGACGATCGCCGCCGAGCTTCGCGGCGACGTGGTCAGCCTTTCGCAGTCCTTCGTCCACGACGCATCGGAAGCACGCCAGGAGCTTCTGTCGCGCAGCGCCGATCTCTCCGGTCAGTTCGCTACGATCTCCGAAACGATCCGCACTCAGACCGATCAGGCCCGCGAGCAGCTGATGGAAGCCGCCGGAGCTGTCGCCGACGAACTCTCCTCGCGCATGGGCGAGAGCGAGAGGCAGATCGCAGCACGCGGCCGGATGCTCTCCGAGGACATGGCGAAGCGGACCCGCGAAATGGCGGCGGTGTTGTCATCGAGTTCGGCGGAAATCGCGCGAATCCTCGAAACCGAACTCACCGAGCGCCTCACCGCGAGCGAGCGCGGGATATCGGATCGTGCGCGTCTTCTCGGCGAGGAACTGCAAGGCCGCACGACGGACCTCACCAACATCATCGGCTCCCAGCACAACCAGCTGGTGCGGCTTCTCGAGGAAGATGCCCAGCCGCTGGTCAGCCAGCTCTCAAGCCGGGCGGACGAAACCATCGCCGCCCTCAATCAGGCGGCAGAGGGTGTCATGGGCGCTTTCGACGAGCGTGCCCGCAGCGCCGCAGCAGACGTCTCCGATATCAGGGACCGCCTGTCCGGCGAACTCAACTCGCTGCTCGGCCGCCTCGGTCAGACCTCCGGCGAGCTGCGCGGGCTCGTGGACGAGACCGCAAGCAATCTCGGCGCGATCGACTCGACGCTCCAGCAGACCGGCGAACGCTTCACCAGCGCGGCCGAGCAGGCTTCGAACCAGATCGCCCTCACCGCGCGCATGCTGGAGAACAACACCGAGCGCCTCGACCAGATGTCCATGGGTGCCTTCTCGAAGATCGCGTCGATCGTCGATCGCTTCGCAGAACATGGCGCCGCCCTCGGCGATGCGGTTCGCCAGATCGAGACCGGCGAAGGTCGCCTGCGCGAGACGCTGGAAGGCGGCCGGGGCGGTCTTGAAGAGCTGGCGAGTACGCTGATTTCTCGTTCCGAGGAAATCGGCGGCACGATCCAGTCCTTCGAAGGTCTCATGACCAATCTCTTCGACCGGACCGAGGAGCGCTCCCGCGCGATTTCGTCCCAACTGTCGAACGAGGTCTCCGGCACGCTCGAACAGGCGGAACGGCAGCTGGACTCGACGGAAGTGCGCTCGCGCGCAGCGGCCGAAACGATCCGACAGGCGGTCCAGAGCGCCGTCGAGGAGGCCAGCCAGCGCTTCGAAGGCGCAACCGACGAAATCCGCCGGGCAGCTTCCATCATCCGCGACGAGATGTCGGCGGCCCGCTCCGAGATCAAGCAAGGCGTCTTCGAACTTCCCGAGGAAACCCGGGAATCGACAGCCGCCATGCGTCGCGCAGTCTCCGATCAGTTGCGCGCCCTGCGCGATCTCAGCGAGATCGTCCAGCGCACGGGCGGTGCCCTCGATGTCGCGCCCGTCGCGGCCGCAGCAGGAGCCGCCGCAGGCAGCTATGCATCGAGCCGGCCGGCATCGCAGCCACGCCAGGAATATCAGCCAAGGCAGGAGCCGCCACGCCAGCCGCAAAGCCGTCAGCCCGAGCCGCCGCGTGCGCCGCAACAGCCGGCTCAAACGCCTCAGTCGGCTTTCGACGACAGCGACTTCGAGGAGCGCCTTGCCGCCTCCTTCCTGACCGACGGCAATCTTGCCCGAGACCTGCGCGGCTCGAATCCCGACGCGGCAAGTCCGCGACCATCGACGGAGACCAGAAGCGCGGCACCGCAGGCCCGCGCTGAAGGCAGTGCCACGCGCACTCCATCAATGGAAAGCAATACGCCGGCACGGCCGCTTCAGGGCCCGCCGCCGCAGCCCGCTCCGTCTGCCGTCCGTCGGCAGGAACGTCCCGCTCAAAGCGATTACCGGAGCGAAGCATCACGGCCGTCGTCGACCGGCAAACGTGAGGAAACGCCACCTGAGCCGCAGGGAAGCGGTTGGGTCTCCGATCTCCTGCGACGGGCTTCGCGCGAGGATCAGTCGATGGCGGGACGCGCTTCCCCGTCCGCGCCGGTTGACCGGTCCTCAGGCAACCAGCTTGACGATCTTTCCGGGGAGATCGTCCGTGCGATCGACACGAACGCGGCATCCGATCTCTGGCGGCGGTATCGTCTGGGTGAGACGAACGTCTTCAATAGGCGCCTCTATACGATCCGCGGTCAGCAGACCTTCGACACGGTACGGCGTCGCTACCAGCGCGACACGGACTTCCGTTCGGCTGTCGAGAGCTACATCTCGGATTTCGAGAAACTGCTTTCGGAAGCGGTCCGGCGCGATCCGGATATCGATCTGACGAGCAGCTATCTGACGACCGATACGGGCAAGGTCTACACGATGCTCGCCCACGCCGCGGGTAAGCTCGACGGCTAGCGGTATCTCAGAGACCGGACAGTCCGTTTCGAATGGACTGCCCGGCCCACATGCCAGTCAGGTCGATTTTGCCGATAGATACGTCGCCTCGTGCGGCGCCAGCACCATGAGGGCGCCGGGATCGATCTCGATCACTGTCTCATCTTCGAGCCTGACGAGTTCGCCGTCCTTCACCGCGCGATCCTTGTGATTCCGCCCGCCATAGATGAGCCGCACGCGTTTGGCCTTGAACGCGTCGAGGTTCTGGTTTTCACGCCAGGCTCCCATCATGATGTCCAGCACCAGCTTGGCGACGCGCCCGACACTGCGCGCCTTGCAGATATAAACGCCGAGATAGCCGTCCGTTGGATCGTCGGCGAAGGGCACGTGACCGGTGCCGTAAAAATTGTTCGAAAAGGCGACGGCCGCCGACTTGATCTCCTGCACCTTTCCATCGAGTTCGATTTCCAGGCTGATCTCTGGGAGGGTGCGGATTGCAATCCACCCTGCCCTCCACGTGGCCATTACCTTGCCGATACGCGATCCATAGGAGAACTTGTTGCGCATGCGGACCATGCGGGCATGCAGGCCGACGGCATATTGATGAACGAAGACCTCACCGTTTGCCCGTCCCACATCAACAGGCGTTATCCGCCCCGATGCAAGCGCACCAATCGCCTGTTCCAGATCGAGAGGGATTTGCAGCGTTCGGGCAAAGAGGTTCATCGTTCCTGCCGGCAGGATTCCGAGCGCGGTCTTGGTGCCAACGCATTTCGCCGCTGCAGCAGAGACCGTGCCGTCTCCGCCGCCCACGAGAAGGACCTCGGTATCGTGGCGATCGACCGCCCCCTGGATCGCCTGCACCACTTCGTTTCCCGAACAGCGCACGATCTCGACCGTATGGCCTTGAACCGCGAACTCGTCCCTCAACAGGGACGAGAGCCAGTCGAGGTTGGTGGTCTTCAACGTTCCACCATCCTCGTTGAGAAGCGCCAGAACCTTCATCTGATCCCCTTGCGTCGCGTGGGGTGCCGTCACCACCACTGCCGAACCGACAAACACCGGAATTCCGCCGACGTTCCGATCCACTGTTATTCTTGTTGTGCCGCGATCTGAGAACCGCTCGAGCGCTATCTAAGGCAGACGAAGCGCGTGGTGATGCCCAAGGATGATCGCGAGAACAAGATTAGCGCCGGAAGAGGATCGCCCACGGCGTTTTCGGCTCAGATGCCCGACGAGACAACCGATTTCCATATAGGGCCGTGGAACGCTCCGCGCTCAAAACCATTCGGTTCTGCAACGGCGATCCAGGCGATCGACTGACCAAAGACAGGACATATCCATGCTCGAGATCATCGTCATCCTCCTCATCGTCGCCGCGATCGCGAGCCTGCTTGGATTTCGAGGCATCGCAGGTGCTGCGGGCGGAATCGCCAAGCTCCTGATTTTTATCGTGTTGATCGGCCTGTTGCTGATGATTCTCTTCGGTATTCTGGTCTTTGCGTAACCTCGCGAAACGGCAGCTGCCATCGCAGGCACACTCCGAATAGAGCGATTTTATTTCGACCGATGTCATTTGCTATGCAGGGTTGGCACGAGAAGACGCGCCACGCCGTCGCTCAACCCGAAAAACAAGAACCTGGCAAAGCGGCCTAAGTCGGGAGACCACGCCAAACAAATAGCTGGCTATCAATGCAATCAGTTGTACTTAGGGTGCACGAGCATTTTGCAGTGCAATAAAGCCTTATCTTCGATGTCGAAGATGAACCGGACCTGAACGCGCACATCGTGCGCGCCTATTGTTTGAGCCTGCCAAAAAATACTTTTTCGCAACGGAACCGCCCAGCCCCTTCAGCCATTTCTTAGCCATCAACGTCGCCGTTGGCACCATGTCACGCGGGCGGCGCTGTCAAACAACTGACAGACAAGGAATAAACGATGCTACGCAAACTTCTCGTTTCAACGGCCCTCGCAGGCGTTCTCGCCACAGGTGCCTATGCTCAGGACAGTGAGCAGTCCAGTGATGCTGCAACCGAGGGTCAGACCCAGGAAATGCAGTCGGAACAGGGCAGCTCCGATGCGAGCGGTTCTGACGCGAGCGGCGGCGAAATGTCCGCTTCGTCCGATAGCCAGGCTTCGGGCGATTTCCTGCAGCAGCTTTCATCCGATCAGTATCTGGCATCCAATCTGACAGGCCAGTCGATCTATGGTAGCGATGCCGAGGATGCCGAGGCGGTCGCGACGATCGATAATTATCTCGTTGGGTCCGATGGCCAGATCGTTGCTGCTATTGTGACGACCGCCGGCGAGGAGTCGAAGACAGTCGCCATTCCGTTCGATCAGATTTCTTGGTCCATGCAGGAAGGCGAGCCGCGCGCGACCATGGCTTCCGGCGGTGATGACCTCGGCTCGATGCCGACCTTCATGATGCCGGGCGAGCAGGAGCAGCAGGAAGCAGCTTCCGGCGAAGGCTCCGGTGCTGAAGGTGGCGGCTCGACCGAGCAGTCGGGCATGGCGTCCGAAGACTCGGCCAGCGGTGACATGGCAGCCTCGGGTGGCTCGGCCAGCGAGACCGATCCGTCAAGTGGCGGTGAAGCGAGCGGTTCGGGTGGCTCGTCCGATACGGCCGCAACAGGCGGCAGCGACACCAGCGGTTCCGGCGGCTCGTCCGACATGGCGGCTTCCGGCGGTAGTGGATCGGAAGCTTCCAGCGACACCGCGTCGAGTGGCGGTTCTTCCGATGTACCGACGTCTGTCGGTCAGGATCAGTTCCTGTCCCAGAATCTGATTGGCGCGGACGTGCTGTCCGGTCCGGGCGAAGATGCAGAGAGCGTTGGCGAGATCAACGATCTGGTCGTGTCGTCCTCGGGCGCTATCGAGGCCGGCGTCATCGGCGTGGGAGGATTCCTCGGCATTGGTGAGAAGGACGTTGCTGTTCCGTTCGACGGAATGAAGATGTCCAAGCAGGAAGATGGCACGCCGCAGGTAGTGTACGCATCCGACCGCGCGCAGCTGGAAGAGGCTCCGTCCTTCAGCAGCGAACGTCCTGAGGAAGGTGGTGAAGGTCAGCAAAGCAGCGGCGACCAGGCTTCTGGCGACCAGCAGGCTTCCGAGGGCTCGGGCACGAATTCCGATGGCGGCACTGGCGACAACACGACTGAAGCCGGTGATTCCGCAGCAGCAGCTGCCGCTGGTTCGGCGGCTGGTTCGGCAGCAGCCGAAGCCGATCAGGCCGCCTCTGAAGCCGGTTCCGAGATGGAGCAGGCAGGCGACCAGGCTGCTCAGTCCGCAGATAACGCTACGGATGAGGCAAGTCAGGCCGCTGATCAGGCTGCTCAGTCGACCGAGAATGCTGCTGACGAAGCAGGCACCGAGATGGCACAGGCTGACGATAGCTCGGCAGCTAGCTCCGACTCGTCTTCGTCCGGTGATCAGGCTAGCGGTGACTCGGCTTCCAGCGAAGGTGGTCAGTCGGATATGCAGCCGCTCGACGACACCTCATCGCTTACAGCGGATGATCTGATCGGCACTTCGGTTGTCGGCCCGGACAACGAGTCGGTCGGTGACGTTGGCGACATCGTTCTCTCGCAGGACGGTGGTATCGAAGCGGTCATCATCGACGTTGGCGGTTTCCTCGGCATCGGCGAAAAGCCGGTTTCGGTCAGCATGGACGAACTTCAGTTCATGCAGGACTCCGGCGGTTCGCTGTCGGTCCAGACGCAGATGACCGAGGACCAGCTTGAGAACGCTCCAGAATACACGCCTGAGGAAAGCGCTGCCGGCGGTTCGGGCGAAAGCGGCTCGGGTGGTTCCTCCGATGGTGGTAGCTCGAGCGAAGGCCAGAGCAACTAAGACTTAACTCCATTAAGAACTTAAGAACGGGCTCGCTTCGGCGGGCCCGTTTTTTTTTCGGGTGCTCAAAGCCGCCGGAAGGAATATCATGAGTGCCGGTAGTTTTTCAGACGCGCTTCCACAAAGGAATGCTGCAAACCTGACGTAATTTTCTGCGCGTTGAAACGCTTGCGATTACTGAAGTGATTATCGTTTTTTAATTGTAAATTACTCTTAAAACGCGCAGTCCAAGGGCACGAACTCGCCTCGGGAAGTCCAACGGACTCTTGTTATCAGGCTCGCTTAACGCAATCCTCACGGAAATCGATCAATAGATATTAATCTTCTTTTCGGAGAGGTCTCCGCGCAGAATCGGTGAATTTCAATGACGCAGCGCCTTGTAGGAACAAAGACGCAAAAGCCATCGGGGTCGCTTGACGAATACATCGCTGCTTTTGCGCAGAGCGATGCCGCGGCGATGCTGGCGACAATTTTCGCTCACACCCCAAACCAAATTGTCCTCTACGACGAAAACGCGCGGATCATTGTCGCGAATCCGGCAGTTATCGGACGGTTTGGCGTGGCTATGGAGGATATTCGCGGGCGCACGCCCGACGAGATTATTCCTCATGACGATATGGTGGAGTTGCGCCAGAAGATTGTCCAAGCTGCCTGCAGCGGCCAGATTACAACGATGCATTTTTCGGACAGGGCTTTGGACGAGACAGCCTCGGCCCCAAAAATCCGGCTGATACCGCTGATCGCTCCGCATAGCGCGACACGCCGCGTCCTCGCAATCAGCAGCCACACGACCGACATCGACGAATTGCGCATTGCTGCGGCAGAAGCGAACGACCGGCTTAGCGCCGCAGTGAAGGTCTTTTTCGACATGTTCTGGATCAAGGACGCCGACGGCGCCTACGTCCTGACCAATGACAAATTCGACGAGTTCAACTCGCTCCAGAAGAAAGAAGCGATCGGCCTCAGGGCGAGCGACCTCAGCCATGGTGACATCCGTGAAACCCATCGTCTGACTGACGAGGAAGCACTCACTTCTCAGGATGCCGTTCAGTTCGAGATGGAGATCCCGGCAAGCGACACGATGAGAGCCCGGCGATACGATGTGAGAAAGACTGCAATCCACGACCGCTACGGGAAAATAACCGGGATCCTCGGTACTGCGCGGGACATAACCGCCAACCATGAGATGGCCGAGGAATTGCGAGCCCGTGAGCGTGACTACCGACAACTCGCCGAGCACCTGCCCGACTGCCTCATCCGCTTTGAGCGCACTGGGCGTCCCATTTACATGAACGGCGCCTTGAAGCGCATGCTCAAGGACAGATTCGGCTTTTCACCGGACAATGAGTTCGCCGAGTTCATGGAAAAGCCGGAGCGTTATCCCGGTCTCGTCGATCTGCGGAACAGCGTTTACGAGGTTCTTCGAACAGAGCAGCCATACCAGAAGGAATACGTCTTCCACTTCGGCGACGATGTCACCATAACGCATGAGATTCGCCTGTTTCCGGAATTCTGCGAGAACCGGAAACTCATCTCCGTTCTCGGCATCGGCCGCGATATCACCGATCGGAAGACCGCCGAGCAGGCGCTCGCCGAAAAGGAGCACGAACTCGAACGGCTGGCTTTCACCGATAGTCTGACCGGGTTGGCCAATCGCGCGAAGTTCCGCGATACGCTGCTCGGTGAAATTGCCGCGGCAACGAAAAGCGGTACAAGGGTGGCACTCTTCACCCTGGATATCGACCACTTCAAGGCGATCAACGACTCACTTGGCCATGTCATCGGCGACGAACTGCTTTGCCTGTTCGCGGAACGTCTGCTCAAGCAGGTTGGGCAGGGAATTTGGGTCGGACGTCTCGGCGGGGACGAATTCGCCGTCATTCAACCGGGTCTGACCGATCCTGCTCAAGCCGAAGCTCTCGCCGAAAAGATCATCAAGGCGATTGCCGTCCCGATGACGTTGGATGGAGTTTCCGTCAACGTCGCAACCAGCATCGGCCTCGCGATTGCTCCCGACGACAGCATATGTGACGCGACACTGTTCCGCTATGCTGATATCGCGCTTTACAAGGCGAAGGCGAGCGGTCGCGGTCAGTTCTGTCGCTACACGGCGGATATGAACCGCATCGCCCAGAATCGCTTCGAAATGGAAGCGATGATGACGAGAGGCTTGGCCCTTCGGGAATTTTCAGCCCATTTCCAACCCAAGATCGATCTTAAAACCGGTCGGATCTGCGGCGCTGAAGCGCTATGCCGCTGGAAGACCCCCGAAAAAGGCTTCATCTCACCGGCGGAGTTCATCCCGATCGCCGAGGAAACCGGCAAGATCATCGAAATTGGCCGCCGGATTCTCTTCGATGCGGCGACATTCGCCGTCGCATGCAATACGAAGCGGGACGAGCCCATCGTTGTCGCGGTCAACGTCTCGGCCCGACAATTTCTCTACGGCGGATTTCTCGCCTCGTTCGGCCGTTGCCTCGACCAGACTGGATGCAAGGCGAGCTGGCTGGAGATCGAGATCACCGAGAGCATTCTGCTGAAGGACGATGTCACGATCCTTCAGACTCTCCAGACAATCGCCGATCTTGGCGTGGTGATCTCTATCGACGACTTCGGCACCGGATATTCGGCGCTGAGCTATCTGCATCAATTCCCGATCAGCGTGTTGAAGATCGACCAGTCCTTCATCCGCCAGATCGACCATGACCCGAAACAGGAAGTGCTGGTGAAGGCGATCCTCGCGATGGCGCAGGGGCTGGGCCTCAAGACGGTCGCCGAAGGCGTGGAGCGCGTGGAGACAGAACGACTGTTGACGACGCTCGGCTGCGATCAGGGTCAGGGCTATCTCTGGCACCGACCAATGCCTGCCGCCGATCTCCTTGAACTGCTGAACGCAGACGACGAGGCCAACCTTGGGCATTCCACCCGACAGAAGCCTGCTTACCGACGTGCGGTCTGACGAAGCGGACAATTGGTCGCTGTTAATTCGGAATTGATCACGAAACCTTTCCGGCGCCCCGGTCGAACAATAGTTCAAGAGCACCACGCATTGGCGCGGAACAGGCGCCGCGAAGATGCTCGACCATCGTCGACCTGGGAGATGACATGACCAGACGTTTTGCTCCGATTGTTTTTGCCGCTGCAACTGCAACCGGCCTCGCCTTCACCGCCCCAAGTTTTGCCCAGAACACCGAGACGGCGATTTTCGCCGGCGGCTGCTTCTGGTGTGTCGAGGCGGACTTCGATCACGTCGACGGCGTGACCGAAACGATCTCCGGCTACATCGGAGGAAAGAGCGAGAACCCGACCTATCAGAACCATTCCGGCCATGTGGAAGCGGTTCGCATCACCTATGATCCCTCTAAGGTGAGTTACGACGAATTGCTCGAAGTCTACTGGCACTCGATCGATCCGACCGATGGTGGCGGCCAGTTCTGTGACCGCGGCCACTCCTATACCACCGCGATCTTCGCGACGAACGCCGAGCAGATGCAGAAAGCCCAGGCAACCAAGGCGGAGGTTCAACAGGACCTTGGCAGCGTGGCGACGGAAATTCGTCAGGCTCCGACGTTCTGGACGGCCGAAGGCTATCATCAGGATTATTACAAGAAGAACCCGGTCAAGTATAAGTTCTACCGCAATGGCTGCGGACGCAACAATACGGTCGAGCGTGTCTGGGGGGACAAGGCGTTCATGGGCATCAAGGATGCTGTCGGCTGAGAGTCATAACCCTCACGGTGCGCTCATGAGGCGCACCGGCCGCTCAAAACAAAACGAGTGGCCATGATTCGATAACGGCACGGCCTGCATCGAGAGATGGCCGCCCGCTTCGCCAGACAGTCCATCCGCCCTAACTTTCACGGAAGAATTTCCGTGATGATTCAGGAGCTTGCCCCATGCGTGCATTGACCGCCAGCCTGTGCGCCCTCTTCCTCGTCTTGTCCCCCATCGCCGTTAGCGCGCAGGAAGAATGGGTAACGAAAACGACCGACCGCAGTGTCGATGAAGCTGTCGAGGCGCTGACGGGCGCCATCGAGTCGGCCGGCGCAAAGGTCATGGCCACCATCAACCACGCCGAAAACGCTGCTTCGGCAGACCTGGATCTGCCCTCGACGACGGTTGTAATCTTCGGGAATCCAAGGATCGGCACGCCGCTCATGCAGGAAAACCGCCGCGTCGCGATCGATCTACCTCAGAAGATGCTGATCTGGGACGACGGTGGCCAAACGACGATCGGCTATGTCTCGGCGGAAGCCCTCGCGGCGCGGCACGGGCTTGATGCCTCCAGTGAGTCGATCCGAAAGATGGCAGGCGCGCTCGACAAACTCAGCAGTGCTGCGGCCGGAGCGGAATAGTCTTCGGAGTCGGCAAACATCCTCGAAAACGCATTCAGGGGCCGCAAGAACGCCCCCCGACAGAATAGACGAAGAACAGACGCTAAAGCTCTGTCTGATCAGTTCTTTTTCTCGATCACGGCGTAGATGATATTGCCGTTTTCGCCGCGCTCGACCCGCACGTCCGCCGTATTGCGATCAACCGAAGCGTTGACGATCCGCCAGACGTCTTCCTCGGAGCGCAGGAGGAGCGACCAGTTCATCATCGTTTCCATATAGCCGTCATCGGCGATATCGTCGGCGAAGTTGGCAAGCAGGAACCTCCCGCCAGGCTTCAGCATGTCCAGGCAAATCTTGGTGAGCTTGATCGAGACCGGGTCCGGAAGATAATCGTAGAGCCCAGCCGCATAGACGAAGTCGAATCTACCAAGGTTATAGGCGCCCTTCAGGATACCACGCACCGAACCATTGATCGGCTCCACGCAGCTGCCCGAAAGATCACGCATCATCATTCCGACGCTCATCGGATCCTGGTCGAGTGCGACCCAGCGCTTCAGACCACCGGCCCGGAACGCCTCCGAAAGCTCGGTTTCCCTCAGATGCCCAGCCGCGATCGTGAGAATTTCCGTGTGTTCGCCAACACGTTCCGCGACTTCGTCGACGTTTCGGGCGAGGAGTTCACGGCGTTCGCGTACGGCTGATGCAGCCGGTGCCTCGTTCGTATAAGCGTTGATCGCGCGACCCCGGTCGCTGGCGCTATCCATCTCTGTCTGACGAGAGGAATGCCTGTAGATGAAGTCGAGGAGTCCGGCGTCACCGGAATAGCCGCGGGGCTTCTCGAACGAGCGCCGGGTAAACGGATCCTCATGAATGATCCGAGCCACCGAATGGCTCTGTATCATCTTGACGAGGTCGGCCCATATCGCAGGGCTGTACCGCGCTCTCGCCCTATGCAGCTCACTGAATAGGGCCGCCATCGCGGAGTATTCGGCGCCCGGATTTTCCAGACGCTGACGCGTCATTTCGAGAAGAAGCGCGACCTGAGTGTGGGCGACGGCGGCTTCGTTCGCTTCCGCCGAACCTTCCGAACACAGGATATTCTGAGAGATCATCTCCTGCGTGATCAGACTTTCACCGTCGAATTCAAAAGTTGCCTGCTGCATATCAGCCCCCTCAGGTTGAATACGAACCAAAGGGTAGCAGGCTTTCGAAATGCTGTCTTTTTGATCCTTTAATTAGTGTTAACGCAGCAGCCCGCTCCCCCGTTGAGATCGGCTCCAAATGCCGGATGCTCGGCTTCTGCGAAAGGTTCTAATTCCTTACGGAAAGCGTTCTTCAACTATTCTACCGCATGTTCGACTTCGCGGACATGGTCGTGCATGCGCACCAGTCCGCGAATTTCATTCGCGGATGGGCGGTTTATACCAGTGAACGATTCGGCACTCGACGATAAGCTGCAGGCGGAGCTCGGTCTCCCCTGGTATGCCCGTCGCGACACCGCGCTGAACCGTCTTCATTACGAACGGCGTGAGTCCGACCGAGCGTTCGTGACCCGCTTTTCGATGTGGGCGGCAATCGTCATCTTTGTCAGCTTCTCGGCCATCGATTACTTTCTCATCCCGGATGTTTTCTGGCTGACGACAATCTTCCGGGTCAGCGCCGGAGCGATCGCCTTTCTGTTGACCGAATACATGCACCGCCGCAAAGCGTCTTCGGACGTAATCGACGAAATCAGCGGCCTCATCATTATCGGCTGCTATTTTGCATGGCTATACCCGGCGGCTCAATCAAATGACCTGACGACGCTCTCGTATTATTTTGTATACGGCATCCTTTTCATGATGGTGAGCAATCTTTTCTTCGACTTCCCAACCCATATCGCCGTTCGTACCAGCTTTACGGTATTGGCCGGCGGTTTGATGTCAGTCTTTTGGTTGCCGGAGACGACCCATAATTACATCATTTCAACGATCGTGTTTTACGCGTCCTGCTTTGCGGTCACTTCATATGTCAACTGGAAGCTCGAGCGAGAGCGTTATCATGTCTTTCTCAACGCGTATCAGGCCGAACTGAACCAAAGCGAGGTCGAGCAACGCGGGCGCGAGCTGCTCGCGCTTTCCAGAACCGACCCGCTGACCGGATTGTCGAACCGGCGGGCCATCGACGAAAAACTGGAGCGTTATTGGGAAGACTGGCTGCAGTTCGGCCAGTCGTTCGCAGTGCTGCTGATCGATGTCGATTACTTCAAACCCTACAACGACTTCTACGGCCATCAGGAAGGCGACCAGTGCCTTGTTGAGCTGGCTGCGACATTCAGCGAGATCGCTGCTGCGCGCCAGTGCGTCGTCGGTCGGTTCGGTGGCGAAGAGTTCATTTTCCTGTTCAAGTCGGACGAACCACAATCGGTCTCCTATCTCGCGGAGCGCATACGCAGTTCGGTCGAATCCATCGGGCTGCCGCACGAAAGGCGTAACGATGGCCGCAAATCCGTGACGATCAGCATCGGCGCGGCGATCAGCCATTCCTCGAATGGGACCCATCTGGAAAATCTCATTCAGGAATCGGACCGTGCACTCTATCGCGCGAAGGACCGAGGTCGAAACCGTATCGAACTTTACGACCCCGTAAACCCGATCGGCGGCACCGGTAAGGAGGATATCGGCGCTCTGCTGGACAAGGCGATCGATTCGGGACTCGCCTCGATGATCTATCAACCGATCATCGACATAGAGACGAATGAGACGATCGCCGTCGAGGCACTGATGAGGCTTGAACGGTCCAACGGCCGCGTGGTCAGGCCAAGTGTCTTCATTCCCGTCGCCGAGAGCACCGGGCAGATCAATTCCCTCGGCCGCTGGGCGCTTCAGTGCGCCTGCCGGGACGTTCTCGCCAAAAACCTTGCAGAAGTCGTCAGCGTGAACGTTTCGGTGATGCAGCTGAAGACCTCGGGTTTTTCCCTTTATACCGCCGCCCTGCTCGGCCGTCTGAATATCGATCCCAAACGCCTTGCGCTGGAGATCACTGAAAGCCAGACGCTCGACGCCCATCCGGAGGCGCTGAATTGCATCAATGAGCTGAAGCGGCTTGGCGTGAAGATCTGGCTCGACGATTTCGGATCGGGCTATTCCGGTCTTGCTTGGCTGCAGAAAGTGGATTTCGATCTGATCAAAATCGACGGCTCGTTGATGCACGATCGCATGACGGCTCGAGACAAATCGATGCTGTCGGATCTGATCAGGCTCATTCGGCACCGAGGTCATGCAATCGTCATAGAGGGGATAGAAACGCCCCAGCAGCTTAATCTGATGCGCAAATACGACGTCCGATACGCTCAGGGTTTCCATCTGAGCTGGCCGATCTCCCTATCCCAACTTGAGGCAGCCAAGGAAAAAGAACTGGCCGCCAGCTGAGCCCTTAAGCGCTGCACTTTTTCAGAAGTCGGCTGATTACCTCACGTCATCGTGAGGAGCGACACTGTTTCTTCTTCCAGTCCCGCATCGAACATTCGGGAATGAACGAAACAGGAGACCCGTCGTGATGCATTCGATTGTCAGGCTCGCAGCTATCGTCTCTCTCATCTTCCTCGGCATCGCCAATGTTTCGCGAGCGGACGACTCGTCCGAGATAGAGGCTGTCATTTCCTCCCAGCTTGAAGCCTTTCGCCAAGATAATGGCGAAGCGGCATTCGTTCACGCCGCACCGAAGATCAAATCGATGTTCGGCACGAAGGATCGCTTCATGGAGATGGTGCGGACCGGTTACGCGCCCGTATATCGGTCCAGCAATGTCTCGTTCGGCGAGCTGACGCATGCTGGCGACGGCTTCCGGCAGGACGTCTTCATGACCGATCCCAAGGGGCAGAGCTGGATCGCCACCTACACGCTGGAGCGCCAGCCCGACGGGACGATGAAGATCACCGGCGTCTATCTGAAAAAGAGCGAGGAACTGGCGGTCTGACGTACCGCCGCAAACGTCAAAGCGCGGCGATGTCGCCGCGCGCCCAGCCGGCTTCGGTCTCGGCCTTGAAATCGGCGAAGCATCCCGCCTCGATCGCATCGCGCATGCCCGCCATCAGTGACTGATAATAGGCAAGGTTCGTCCAGGTCAGCAGCATGCCGGCAAGGGATTCGTTCGCCCGCACGAGATGGTGAAGATAGGCGCGGGAATAATCGCGCGCCGCCGGGCAGTCCGATGTCTCGTCAAGCGGTCGCGGGTCCTCGGCATGCCTCGCGTTCTTCAGGTTGATCTTGCCGAAGCGCGTATAGGCTAGACCGTGGCGGCCGGCCCGGGTCGGCATCACGCAGTCGAACATGTCAACGCCCCGCGCCACCGACTGCAAGAGGTCGTCCGGGGTGCCGACGCCCATCAGATAGCGCGGCTTCGTCTCTGGGAGCACTGGGAGTGTTTCCTCGAGCGTCTTCAGCATCACATCCTGCGGTTCACCGACGGCAAGACCGCCGATCG
The DNA here is from genome assembly GCF_040239565.1 of Fulvimarina thalattae. Taxonomy (NCBI): domain Bacteria; kingdom Pseudomonadati; phylum Pseudomonadota; class Alphaproteobacteria; order Hyphomicrobiales; family Aurantimonadaceae; genus Fulvimarina; species Fulvimarina thalattae. The sequence continues at coordinate 96,806 of NZ_JBEHWS010000009.1, forward strand.
AATACCCCTTGAGGTCCATCGCTGCGAGAGCCTCGGCCGATCGGATGCGAAGGTCGGGAACGTCACCGCCCTGCACGATGCCGAACATCGCCTTGCCCGGCTGGTTTCCGAAGGCTTTCGCCGACCGCTCGGCCCAGCGAAGCGACAACTCCATCGCCCGCTCGATCTCCGCGCGCTCGGCGGGTAGGCGGATGCACTCGTCCAGCTGCATCTGGATGTCGCTGTCGAGAAGTCCCTGGATTTCGATGGAGCGTTCCGGTGTCAGCGCGTATTCGGTGCCGTCGATATGGCTCTTGAACTTCACGCCGGTCTCGTCGAGCTTCCTGAGATCGGCGAGCGACATCACCTGAAACCCGCCTGAATCGGTCAAGATTGGATAAGGCCAGCGGGCGAATTCGTGCAGACCACCCAAGCGGGCAACGCGCTCGGCGCCAGGCCGCAGCATCAGATGGTAGACATTGCCCAGAATGATGTCCGAGCCGAGTTCGCGGACCTGATCGAGATACATCGCCTTCACGGTGCCGGCGGTTCCCACGGGCATGAAGGCAGGCGTGCGCACCGTGCCCCGCGGCATGGTGATCTCGCCGCGCCGCGCCTTGCCGTCGGTGGCGAGGAGGTTGAACTGAAATGTGTCGGTCATTCTTCGATCCGGTCCAGCAGACATGCGTCGCCGTAGGAATAGAAACGGTACTCGTTCGAGATCGCGTGCGAATAGGCCTCGCGCATGCGCTCCAGCCCGCAGAACGCCGAGACCAGCATAAAAAGGGTCGAGCGTGGCAGGTGGAAGTTCGTCATAAGCCGATCGACCGCCTTGAAGCGGTATCCAGGCGTGATGAAGATGTCGGTCGGCCCGGCGAAGGGCGCGATCCGACCATCCGCGCTCGCCGCGCTTTCGAGAAGCCGTAGCGATGTGGTACCGACGCAGACGATCCGGCCACCGGCTGCTCTCGCTGCGTTGAGCCGTTCGGCCGTCGCCACATCGATAATGCCGATCTCGGCATGCATCCGATGATTGTCGGTGTCGTCAGCCTTCACAGGCAGGAAGGTGCCAGCGCCGACATGAAGCGTCAGGAACTCTGTAGCGACGCCACTTTCTCGTAACTTCGCGAGAAGATCGTTGGTGAAATGCAGCCCCGCAGTCGGTGCCGCAACAGCGCCGGCCTCACGGGCATAGATGGTCTGGTAGTCGGTCCGGTCCTGCTCGTCGTCACCACGACGCGCCGCAATGTACGGCGGCAGCGGAACATGGCCGACCGCAGCGATCGCCGCATCGAGATCAGGGCCGGAATGCTCGAAGGTAAGTGTCGCCTCGCCGCCCTCACCCCGGGCCGTGACCTCGGCGACGAGGGTCTCTGCATCACCGCTCGAAAAGACCAGCTGATCGCCGACCTTCACACGCTTGCCGGGCCGCACGAAGGCCGCCCAGCTCTCGGGCGACAGCCGCATATGGAGCGTCGCCTCGACCTGGGCGATCCCCTCGCCGTCCCGCAAGCCCTCTCGGGTCCGCACGCCAAAAAGCTGAGCCGGTATGACCTTCGTGTCGTTGAAGACGAGAACATCACCCGCCTCCAGCAGTGCCGGCAAATCGGCAATCCGATGATCGGAGAGGCCGCCTCTCGATACGCCGAGAAGCTTCGCCGTTTCGCGCGGCTCCGCCGGCCGGAGCGCGATGCGCTCCGGCGGCAGTTCGAAGTCGAAGAGATCGACCCTCATATCGCGCTAAGGCCTGGCTCAGCCGGCGTCGACATCGCTCGCAACGCGCATGGTCGTGATCGAGTCCGGATCGCGAACGGGCTCGCCCTTCTTGATCTGGTCGACATTGTCCATGCCCTCGATCACCTCACCGAACACAGAATACTGCTTGTTCAGCCAGGGCGCGTCCTCGAAGCAGATGAAGAATTGCGAGTTCGCCGAGTTCGGGTTGGCCGTACGCGCCGCCGAAACAGTGCCGCGCTTGTGCGGTTCGGCCGAGAACTCGGCTTCGAGATCCGGCTTGTCGGAACCGCCCGCGCCGGTGCCCGTCGGATCGCCGGTCTGGGCCATGAAGCCGTCGATCACCCGATGGAAGACGACGCCGTCGTAGAAGTTTTCGCGAGCGAGTTCCTTGATGCGTTCGACATGCTTGGGCGCGAGGTCCGGGCGCAGCTTGATGACGACCTGTCCCTTGGTCGTATCGAGGATCAGGACGTCTTCTGGATTGTCATAGGCCATGATCGGTCTCTTTCTTCATTGCATTCAAAAAGGGCGGTCCGGGACGTTTCCCGAACCGCCGCGATTGATGGTCTCTGTGTGACATTATCGAAAAGCGCGCAACCCCGGCCTATCGGCCGAGAGGCTTGCCAATCGATTGCTCAGCCCTGTCCACCCGATGCTTCTCCGCCGCCGACGGTCACGTTGGTCATCACGTCCGGGTCTTCGACGGTGCCGTTCTGGCGCGCGTCACCCTTCTTGATCTGATCGACGACATCCATGCCTTCGACGACATCACCGACGATCGTGTACTGGCCATCGAGGAAGTCGCCGTCGGCGAGCATGATGAAGAACTGGGAGTTGGCGGAATTCGGGTCCTGCGAACGGGCCATGCCGACCGTGCCACGATCGAAGGTCTCGCTCTCGCTGAATTCAGCGTCGAGATCAGGCTTGTCCGAGCCGCCCATGCCGGCGCTGGAAGCGTCGAAGGAGTCCGAGCCCTTCTTGCCGAAGCGCACGTCGCCGGTCTGGGCCATGAAGCCGTCGATCACCCGGTGGAAGACGACGTTGTCGTAAGCGCCTTCCTCAGCCAATGCCTTGATCTGCTCGACATGCTTCGGCGCGAGATCAGGGCGGAGCTCGACGACGATCTCGCCCTTGTTGGTTTCGATGTTGAGGCGGTTGGAGGCATCGGCAGCGTCCTGGGCCGATGCCGGCATCACAGCCGCCATGGTGAGCCCGGCGAGGACGCCGAGTGCTGGAAGAAGTTTCATTTGTGACCCCCTAGATCGCGAACGGTACGAAACCGGCGCTGGCTACGCGTTTTTGCCTCGAAGCGCGGCCAAGACCGGTCCTGGAACGAATGACGAGACATCCCCGCCCATCTTCGCGATCTGACGAACCAATGTGGCGGTAATGGGCCGTGTCTCGGGCGAAGCCGGGAGGAAAACCGTCGTGATTTCAGGGCGCATCGCCCCATTCATACCGGCCATCTGCATTTCGTAGTTCAAGTCCGTGCCGTCACGAAGGCCGCGCACGAGCACCGATGCACCGGCCTTCGCCGCCGCGTCCACGACAAGGCCGTCAAAGGAAACGATTTCGATTTCGGCGCTCCTGCCATCCACCTTCAGGCTTTCGCGGATGAGGTTGGCGCGCTCCTCGAAGGAAAACATCGGGGTCTTCGCCGCATGAACGCCTATTCCGACGATAATCTCATCAAACGAGCTGAGCGCCTGACGCAGGATCGAAAGATGTCCGAAGGTCATCGGGTCGAAGGAGCCGGGGAAGAAGCCTGTCGTCATCTCGTCTTTCCGTGAAACAGGAGGCGCTTAAGAATGATTACAGATCGAGACAATTTGCGTGAAGACAATCGCGAACCTTGTGTCTATCTTGCACCCAAGGGGATCGACGCGGCCTTCGACGATCTTCGCCGGGAACCATTCGGCATCGTGAAACGTATTCGATGCAAGATAACGAGGAGAGACACTCAATATGCTGATCGTCGCGCTATCTCTCGCAATGGTTTTCAGCCTCACAGCCGCAACGCTTGTCACGATGCACAGCGATCAGGAACGCTCGCGCGTGAAGGTAAAGGCCCGGCAGTTCCGCCGCTGATTGCGGTAAAGACTTTAAGAACACCGACCTCCAGACGGTAAACAATCGACCTCCAAACTAGCTGGCGCCGCTCTCGAATATCGAGAACGGCGCCTTTTCTTTTGGATCAAGCTGGAACGGGCGGATCAATTCTCGCCGCTCGGCTCCTCGCCCGGATCGTCATCCGGCGCATCGTCGCGAGGTTCGACCGCATCTCCGCCAGCATCGGGTTCATCGCCTTCGATGACATCGGCTTCGCCGGTCTCATCGGTGCCCTGATCCGGAATGCGCTCGACGGAAACCACCCGCTCACCGTCCGCCGTCTTGAAGATCGTCACGCCGCCTGTCGCACGGCCCTTCATGCCGATGCCGTCGACCGGCACACGGATGACCTGTCCACGATCGGTGACGAGCAGCAGCTGATCCTCGTTCTCCACAGGAAAGCCGGCCACGATTGCGCCCAGCTTGTCGAGCCGGTTCGTGTCGGTGGCGCGGATACCCTTGCCGCCGCGCCCTGATGTGCGGAACTCGTAGGAGGACGAGCGCTTGCCGAAGCCAAATTCCGAAACGGTGAGGATCATCTCTTCACGCGCGCCGAGTTCGGCATAACGCTCCTGATCGATCGCAACGTCGGCGACCACTTCCTCATCGCTGTCGGTCTCGCCATTCGTATCGCCTTCGACGGCGCGACGCATCTTGAGATAGGTCGAGCGCTCTTCGGCCGAGGCCTCGACATGGCGCAGGATCGCCATCGAGACGACAGTCTCGCCATTGCCCAGCGAGATGCCGCGCACCCCAACCGAATTGCGGCCCGCGAAGACGCGGACATCAGTGGTCGGGAAGCGGATGCACTGGCCGGACGATGCCGTGAGCAACACATCGTCGTCTTCCGAACAGGTGGCGACGCCGAGGATCGAATCCTGATCGTCGTCGAGCTTCATGGCAATCTTGCCGTTGCGGTTCACGTTCGTGAAGTCGCTGAGCTTGTTGCGGCGGACCGTGCCTCGGGTGGTGGCGAACATGACGTTCGTCCGTTCGGCCGCCTCTTCCTCGTTCGGCAGCGGCAGGATGGACGTGATGCGCTCGTTCTTTTCGAGCGGCAGGAGGTTCACAAGCGCCTTGCCACGACCCTGCGGAGTCGTCAGCGGCAGACGCCAGACCTTTTCCTTGTAGACGATGCCGCGCGAGGAGAAGAACAGCACCGGCGTATGCGTGTTCGCGACGAAAAGCCGGGTGACGGAGTCCTCGTCGTTCTTCAGGCTCATGCCCGAACGGCCCTTGCCGCCGCGACGCTGCGCCCGATAGGTCGCGAGAGGCACGCGCTTGATGTAGCCGCCATGGCTGACGGTCACCACCATGTCCTCGCGCGGGATCAGGTCCTCGTCTTCGAGATCAGCCGCGCCTTCGGAGAGTTCGGTGCGGCGCGGCGTGGCGAACTCGTCGCGGATGGCGATGAGCTCGTCCTTGATGATCTGCATCACGCGGGTGCGTGAGGAGAGTATCTCCAGATAGTCCTTGATCTCGGCGCCGATCTTTTCGAGCTCGTCGCCGATCTCGTCGCGCCCGAGGGCCGTGAGGCGCTGGAGCCGCAGGTCGAGGATCGCGCGGGCCTGGGCTTCCGACAGGCGATAGGTGCCCTGATCGGAAATCCGGTGGCGCGGATCGTCGATGAGCCGGACCAGCGGCGCAACGTCCTTGGCGTCCCACTCGCGGGTCATCAGCTGTTCGCGGGCGGTCGCCGGATCGGGCGCGGCGCGAATGAGCTTGATAACCTCGTCGATATTGGCGACGGCGATAGCGAGGCCAACCAACACGTGCGCCCGCTCGCGCGCCTTGCGCAGCAGATATTTCGTACGCCGGTTGATCACATCCTCGCGGAACGCGACGAAGGCCGACAGCATGTCCATCAGGGTCAGCTGTTCCGGCTTTCCGCCGTTAAGCGCAACCATATTGGCGCCGAACGAGGTCTGCAGCGGCGTGAAGCGATAGAGCTGGTTGAGAACGACATCGGCCGTCGCATCGCGCTTCAACTCGACGACGACGCGATAGCCGTCTCGGTCGGACTCGTCGCGAATGTCGGAAATGCCCTCGATACGCTTGTCGCGCACGAGCTCCGCCATCTTCTCGATCATCGTCGCCTTGTTCACCTGATAGGGAACCTCGGTGACGATGATCGCCTCGCGATCGGCGCGGATCGTTTCGGTATGAACCTTGCCGCGCATCAGGAGAGAGCCGCGGCCCGTCGAATAGGCCGCCTGGATGCCTGCCTTGCCCAGCAACACAGCGCCAGTCGGGAAGTCCGGTCCCGGAATGATCTCCATCATCTCAGGCAACGTGATCGACGGATTGTCGATCAGCGCGACGCAACCGTCGATGACCTCGCCCAGATTGTGCGGCGGTATATTCGTCGCCATGCCGACAGCAATGCCGCCGGAGCCGTTGACGAGAAGATTCGGGAACCCGGCCGGCAGGACCACCGGCTCCATCTCGCGGCCGTCGTAGTTTTCCTGGAAATCGACGGTTTCCTTGTCGATGTCCGCGAGTAGAGCATCGGAAATCTTGCGCAGCCGGCACTCGGTGTAACGCATGGCTGCCGGCGGATCTCCGTCGATCGAGCCGTAATTGCCCTGCCCCTCGATGAGCCGGTCGCGCAGCGACCAGTCCTGCGCCATGCGCACCAGCGCATCGTAAATCGCCGAGTCGCCGTGTGGATGGTATTTACCCATCACCTCGCCGACCACACCGGCCGATTTGCGGTACGGCCGGGTCGAGGTAAGGCCCATCTCATGCATGGCATAGAGAATGCGTCGATGCACCGGCTTCAGGCCATCGCGCACGTCCGGCAGCGCGCGACTCACGATCACACTCATGGCGTAATCGAGATAGCTGCGCTGCATTTCTTCGATGATGGAGACCGTGCCGATGCCGCTGCCTTCCGGCGGCCCGCCGGTCGGCTCGTCGGGAGGCGTCAAGTCGTCGTTGTCGTCAGCCAAGGATATGTCCAGAAATCGATGCGAATTCGTGGGCTTGCTATAGCCCGAAGGAGTCCGTCAGCGCAAACCTTTGGAGGCCCTATCCGGCCGCCTTATGAAGCTATCCAAAGCTTCTTGTCAGTCCGCATGAGTGAAAGGTCGAAAGAGGCGCAAGACTTGCCACCGATCTTCTTTCCATGTTCTCAGTCGAGACCCGCTTCAAACGGAACATGGCGATGGTCGATCTTCTTCTCAACGGCTTCGTGACGCTGTTCGTCATCGTCGATCCGCTCGGCCTGATCCCGGTCTATCTCGCGCTTACGCCTGGCATATCGCGAAAAGCTCGAATGAAGATGGCCTGGAAGGGCTGTCTGATAGCCTTCTTCATTCTCACGGTCTTCGCGCTTCTGGGCCTCACGCTGCTCGAAGCGCTTGGGATTTCGCTCGGTGCCTTCCGTGTCGCCGGCGGGCTTTTTCTCTTCGTGATCGGCTTCGAGCTCGTCTTCGAGCGGCGCAACGAGCGCAAGGGTAAGAGCGCGACGAAGGCTGTCGCGGAAAAGGACGACGAGCCCGGTGAGGATGCCGATGTGGCCGCCTTTCCGCTGGCGATTCCACTCATCGCCGGCCCCGGCGCAATCGCTGCCGTCATCCTTCTTTCAGGCCAACTGCCGAGCGCCGTCGGCAAGGCGAGCGTCGTGGCGGTCATCGCCGTGACATTGCTCATCACCTGCGCCGCCCTGTCCTTCGCCCACCGGCTCGACGATCTCCTCGGTGCGACCGGCCGGGGTGTGATCTCGCGTGTCCTCGGCGTAATCCTGGCCGCACTCGCCGTGCAGTTCGTCGCAGATGGAATCGGCGCCCTGTTCTCGATCGGCGAAAGCGGTGGCACGGCAACGTAAGGCGACGAAGACCACTCCCGGCTAACTGAATGCTGCGAGAAATTCAGGGCTCTTGCCTTGCCGATCCGCCGCATTTGGTCACCTGACTCAAAAAGTTCTCGGCGCGGGAGCCGGCGGCTTCAGGTTTCAGCCTCCGCCGACGACGAAATTCTAGCTCCGCGCCTTCAGCGAGGCGATGTCGAAGGAGGTCCGCAATGGGCAAATATCTGAGCCAACGCGAACTCTCCGGCGAGAAGAGCGCATTCGGCGGCGAGCAGAGAAAGCGCCGGCTTAAGCCTCGCGATTCCGACAGCAATGCCCAGAGCAAGCAGGAGCAAGAGGACGAAGACGAGTCGGGCAGCAAGAAGACCATCTTCGCCGCGCTGTTCGCCAATCTCGGTATCGCGATCACGAAATTCGGTGCCGCGCTCTTCACCGGTTCTTCGGCGATGCTCGCAGAGGGTATTCACTCGGTCATCGATACGACCAATCAGGCGCTCCTGCTGGTCGGATTGAAGCGCGCCAAGAAGCCTGCCGACGAAAAGCATCCCTTCGGATACGGCTCGGAAATCTATTTCTGGGCCTTCATGGTCGCGATCTTCCTGTTCGCCCTCGGCTCGGGCGTCTCGATCTACGAGGGCGTTGCTGGCTTGCTGGCAAGCGAGAGCGAGGGGCTCACATCGCCCTCCATCGCGCTTGGTGTCCTCTTCATCGCCTTCTGTTTCGAAGGTTATTCCTGGACGATCGCATGGAAGGAATTCCAGGATCGCCGCAAGGGAGGCAGCTTCTGGAAAGATTTCCAGCGTCTGAAGGACCCGTCGATCTTCGTCGTTCTCTTTGAGGACTCGGCCGCTTGCCTCGGCATCATCATCGCGGCGATCGCCGTAGGCCTTTCCTGGTTGACCGGAAGTCACGTCTACGACGCCATCGGCTCGATCGTCGTCGGCATCGTGCTCGGCCTCACGGCCATTCTGCTGGCCATTGAAGTGAAGGGGCTTTTGGTCGGCGAAACGGCTGACCCGGACGTGGAAAAGAAGATTCAGGAAATGGTCGGGCGGCGCGACGAGATCATCGCAATCAACGAACTGCGCACGCTTCACCTTGGGCCGAACGACGTTCTGATGACGATGAGCGTCGACTTCAAGGACGACGTGGTTTCCCAGACAATCGAGCGGATCGTTACGGAGATCGAGGAACAGGTGAAGCGGAACTACAAGATGGTGCGGAAGGTCTTCGTCGAGGTTCAGTCTCAGTCAGGCCACGAGCGCTTCGCCAATCCCTATGAAGGCGAAGGCGCAACCAGCTGAAATTCTCAGACCTCACCGCAGGCCGGATGAAACCAGCCGCTAGAACTCAATTCCCTTCTGTGCCTTCACGCCTGAGCGGAACGGGTGCTTCACCATGGTCATCTCGGTGACGAGATCGGCGAAATCGACGAGTTCGTCCTTGGCGTTCCGCCCGGTGACGACGACATGCTTCATCTCGGGCTTCTGCTTCAGGAACTCGATTATCTCGTTGAGATCGAGATAGTCGTAGCGCAGCACGATATTGAGTTCATCGAGGAGGACGAGATCATGCTCCTCGTCCATGATCATCGCTTTCGCCCGTTCCCAGGCCTGGCGCGCAGCTTCGATATCGCGCTGGCGATCCTGGGTTTCCCAGGTAAAGCCGTCGCCCATCGCTGTAATGGTGATCTGGTCGGCGAACTTCTCCAGCGCCACGCGCTCGCCCGTCTCCCATTTGCCTTTGACAAACTGGACGATGCCCACCTTCATACCGTTGCCGATGGCGCGGAAGACAAGGCCGAAGGCCGCGGTCGACTTGCCCTTGCCCTTTCCGGTATGGACGATGACGAGGCCCTTCTCGACGGTCTTCGTCGCAACGATCTTGTCGCGAGCCGCCTTCTTCTTTTTCATCTTCTCGGCGTGACGTGCGTTGAGTTCCTCGTCGCTCATGCTGTCGGTGATCTTGGATTTCTCGGCCATCGAATCTCTTCCCGGGGTCATTGAGCCGGACACTAACCGAAAAGCTTGGAGAGGAATAACCGCTCCTGTTCGTCCGGATAGGACGGAAGCCGGCCGAAGATCTGATAACCCATGCTGAGATAAAAGCCGGGGGACTGAAAGGAATAGGTGGAGACCCAAGCCCCAACGCATCCTGTTTCGCGCGCCGATGCTTCCGCCGTCTCGATCAGCGCCCTGCCGAGACCCAGGCCCCGCCAGCGAGCGGGAACGCTGATGTTCTCGATAACCATCCAGTCCCAATAGAGCTGACCGGCAATTCCTCCGTCAGCGCCGTCATCGTCCATCAGGGCAAAGCCGAAATACACCGGCGAATAGGCGAAACGTCGGGCGACCTGCGGCTCAGCGAAAGGACGCACGAGATTGGCGCGCGTCTCCAGATCCGCCATATCCACGGGTTCGATACTGATAGCCATTGGGTCCCTTGCGAAAGATGCTTGGGAAACGTCGTTCGATCACCCTGCCAGCGCACCTCAGCGCTCGGGGACGAAGCTAAGCGCGTCCGGAGGCGCTTCTCTTAGGCGCGAAACGCCATGGTGATAAGCCGAAAAAGCCGCTGCGTTGCAGCATTCGCAGCCGCTCGCACCGGTATTCCGATTTCCAGACCGCCAGCGGACGGTGAGCTAAACTGACTTCTTCGGCTTGAGCACCATCGGAAGACCGGCTGCTACGAAGACGACTTCGTCGGCAATCTCGGCAATCCGCTGGTTGAGCCGCCCGGCGTGATCGCGGAAGGCACGGGCCATCGCATTGTCCGGCACGATGCCGAGGCCGGTTTCGTTCGAAACGAAGATCACTCGGCCTGCGGGTTTGCTCCGGAGCGCTTCGATCAACTGGTCGATCTCATCCGAAACATCGCGCTCCGCCATCATCAGATTGCTCACCCAGAGGGTCAGGCAGTCGACGAGCAGAATGTAACCATCGCCAATCTCAGCCAGGATGGTTTCGCCGAGGTCGAGCGGCTCCTCGATGGTGGTCCACCCGTCCGCCGCGCGATCGGCGCGGTGTTGCGTAACGCGTGCTCGCATCTCGTCGTCGAAAGCCTGTGCCGTCGCGAGATAAATGGGATCGAGGCCCGTTTTCCTGGCGCGCGTTTCGGCATAGGCGCTCTTGCCGGAGCGAGCACCGCCCAGAACGAAGAGGATTTCAGGTGTGTCGGAGGCCATGCCCGCCTCAGACGAGTGCCAGCGTCCAGGCGACGATTTCTGAGGACACCTGATCGAAGGCGCGGTCGAGAGCGGAGACGAAAGCGGAATTTCCGCTTCCCGCAACGGGTGCACGGCCGGTGAATATCTGCGTGCGGCGAACCGTACCGTTCCGATCGTTGAGCGCCTTCACCGAAATCTCGATCACCGCCTGACGGCCGTTGACGACGTCGATCTCGAAGCGGCGGATTTCGAGAATGATCTGGTAGTCGATCGCGAGGCCCTGCCCCGGCACGCCGACGGCACCGACCTGCCCCGTGTTCTCAAAAGCCTGAAGAAGCCGCAGCTGCACCATGCGCGGCAGACGATCGCTCCACTGGCTGTCAGCCAGATATTCTACCGAATAGGGCGTCGGCTTCACGACGATCCGGTCCGAATCGATCGTCTTGATGGCGGTCGGCTCAGGAATCAGCAGCTGGGCGCGGGTCGTCCCAGGCGCAGACCGCCCGAGCGGCGGAGCCGAAATCTCGAAGGTTTCGAGAGGTTGCGTGCACGCCCCGAGCCCGAGAAGCGTTATCGCCAGAACAATCAGTCGTGAAACGCGCATCATGCCGTTTCCCTCGAAACAACCAAGAACAAATGCCGGGATGGCTTAGGCCACGCGACCGCTAACACTGCGCGAGCCCCTGCTCCACGACAATGGCAGCGAGCCTGCGCATCTCCTGTCTTAAGGTACTCGCGGCCGGCTTTCACGCCCCGGCGCAAGAGCCATGCCACAGTGTTGCCGATCAGCGACGCCTACGGCCGTCATAGGTTCTCACGTCGGATTCGCCGCCAAAGATCACCTGACTCGGATCGCTGGCGATATCGTCGACGGCCCGGCCTATGCGGTCGACCGTCTGATTGAGCTGTCTTGTCAGCGCCTGAACCTCGCGCCGCGTCGAATCGGAGAGGTTCTGGATGTTCGCCGACAGCGGCCCGACCTGCCCCTGAACCGATTGCGCGGTGTTGCGGATCGCTCTCAGAGCCTCGGTCACTTCCACGCCGAGTGGCCGCCCGGCATCGCTGCCGTTCAGAAGGCGGTTCACCGAGGTGATCACCGTATCCAGCTGGCCGGAGGCCGCCGCTACCTGCCGGCTCGTGATATTGGCGTTTGTGAGGATCTCGTCGATCTCGTCCTGCCGCTCGTTGATGATGTCGCCCACGCGCCCGATGCTGTCGGCCGCCCGCGCGATATTGTTCGTCGCACTCGAGACATTGCTCACCGCATTGTTGACGAGCTGCGGCTCGACCTCGTTGAGGATGCTGTCGAGCTGCTGCCGGGTCTGGTCGAAGCCGTTGAGCGCCGTGGTCAGTGAGGCGACGGCGGTATCCACACCATCGATGATGGAATCGATTGTCTCCGATTTCGAACCGATCGTCTCAGCCAGATTGCCGATCTGGTCGATCGAATTGTTCAGCTGATCCGTATCGATCCGATCGACGAAGTTGCCCGCCTTGTCCACGGTCGCGGACAGTCGCCCGCTCGCATCGCGCAGGGACTCGGTGATCGGCTGGATATTCGCGAGCGCCGCGTCGATCTCCTCGCCGCGATTGGCGACCGTCGTCGAAATACGGTTGATGTTCTGGATGAGGTTCGACGCGCCGGAAATTGCCGTCGAGATCTGCTCGCGCTGCTGGGCGACCGTGTCCGACACCGCCGACAGATTCTGGGCCGTCGAGGACAGACTGTCGACCGTGTTCGAAATCTCCTCCGGATCGACAGAGGCGATGACCTGACGCGCCTGATTGGCGGTTGTCTCGATCGCGCCGCTGGCGTTCTGGACCGATTGCGAGATCGGATCGAGCCGCGAGAGCAGCGTGTCGATCTGATCGCGGCGGGCTGCGATCGTATCACTGACGGCGCTCACGTTCTGAAGCGTGTTCGAGGCGCCAGTGATGGCACTCTGGATCGCCTCGCGCTGGGCGGACACCGTCTCGCTGACGGCGGAGAGGTTCTGAGCCGTCGACGAGAGGCCATCGACGGTATCACTGATCTGTTGCGGATCGATGCCCGCCAGAAGCTGGTTCGCGCGCTCGCCGGTCTGGCTGAGATTGTCCGCCGCTGTCACAGCCGATGCGGTGATCGGGTCGATGCGGTCGAGTGCCGTTCCCAGCGCTTCGGACCGAGACGCAATGGTGGTCGTCACGCGGTTGACGTCCGCCGCTGCGTCCGAAGCCCGCGACAGGAACTCGGTGATCGTGTCGCGCGCATTCGAAATCGTGTCGGTGATCGCGGAGAGGTTGGATGCCGTCGACGAGAGGCCGTCGAGCGTATCCGTAACCTGGCCCGGATCGACCGAAGAGACGACCTCGCCAATCCGCGAGGCGGTATCGGTGAGCTGCGTCGAGAGCGTACCGATGCTGTCCGAGATCGGATCGAGGCGCGAGAGGAGCGTGTCGATCTGGTCGGTGCGGGCGGCAATCGTGCCAGTCACGGCATCGATATTCTGCATGGTGTTCGAAGCGCTGGTGATCGCCGATTCGATGGCTTCGCGCTGATTGCTGACCGTCTCGGAAACGGCGGCGAGATTGGTCGCGGTCGACGAAACGCCTGAGAGGGTATCCGAGACCTGCTGCGGATCGACAGCCGCGATGATCTCGTTCGCCGAACTCACCGTCGTGTCGAGCTGACGGGCGACGGAAGTTGCAGTCTCCGACAGCGGGCCGAGATTGCCGATGAAGGCATCGATGCCATCGGCATTGCGCTGGATCGTCTCGCCGATCTGGCTGACGCCGGCGGCTGCATTCTGGACCGCTTCCGTCACTGCATTGAGGTTCTCCGCGCCGTCACGGATCGAGACCGTCGTCGCACTGACATTGTCGACGATCGAGCTGATCTGAGCCGGATCCACGGCATTGAGGATCGCCTGCACGTTCTCGATCGCATCGGGAAGCCGCTGGGCCACCGTATTCGCGCTTTCGGCAAGGTCGCTCAGCCGAGCAATAAATTGATCGATGTCGTCGGTGTTATCGGCGAGAGAGTCGGTGAAAGCCGAAACATTGCCGGTGATGTCCGTGATATTACGGGCGCTTTCCTGAACCGACGGGCCGACCGTTCCGACAACCTCTTCGAACTGGGTCATGATATTGTTGGCACGCTCGGCGATGTCGCGGGCCGTTTGCAGGATGTCGGTGACCTCCGAAGGAGACGCGGTGATCACCGCTGTCGTGCCCTGCTCCGCCGCCTGATCAAGCAGGCTTTCCTGATCGATCTGACCACCGCGAAGCTCGATATAGCTGTAGCCGGTCAGCGGGTTGGCGACGAGGTTGGCATCCGTCGATTCGGAGATCGGCAGGCCCGGCTCGACCGTTGTGGAAGCGATCACCACCCGCGGGTTGTTGGGGTCGAGCTCCAGTCTCTGGACCGAACCGACCGGCAGGCCGTTGAACTGCACCTGACTGCCCTGCTGCAAGCCCGTCACGGAACCGGCGATGCGCACAAGAAGCGGAACGCGGGTCGTGCCCTGGGTGGCGAGAACCGACCAGTAGACGAAGCCAAACGCGAGAGCGAGCACGGTGATCGTGAAGATCCCGACGCGGACATAATTGGCTTTGGTTTCCATCAACCGGCTCCATTCGGCTTGGCTTGCGCCGGCGATGTGCCGTTGTGAACGACCGTACGGGCGCGCTTGCCGTGAAAGTAGGATTTCACCCAGGGGTGATCGTATTCGAGCATGGTCGAGAGCGGGCCTTCGACGAGCACCTTCCGCTCGCCAAGCACCGCGATGCGGTCGCAGGCCTGGAAGAGGCTGTCGAGGTCGTGCGTGACCATGTAGACACTGAGACCCAGCGTATCGCGCAGGGTCATGATGAGTTCGTCGAAATCGGCGGCGCCGATCGGATCGAGGCCGGAGGTGGGCTCGTCGAGGAAGACGATATCCGGATCGAGGGAGAGCGCTCTTGCAAGCGCCGCGCGCTTGATCATGCCGCCGGAGAGTTCGGACGGATATTTGTCGGCCGCGTCCTGCGCGAGCCCGACGAGATCGATCTTCAGGCGCGCAAGCTCGTCCATCAGCTTTGGGGAAAGCCGGAGATATTCGCGCATCGGCACCTGAATGTTTTCAAGCACCGTCAGCGAGGAGAAGAGCGCGCCGTGCTGGAAGAGGACGCCCCAGCGCCGCTCGACGGCGAGCCTGTCCCGATCGTTCGCATTCTCGTAGTCGACCCCGAAAACTTCGATCGTCCCGGCCTGCTTCTGATTGAGCCCTAGGATCGTACGCAGCAGCACCGACTTGCCGGTTCCAGAGGGGCCGACGAAGCCCATGATTTCGCCGCGCCTGACATCGAGATCGAGATCTTTGAGGATCGTCTTCGGGCCGAAGCTGACGGTCACGCCACGCGCCCGGATGATGACCTCGTTGCCCGACTTGTCCTCAGGCGAAGCGGTCGATGCGACAAGGTCGTTCTGCGGTGCGGTCCCTTCGGCGAGCATGGGCTTAGAGTCCGATCGAGGCGTAGAAGATTGCGAAAATTCCATCCATGACAATCACCAGAAAGATGGATTTGACCACTGCGGCGGTGACGCGCAGGCCCAGGCTCTCGGCACTGCCGCCGACCTTCATGCCCTCGCTGGCGGCCACCAGTCCGATCAGGATCGCCATGAAGGGCGCCTTGATGAGCCCGGAGAATATGGTGAAAAGATCGACCGACTGCTGAAGGCCCTGAACGAAGTTCAGAAACGAGATGTCGGAATAGATCCTGAGCGTGATCGCACCGCCCACCAGCGCGGCAAGATTGGCGATGACGGTGAGAAGCGGCAGAGCGATGGAAAGGGCGACGAGGCGCGGGAAGACGAGCACGCCGATCGGATTGAGGCCGATCACGTGGAGCGCGTCGACCTCCTCCCGCATCTTCATCGAGCCGATCTCGGCGCAGATCGCGCTTCCGGAGCGGCCTGCGATCATGATCGCGGCAAGCAGCACGCCGATCTCACGCAGGACGAGAATGCTGATCAGATTGACCGCATAGACCTCGCCGCCATAGCGGCGCAGCTGGAAAGCGCCCTGCTGGGCGATAATGCCGCCGACGAGGAAGGTGATGAGGACGATGATGGGAATCGCCTTCACGCCCATCTGATCGACCTGATTGAAGATTGCGGCGGGCCTGGTCTGCGTGCGGCCGGAGATACGGCTCCCGGCCCCGTACATGGCGCCGCCGATCAGATTGAGGCCGTTGACGATCTCGTCCTTGATACCGAAGACGAATGCGCCGACGGCGGCAACAGCATCGGTAAGAATGTTGGAGCGGCCCCGCTGGCGCACGGGGCGCTCGCGGTCCATGGCACGGCCGACGGCGGCGAAAAGCGCGGTGTTCCGCTCGGCCATACCTTCGAGTTCGACGCCCTGACGGTCTGCAGCAAGAGCGCGTTTCAGGCGCTCCAGCACAAACGCGCCAGCCGTATCGATCTGACCGACCTTGGACAGGTCCATGGAGACCTTCGAGCCGAGGTCGGCATGTGCCGTCTTCTCCAGATCGGCCTCGATTGATCCGACCGTACGCGAGAGCCAGTCGCCGGCTGCTTCAAGTACAAGCGTGCCGTCACGGCGCTCGCCGCGCAGGCTGGGCGCATTCGCGCCGGATGCTCGGTTGCCGGCAGTCTTTGAAGTCGTCGCTGTCGCCATACCCCTTCGTACGGACTGTCGGGCCCGCCTATCCCCTCTTCGCAATCCCGCCGACCGTAAGTCCCGTTCCGGCCCAACTAGCGGATTTACGCCGCAGATGCTGTACCAGCCTTTTCATTGTCCGGCACGGCTCGCGCATTCGATCATCTTACCTAGATGACAAATCGCGGCCTCATTGTTTACCGCCTGTTAAGGCAAAATCAGGGGCTCAGGCTTGCGATGGAGCGAATTCGAATGGGCAGTCGTCTTTCAGTCACAGTGGAGCGCTTTCCCCTGGCGAAAGAATTCAGGATCGCGCGCGGCGCTAAGAGCGAAGCGGTGGTCGTGGTCGCCGAGCTTGAACAGGACGGAAAGAAAGGGCGCGGCGAATGCGTGCCCTATGGCCGCTATGGCGAGACCATCGATAGCGTTTGCGCGACGATCAACTCTCTTTCGGATGAGATCGCGAATGGTCTCGATCGCCACGGCCTTCAGGAGAGACTGCCTGCGGGAGCGGCCCGCAATGCAGTTGATTGCGCGTTTTGGGATCTCGAAGCCAAGCTTTCAGGAACGCCGGTCTCCTCTCTTATCTGCAGTCAGTTCCCACGGCCGCTAGAGACCGCATTCACGATCAGCCTGGACCAGCCGGGCGTCATGGGTTCGGCGGCCCGCGCGGCAGACCGCCACATCCTGAAGGTCAAGATGGGCACCAAGAACGACGTCGAGCGCATCCGCGCTGTTCATGCCGCCGCTCGAGGGGCGCGGCTGATCCTCGATGCCAATGAGGGATGGGACGCTGAATGCCTGAACCCCCATTTGCTCGAGGCGACCCGCGGCGGCGCGGTTCTCATCGAACAGCCGCTTCCGGCAGGACAGGACGACATGCTGGCGACGATGCCCCACCCGGTGCCGATCTGTGCCGACGAGTCGGTTCATACGACCGCCGATCTGGAGGGCCTTTTAGGAAAATACGATTTCGTGAACATCAAGCTCGACAAGACCGGTGGGCTGACCGAAGCTTTGAAAATGATGGGCAGGGCGCGAGAACTCGGCTTCGGCGTGATGATCGGCTGCATGGTGGGAAGCTCCCTGGCCATGGCACCTGCTTCTCTTCTGGCTCAGGAAGCCGACGTGGTCGACCTCGACGGTCCGCTCCTCATCGCGAAAGACCGTGAGCACGGTATTCACTACACCCATTCCATGATGTCACCGCCGCCTCCCGAACTCTGGGGATGATCACAGCTTTAGGCTTGCATCTTCCAACCGGAGGGCGAACGGCCTATTTGCGCGATCAGGCTGCGGGTGCGCTGCCGTCAAAACTCAACATTCATCCGGTAGGTTGTTACACTCCGCCGCGAGTGAGTTTCTGGATCTGTCTTGTACGAAATCCTCAGTCTCATCAGCCAGTTCGGCCCGCTCATCGTGCTTGCGGGCACGTTCTTTGAGGGCGAAGTCTTCGCGATTATCGGAGGCTTTCTGGCCTATCGCGGGACCTATCCGTTCCAGCTCATGATCACGCTTGCCTTCGTTGGCTCGTTCTTCGGCGATCTGGCCGTCTTCCTGTTCGGCCGATACGCCTCGAACCATCGCTGGGTTCGTCCCTGGCGCGACCACGAACGGTTCTCGAAGGCGCTGCGTCTGGTCGAGCGTTATCAGGCGTATTTCGTGATCGTAAATCGATACATCTACGGCCTGCGGATGCCCGGACTTATCGCGCTTGGCATGTCCCGGATCGGCCTTGTCCGCTTCACGATCCTCAATTTCATCGGCGCGGGAATCTGGGCGAGCCTCTTTACGACACTGGGCTACGTCTTCGGCTACTCGATTCAGACGCTGTTTACTCAAATGGCGATTGTCGAGACCGGTGTCGCGATCTTTCTTGGCGTCGTCGCAACCTCGATCGCCATCTATTTCGGCTATCGGCAATGGGGTCCGATCGTCCGCGCACGGCTCGCACGCCGCCGTGAGAAGGCCCGCGCTCAAAACCAGTCAGTATCGGAAAACAAGAGCTGACCCTTCGGCGCTACTCACAGCGAGCGAGCGACCGGCGATCAATGAGAATTGCTCGAATACCGTACGGGATCATCCCGCTCGTTATCGAAGTCATTATCTGCCAGCGTTGTAACCGCGCTTAGATCATCTTCCTTCTGCAAAAGAGAGAAGATTCGCGGAGCGACACCCAAAAACCCGCCTTCCTCTGAAACGACATTCCATGTTCCGGTGCCTTCGCCGACGTCGAGCCCAGAGATTTCCGTGCCCTTCGAATTCAGTAGGTCTCGCGCAGCCTCGATATCGGCGGCGATCAGGTCGATACGCTGGATTTTGTCGCGTAGCTTACCCGCCAGCTCGTTCAGGATGAGTGACTGCTTGACAGCCGTGTCCTTGGGACAGGGATTTATTCTCGCAATCGAAACAAGGTCGCGGACGGTGCGTAGAGGAACGCCAAGGCTGGACAGCTCCTGGGCAGTCGCGAACCGACGCAGGTCGGCCTGACTGTACATGCGAGTACCCTTGGTCGTCTTCGTTGGCGCGAGGATGCCCTGCTCCTCATAGTAGAGGAGCGTGCGCGGTGTCGTACTGAATAATGCGGCGACCTCGCCGATCTTCCGCAATCCGTTTCTGCGTGCCCGTCTTGCGTCCATTTTCCTAACTAATTTCCATTGGATTGAACCCAATCAGTATTTCGCCATCGGACACACATCAAGTTTGACCCGACGTTTCGTGATCTGAGCAAGAACTTGAATGTGTTGCAATTTCGAAGCCTGAACGACGTGACGGCAGCCTGCCGCGGCGATAACCCGGTGCCTGTAGAGACCTCACCAACACTCGGACTCAAAGCTGAAATTGGCGGGTACAGTCCGATCATTTCTTTGTGAAACTACGCCGAGTTCGCGGCTGGGCTCGCCCAACCGAACGAATGAGCAAAGCCGGTCACAAATCAATGCGTTACGAGAAAGGATCGAATTGCGTGTGAACGCCGAGGAGGCTTCGACTTTTCGAAGCAACGCAACAGACATTCAGAAGGGTGATGGTACTCCCAACGGGACTCGAACCCGTGTTTCCGCCGTGAGAGGGCGGCGTCCTAGACCGCTAGACGATGGGAGCGTTCCGACGAGGCTCACATAGAAGGCGGTCGCGGCGGACGCAAGAGATTTCGCGCTTCAAACTTCGGATTTCTCGTGGGGCGGACGATCCGTCCGTCCCATCGCCGGGATCACAGCACCTGAGAGACTATTCGGATGCGGCCTCAGAACCCTGCTCTATCCGATATTCGGCTACGATTTCCCCTGTCGCAGCCGAAACAGTCAGAAGGCGGATGCCCCCGCCTTCGCGAACGGTCAGCAGGAGACGACCTTCGCCGATCGCGGTATCGACAATCTCTGCGCCGGCGGGAAGCATGATCGGGATGGGCCCGGCACTTCGATCCGGCACGGGCTCGGACGAGCCCATCGTCCGATAGATGATGACACCAAAGACGGTCATGACCGACAGGATAAGGAAGCCCATGGAAAAGACCAGCAGGCGAACCAGCTTTCGCCGCAGCCTTTCCGCCGCGGGATCGAGCGGCTTTTCGTCCTGATTTTCGTCGTTGATAGTCATTGATCGTCTTTGCCTGTCTCATTCGGCTACGCGATAAGCACAGCGAAACATCGCACTACAGGCGGGACGGTCATGGAGACAAGAGAGTTTAGGGTCGAAGCGGACGAAGCCGGGATGCGCATTGACGCATTTCTGGCAGGCCGGTGTGCCCCGGAATTGTCGCGCGGCCGCATCCAAGCGCTCATCGCCGCCGGGGACGTCGCGGTCGAGGCAATCAAGATTGAGGCACCCAAGCGCAGGGTCCAGGAAGGCGAGACGATCGCCTTGCGTGTTCCGGCACCCGTCGACCCGGAGCCGGAACCGGAGGATATCCCGCTCACCGTCGTGTTCGAGGATGCCGATCTCATTGTCGTCGACAAACCCACCGGGCTCGTCGTCCATCCAGGCCCCGGCAACTGGAGCGGGACACTAGTCAACGGTCTCCTTCATCATTGCGGCGACGAACTCTCCGGCATCAACGGTGTGAAGCGTCCCGGCATCGTCCACCGACTCGACAAGGATACGAGCGGTCTCCTGGTGGTGGCGAAATCCGATGCCGCCCATCGTGGCCTCGCCGAACAGTTCGCAGCACATGGCGCGGATGGGCGCATGGTCCGTTCCTACCGAGCGATCGTCTGGGGAGTCCCGGTGCCGGCAGTCGGCCGGATCGAGACCTTGCTGGGGCGCTCCTCCTCAGATCGGCTGAAACGCGCCGTCGTCACGGCATCGCAGCCCGACGCCCGCAGCGCCGTAACGGATTATCGGCTCATCGCCGATGCCGGCACGAAGGATGCGGATCGAGCGTCTCTTGTGGAGTGCCGGCTCGCGACCGGTCGCACTCATCAAATCCGCGTCCATATGGCCCATATCGGCCACCCGCTCGTCGGCGACGCCGTCTACGGCTCCGGTTTCATGAGCAAGGTCAATGCTCTGGAGCCCCACGCCCGCAGCGTCGTCGAAGCATTTCGGCGGCAGGCGCTTCATGCGGCAGAGCTCGGCTTCGTTCATCCTGTAACAGACGAGCCGAAGCACTTTACCAGCGATCTGCCGACCGATTTGCGGGAACTCGCAGCGACGCTCGGGATTTCCCTTGTCAAGACGTCAACAGTTTCAAATGGGTAGGCAGTGAACACCCGTCAACGCGATTTTCGTTGCTGACACGTGCATTCCTGCGTTTAAATACCCATATCAGAGCTAAATGGGTGCCGCGACGGGCCCATATGCGTCCGGCTCCGAGAGCGGACGGGAAAGGATGGAGGGACCTTTATGGCCCAGATGAATTTGCCAAGTATTGCCTCTGGAGAAGGCGGTCTCAACCGATATCTCGAAGAGATACGCCGGTTTCCGATGCTGCAGCCAGACGAAGAGTATATGCTCGCGAAACGATACGCGGAGCATGACGATCGCAACGCAGCTCACAAGCTCGTCACCAGCCATCTGCGCCTCGTGGCGAAGATTGCCATGGGCTATCGTGGCTACGGTCTGCCGATCGGCGAAGTCGTTTCGGAAGGCAATGTCGGTCTGATGCAGGCGGTCAAGCGTTTCGATCCGGAACGGGGCTTCCGCCTCGCGACCTATGCCATGTGGTGGATCAAGGCTTCGATTCAGGAATACATCCTGCGGTCATGGAGCCTTGTGAAGATGGGGACGACGGCCAATCAGAAGCGCCTGTTCTTCAATCTGCGCAAGATGAAGAGCCGTATTCAGGCGCTGGAAGACGGCGATCTCAATCCTGATCAGGTCAAGCAGATCGCGACCCAGCTCGGGGTCTCGGACGACGAAGTCATCTCGATGAACCGCCGCCTTTCCGGCGATGCCTCGCTGAACTCTCCGCTGCGCGCGACCGAAGGCGAGTCCGGCGAATGGCAGGACTGGCTGGTGGACGAGGGCGAATCCCAGGAAGACGTTCTCGCCCAGCAGGACGAACTCGATCAGCGCCGCGGCATGCTGCAGCGTGCAATGGGTATCCTCAACGATCGTGAGCGCCGCATCTTCGAGGCGCGGCGCCTGTCGGAAGATCCGATCACGCTCGAAGCGCTCTCCGGCGAGTTCGACATCAGCCGCGAACGTGTCCGCCAGATCGAAGTCCGCGCCTTCGAAAAGGTACAGAAGGCCGTGCAGGAGAATGTCGTCGCGGATCGGCAGGCACTTCGCCCCGTCGAAGGCGGCGCCACGGCCTAATCGGCGTTACGGATGGCTCTTGACTTGGGACAGTGCATGAGTAATGTCCCGCGCAAATCCGCCGGCGCCTCGCGTGTCGGCGGCATCGCGTTTGCGCCATGGTTATGTTCGATGCGCAGCTGACGTGATCTCCAGATGAAAACCCACCCTCACCGCAATCGGCTAGTCCCGAGCGGTTCTGGGGTATTGAAGAACAACGGAAGATACGATGGCCAAGGCGACCACGATCAAGATCAAGCTGCTCTCGACGGCCGACACCGGCTATTTCTACGTGACGCGCAAGAACAGCCGCACCATGACGGACAAGATTGTGCAGCGGAAATACGATCCGATCGCCCGCAAGCACGTCGACTTCCGCGAAGCGAAAATCAAGTAAGTCCGCTTTCCGTCGTCTCTTCGGACGGCCTGGATCAGGACATCGAACGCCGCTCCAATTGGGCGGCGTTTTTTTTGTGCTCTTGGTTCAAAGAGCTGGATAGAATAAATTTTGGAGAATAGCGGGAAAGTGGCCGGCCAGCCTGCTCAACGGCACGAGGACACCGTAATCGAGCTAGGCTGACCGACCGCCCCACGGGACCCAGGAGATGCGGCGGACCTGAGCATTCCATGGGGTGACTGAACGCTTGTCTGTTGACAGATCAGCGTTGATACCCATGAGTCGAACGTGGCCGATATATGAGTCGTTTGCAACGGAATTCGTCGCAATTGAAGCGGTTACGTTCGGACGTAGTTAACGTTTCGCTCGAGTTTTATGGCTTACGAAGCAAGCGCCAACCGCGCAAGCTCGCCTGACTCTGTGCAAACGACGCCTCCGAACGTACGAACCGCTTCCGCCGAACCCGAGGCCGATGGTTACTTCTGGATCGGAGCTCGGAGCACCAAGACATCATCCTGATCGCTGACGATTCCGCTTCGGGCTCTCCTAAGCGTCAAGATGTTGTATGGAGAAACGTCATCATGGATGTGTCGAGACCCTGTCCGGTTTCCGTCCTGGTCTTGTCGATGTCGAGCAGGCCGGCCTCGATCGCGATATGGGTCAGCAGCGCGTCGGTCGGTGCTTCGAGCTTGGCGCGGATGCGGTAGTGGTTGTTCTGGACGGTTTTCAGACTCAACGATAGACCGTCGGCGATGGCCTCGTCCGTCATGCCAAGGGCTATCATCCGCAGGATTTCCGTCTCGCGTGGACTTAGATCGGCCAGCGGCGTACCACCGTTCAGGTGGTGATCTGCCAGTTCCCGCGCGATGTCGGAGCTCATCGCCCGCCGGCCTTCGAGGGCGGACTCGATCGCCGCCAGCAATTCCGCCGGATCGCTGCTCTTCGTCACGTAACCGATCGCGCCCGCCTCGAAGGCCTTCAGCGCATAGGCCGGATTCTGATGCATGGAAAAGACGAGGATGCGGGCGGCGCCATCCCACTGCCGGATATGACGAAGCGCTTCCAGCCCGCCCGGCCCCGGCAGTGAGAGATCCATCACCACAAGGTCCGGCTCGCTCTTCCGATACCGCTGATAGGCTTCCGCCGCGCTCTCGGCCTCGGCGACGATGCGGTGTGCGGTCCGGCTCTCGATCAGCCGGCGATAGCCTTCTCTGACGATTGGATGATCGTCGACGAGAAGGATGGCCTTGCCGTCCATCACTCGGCCGCCTCCGCGAAGACGGTCGTCCGCGGGATGCGAACCTCGATGCACGTGCCACGACCGGTATCGACGACAGACAGTGCTCCGCCGAGGGCCGACACCCGTTCGCGCATGCCTATCAGCCCGGAGCCACCGACGGCTTCGCTCGCACCATGGCATCCGATGCCGTCGTCGATCACGCTCATCTCGATCGAGGGTTCGGGTCCGTTTTCGGCAAAGCCGATCGAGACCCGCGCTTCCCTTGCATCGGCGTGACGCGCGACATTGGTCAGACACTCCTGAACGATCCGGTAGATCGCGACCGCGATCTCGTTCGATGTTTCGTCGAGCGCTCGAGGTGCCTTGAGCGTGATGAGCGTGCGGCCTGAAAGACTGGAATTCCATTCGTGGACCAGGGCATCCAGAGAAGCGAGAAGCCCTATTTCATCAAGATCCGGAGGCCGCAATCGCGAGAACGCGCCCTTGAGCGTTTCCATCATCCGACGTTCGATCCGTGCGAGAGCTGCCGCATCGCGCGCAATGTCGGGTCGGTCCTCCGCCGCGTTCCCCTCGATAGACGAAGTGAGCGCGACGGCGGCGGCGAGGCACTGGCCGAACTCGTCGTGCAGATCGCGGGCAAGATTGCGCCGCTCCTCTTCCTGAACGGCAAAGAGCCGTTTCATCAGCATGCGCCGATCTTCGAGCGAAAGCTCGAGACGCTTGGCGAGCGCGTCGACAGCAGCCGCGATCTGGTCGAATTCGCGCGTGCCGGACCGTGGTATCCGCGTTTCCAACGCGCCGTTCTTGAGGGCATCGAGCCCACGCACGATCGATCCCACAGGGCGCAGCGCATGGGCGACGGCGATGATCGAGAGAATTGCGATGGCCGCAGCAAGACCGGCAGCCAGACCGGTGAGGATCCGCGCCTGCTGCCAAACCCGTGTCGCAGCGGCCACGGGATCGTAGAAGGTCTTCAGGCGATAGCCGTCGCGGCCATAGATCGGCACGTCGCCGATAACCGGTTCGAATGCCCCGAGCACCTTTCCGACACCTTCCCGGAACCAGCCCGGCGCGACCTCGCCGAAAATGTTCCAGCCAGCGCAAAGACGCCAGCTCATGTCCTGATTGTGCTCCTGGGTAAAGAGCACGCACGTCCCGGGCGTCATGACGAGGACGATGTCGATCGAACTGTGTTGGAGCATGTTCTCGATCGGATATCCGTTGCCGCCACGATGCATGCGTTCAAGCTGGTAGGAGACACGCGCTTGGGTGGAGGCGATATCGTTCTCGATGGCTCGGCTGGTGTCCTGCGCGACGACGACGAGCGCAACGCCGAGCGCCACGATGGCGACGGCAAGAAGACGAATCGCGAGCTTGATCGTAAGGCTCACCTCTCCCGAAACCTCCCGCGGACGACCACCCACATATCAGCACCGATCTGGACGGCTGTTGCAAGGCGGGGGCGAAACCGTCGGGCAATATGCCCCGGCCAATCCGGGGAATTGTCCATTTCGCTTTCAGGCCATTTGCGCAATAAAAGGACAAGCCGGCGTCAAGGATGAGGGCACGTCCAATACGATGGCTTCGAGGGAGGAAATATCGTTTTGACGTCATCGCTTGCCGAACGCCAGACGCCCGCAGACGAGCCCACCATAGCACCTGCCGCGCACCGTGCCGCCCATCGCCTTGCCGGCCTGCAGGCGGCGGTCGAGAAAGGCCTGATCGGCCGCTCTGGCCTCGTCGAACGCCTGATGATCGCGCTTCTCTGCGGCGGTCATCTCTTGCTCGAAGGCCCGCCCGGTCTTGCCAAGACCCGGGCGGTCAAACTGCTGTCGGATGGTCTCGAAAGCTCCTTCTCGCGCATCCAGTGCACGCCGGACCTGATGCCGGCCGATCTCACCGGAACGCAGGTCTTCCGGCCGGAAGCCGGCAAGTTCGAGTTTGTCGAGGGTCCGATCTTCCATTCGCTCGTTCTGGTCGACGAGATCAACCGCGCCCCGCCCAAGGTCCAGTCGGCGCTGCTCGAAGCGATGGCTGAGACGCAGGTGACCGCCGGCGGCGTCACCTACAGGTTGCCGGAACCCTTCATGGTGGTGGCGACCCAAAACTCGATCGAGCACGAGGGCACCTTTCCCCTGCCCGAGGCTCAGCTCGACCGATTCCTGATGCATGTCCTGATAGATCTGCCCGATGCCCAATCGGAACTTGCGATCCTCGAGCTCGTCGAGAGCGAGGGCGCCGGCACAACCGCGAGAGAAGGCGATCCGATCCCCGGACAGCAGATCCTCGATGCCCGTGCGGAAGCCGCTCAAATCCATCTTGCCCCAGCGCTAAAGGATTTCGTCGTGCGGCTGGTCATGGCGACCCGCGATCCGGTCGCAGCGCCCGATGTCCACGCCCAGATCGAACATGCGGTGAGCCCGCGCGGCACATTGGCTCTGGCGGCCGGGGCCCGGGCTCGCGCCTATCTGAGAGGACGCGATTACGCGATCCCGGAAGACGTTATGGAAATCGCACCCGATATCCTCGCTCACCGGATCATCCCTACTTGGCGGGCCTCGGCCGAGGGCGCGACCGGGCGCTCGCTCGTCGCCAAACTGCTCGCCACCGTCGAGCCCAGCTGATGGCCCTGCCAGGCGAACGCGCGGCCGAAGGGCCGACCTGGATCGATGCCGAAGCGATGTTCGCCATGCGCCACATCGTGCGCAATGTGCCCGAACGGCTTCTCAACCCGACGGGTCGCCCCGGCGGCTATATCGGCAAGAAGCGCGGCAACGGGCTCGAAATCGTCGACGTCCGGCTCTTCTCCGAAGGCGACGATGCCCGCCACATCGACGCCGCCGCGACAGCCCGCACCGCAAAGACCCATGTCCGCACCTTCCGCGACGAGCGCGACCGGGCAGCGCTGCTGATCGCCGATTTCCGTTCCAACATGCTCTGGGGTACGAAAAAGCGCCTGCGCTCGGTCGCGGCCGCCGGCGCATTGGCCCTCGTCGGATGGCGTGTGATCGAGGGTGGTGGCCGCATCTCGTTGATGGCCGAGGGCTGCGACGGCAATCTTTATCTGCCGCCAAGGTCCAGAGAGCGGGCGATGGCAGCTACCACGTCCGCATTGGAACAGACCCATGCGGCCAGCATCGAAGCCTTGCAGCACGGAACGCCGCGAGAAGTCTCGCTTGAGACAATACTGGAGCAGGCGATCGCCCGCTCCTCCAGCGGCACCACGATTGTCCTGGCCTCAGCGCTGGACGACGCGGACGAGGACTTCGATCAGCTGCTTCTCGCCGCCCGAAGGCGTTTCGATATCGTCGTTCTTCTTATCCGGGACCGGTTCGAGAAGGCCGCACCGCGCGGCGCCTATCCCTATCTCGTCATCGGCGAAACTGAATCCGCCGCCATGCGCTGGGCCTTCGTCCCGAAAACGAGCGCAGAGCGCGAGGACGAGCGGATCGAACTGCTGCGGAGCTCCGGCATCGACCTGCGGGTGATCGAGGCCGACGCGGACTGGACCGAAATGGCGCGTGCTCTGGAGACGGTGGATGGATCCAGATCTTATCGCTGAACTCCGCCCGATCCGATTGCCGCCGGGCTTCGATGCCTTCGATCTCTTCGGAGCCCTCGCGGTATTTTCCGTCGCCGTCATCGCGGGCCTTCTGCTGGCGCTGCTGGTACGCCTTGCCACGGAGCCGAGGCCGTCGCTTCGGCGAGCAGTCGCCCAAAAGCTGGATGCCGCCAGAAACTTGCAGCCCGGAGAGCGCCTGCTCGCCCAGGCCCAGACACTTGGGCTCATGGAGTCGACCTTCACGCGGAAGCGACGAAAGCCCAAGCCGGAGTCGACCGAATTCCTCGAACGTCTGAAAGCGGAAATCTCCGAAGCGGTCTATCGCCGCGAGCCCGGCCTCGACTGCGACCGCATCGATCGCGACATCCTCGATCTCGCCCGGAAAGCACGAGCCTGATCGCATGTGGAGTTTCGCAAGTCCCCTCGCCTTCCTGCTGTTGCCGCTACCCTTTCTCGCCATGCGGCTTTTGCCGGGGCGCCGCGCGGTGACCGGCGCGCTTCTCGTACCCGCGACCATCGGCCGGAGCTTTCCGGAAAACGTGGGCGACGCGGTGCGGCTTCGGGCTAAACGCGCGATCCCGATCCTACTCTGGCTCGCGCTTGTCACAGCCATCGCCGGTCCACAACGGCTGGAGCCGGTCGACGCCTTGCCGGCGACAGGCCGCGATCTGATCCTCGCGATCGACCTGTCCGGCAGCATGGAGCGCGAGGACTTCGATCTCGACGGCCGAACCGTGACGCGGCTCGATGCGGTCAAGGCCGTGGCCAAGCAGTTCGTCACCAGCAGGGCGGGCGACCGGGTGGGCCTCATCCTCTTCGCCGAATTCGCCTACACCGCCGCGCCGCTTACCTTCGACGTCGCGGCCGTCTCACGCATCATCGATGAAGCGACGATCGGGATTTCGGGACGCTCGACGGCGATCGCGGGGGGACTCGGCCTCGCGCTGAAGCGCTTGAAGAAGTCGGATGCGCAGTCGCGCGTCGTCATCCTTCTCTCAGACGGATCCGATACCAGCGGTAACGTGCTGCCACGCGATTCGGCCCGGCTCGCCGAGCAACTCGGCGTGACGGTCCACACGATCGCGCTCGGCCCCGAAGACATGGAGACCGCCCCGAAGACGCGCGATGCGGTCGACACCGCAACGCTACGCGACATAGCAGAACTCAGCGGCGGCCAGACCTTCAGAGTGCGCAACACCGACGACCTGCGGGCCGTCACGGCAGAGATCGACCGGCTGGAGGCGAGCGGCTTCGATCAGCCCGCCGCGACCGTTCGGCGCGACTACTGGCCCTATCCGGCAATCCTCGCATTGGCCCTTTCCGTCCTCCTCATCGGCAGCCGTAGAGCGATCTGATGGTGGAGCTCGGACCACTCATTCTTCTCAGGCCCTGGTGGCTTCTGGCGCTCGGCGCACTCATAGTTCTCGCCGTGATCGCCCTTCGCCGCGCCCGAGGGCTGGGCGCGTGGGAGAGCGCCGTCGATCCCGCGCTTCTCTCCGCAATGGAGAAGTACGGGCGTGTGGTGCCTGGAAAGGCGCGCCGCATCCTGCCGCCGATCGGTACTGCCGCGGCGCTGATCCTAGCCTTGTCAGGTCCTGCGACGCGGATCGCCAATCCGGAAACATTCCGCAATCTCGACGGCGTCGTCGTCGCGATCGACTTGTCCCGCTCGATCGTCGAAGGCGGCAATCTCGACGATGCGCAGTTGGCGGCGCAAAGCGTGTTGCAGAACTCCGCCGGCCGACCGGTCGCCCTTCTGGTCTATGCCGGGGAAGCCTATGTTGCGAGCGCTTTCACGAGCGATGCCCTCGCTCTATCTCCACTGATCGCAGTCCTCGGCAAAGACATCGTGCCAAACCCCGGTTCACGCACGGATCGAGCCCTGACGCTCGCAGAGCGCGTCTTCAAGGAAGCCAACATCCTGTCCGGTGATGTCGTCGTCGTGACCGACGGCGATCATCTGACGCCAGATGCGTTCAACACGGCCAGCGATCTGGCGGAGGCCAACATCCATGTCAGTGCATTCCTCGTCGAACCGAGCGGCGATCACGAGGACATGCCGAAGCCCGATAAGGCGGGGCTGGAACGGTTGACCCAAATGGGCGATGGCGGCCTTGGCGAGGCCATCGCTCCAGCCACCCTCGCCCGCTCGATCGGACGACGGGCGGCAAGCGATCTCGCGACCGGCGATGCCGCAGCCTTGTTCTTCCGCGATTACGGCCGCTACCTTCTTTTCTTGGCGCTACCGTTCGCGCTGCTTCTTTTCAGGAGGGCGACCTGACATGCGCTGGCTTCTGATGGTTTCCTGCTTTCTCGTCTCGGCATTCGCCGCCATCGCGGCCGGACCACAGGCCTTCGGGAAGATTGCACTCGTCGCAGGGTTTCCCGAGCTTGCCGCCAGTCTCGTCGACGATCCCCAGATCGAAGGTATCGCGAAGTTCGAGGCCGGCGCCTACGAGGAAGCGGACGATTTCTTCGCCGAAGCCGGAAAGCAAGCCACCTACAACCGCGCGATGTCTCTCGCCGCGCTTGGCGACTATGCGCTGAGCGTCGCCTATTTCGACGCCGTCCTTTTTGTCGACCCGGCAGACGAGGATGCACGGTTCAACCGCGATCTCATCGCGCAGCGTGTTCCGGACGTCGTCTCCGAATCCAACGAGATCGACGGCGTCGCGGCGACCGTCGAAACCGAAGAATCGAAAGCGCAGGCGACCGAACGCGACATCCTCGAAACGCAACCTGTACTCGCTCAGCGCAGCATTCTCGATCCTCGCGTCGAGAGGATAACGGCAGCGACCGAAGGCTGGCTCGAAACCCTGCCCGACGAACCGGCGATCTATCTGGCCCGGCGTATCCGGGCCGAGAACGAGCGTCGGCAGGATCTTGGCCTCGCAAACCCACCGGAGGACAACGCATGGTAATGCCGCGCATCAACCGCCGCTCTGTCTGTCTCGCCGGACTATCGCTTTTAACACTGCCCATCGAGGCGCTGGCACAAACCGATCCGAGAGTCGCGGAAGGTGACACGCAGCTCCTCGTCGAGATCGAAGCCGGCACCGAAACCCCTTTCGTGGGCGAA
Organism: Fulvimarina thalattae; assembly: GCF_040239565.1. NCBI lineage: Bacteria > Pseudomonadati > Pseudomonadota > Alphaproteobacteria > Hyphomicrobiales > Aurantimonadaceae > Fulvimarina > Fulvimarina thalattae. The sequence continues at coordinate 127,264 of NZ_JBEHWS010000009.1, forward strand.
ATGATCCTCGTCACGATCACCGGATATTACGACGTCACCATCGCGCTGGAAAAATTCGAGGGAATCGAACTACCGAACTTCACTTGGATCCAGCTCGGCCGGGATGTGTGGTCGCGCGGGCGGATCGGCGGCCGCGAATTCGTGACGATGGAGCGAAAGCTCGCGCTCTATCCCCAGAAAGCCGGCATTCAGCGGATCGGCCCCTTCAAGCACAATCTCACGTTGATGGAAGGCAAGTCAGAACGATTCAAGCACCAGGTCGTATCCAGGCAGATCGATATCGAGATCAAGCCAAAGCCAAGAACGAATGGTGGCTGGTGGTTTCCCGCAAAGGAGGTCGTCATGACCGACGAGTGGGACATGGACCCGGCACACATGGCAAACGGTGCGACCGCGACGCGGACGATCAGGATCGTCGCAAATGGTCAGCCTGCCGAGATGCTGCCGAATCCGCCGTTGATGACCGCCAACTGGCTGATCTCCTTTATCGCACCGGAAAAGCGCACGACCGAGATCACACGCGACGGTCCTATCGGCACGGTCGAATGGACATGGCGGCTCCGCCCCTCGAATGCAGAACCGGGGGAGATTCCTGCCTTCCGCATTCCCTGGTTCGACACGACAAGCCGGAACATGCGCGAACTCGTGATCGACTCTCAACGTGTCGCGTTCGCCGCGATCGAGGAGCAGAGAGCAGAGGAAGATCTCGGCCCGGATCTGAAAAAGTTCGCAGTGCCAGCACTGCTCGGCCTTCTCGCTCCGGTTATCGCGATATTGCCAGGACGCCGGTTCCTGCCGGCCCGTCTCATTGGCTCGCGGATCGCCGGCCTGCTCCCGTCCCGCGACGCAATTGCTCTCAGGCTTGCACTCTGGCGCGGCGATGTTCGGACTTATCGCAAGCACGCGGCGCGGCTCATCAGTCGATCGGGCAAATCGACAGAGGGTCTGATCGAAGAACTCGACCGATCGCTTTACGGTGACAGCCGGGAAGCAAGCAAACGGCCGAACCTTCGGACCATCCATCGAAAGCTCGTCGCCAAATCCGTTCTTCGGTCGCGATAGAGCGGTCCGATCGCACGTCGATCGAGACTTGGTTCCTCAAACAAAAACAGCCGGGAAGTGCTTCACTTCCCGGCTGCGAGGATGAGACTGAAGAAAGATCAGCGCTTCAGATTGACGAGCAGTTCCAGCATTTCGGAACCGGTCTGGAAGGTCTTCGAGTTCGCGGAATAGGCGCGCTGCGACTCGATCATTGTCGTCAGCTCCTGTGCCAGATCGACGTTCGACTGCTCAAGCGCACCGGACAGGATAGAGCCAAAGCCATTGTCGCCAGCAAAGCCGATCTGTGCTTCGCCAGAGCTCTTGGTCGTCGTAAAGACGTTGCCAGACAGGGACTCTAGCTGGTCCGGGCTTTTGAATTTTGCCATCTGAGCGCGATAAATATCCACGGAGTCGCCGCTATCAAGGACAGCTATGACCGTTCCATCGGAGTTTACTTTAAAACGATCTACCGCAGATGCCGGATTGCCGTTTCTCTGCAGATCGGCGCTATAGGAAGCATCGTATTCCGTGATATTGCCGAAATTCACCGTCATAACTTCGCCAGCTCGCCCTGGCAAAGTGCCCGTGAAGTCGTATGGCGGGATAGCGGCCGCAGGTTTGCCGGTTGCCGGATCAAACGCTACGGCCTGGCTTCCAAGGTTGGTTACAGTACCCGCCTCGTCTGTATGGGCAAAATGGAGCGTCCAGTTATTCGCGCTGTCCTTTCGCACATACATATCGACCGTAGTTCCCGTCCCGACACCATCGTAGACGGTTACGGAGGACTTGAAATTGTAGCTTGTCGAGTCGGTTGCGTCGAATGCCGTGGCCGGTACAGTCGCATCGAGCGGCATCTGCAGCGTCGGAAGGTTGATGCTGTCCGTGGCTTTCGGCTCCATGATCTTGCCGACAGGCAGGTTGATCTGCTCAACGCCGCCTGTGTCGAGATTCTGGCCTGTCAAACGATATCCGGCCGAGTTGACGAGGTAGGTTGACTGCGTCTCCGGATCGTAGCGCTGAACGAAGGCGCCGGCGCGCGTATAGTATTGGCCACCATTCTGATCCTGAACGACAAACATGCCGTTGCCCTGGATCGCAAGGTCGGTCGCCGACGACGTCGACATCGGCGCACCCTGGGCGCTGACGATTGTCCGCGTCTGGGACGTCACTGAGCCGGACTGATAATCCGTACCGCCGCCATTCAGGACCAATGTCGAGAATTCCACCTCACTGCGCTTGTACCCGGTGGTAGAGGAGTTCGCGATATTATCCGAGACTGCCGATAGTTTGTTCGACTGGGCATTCATGCCCGAAACGCTGGTGCGGAAGACGCCGTTGATGCTCATCGTAAATTGCCCGTTATTGCCATGATGGGTCGTACGGGTACGCTAGCGACCTTCGCTGGTCCGAAGATGGACTTAAGGTTTCATTAACCTCACGCGTTCTCCGAGGACGCTTTTGAAAGAAGCCTTTCACGCCCCATCACGAAGCCGCCTTCGGCCCACAGTTGCTTCAGCCGCTGCATCGCTCTGCCGAGAGCAGGGCCGGGTTTGTAGCCTGCCGCAATCATGTCCTCCCCGGACAGTGGGAAGTCGGGAGGCGCAAAATCGGTTGCGATCGACAGCTGCGACGAAAGACGAGATGAGGCCTCAAGGTCCTCCTTCTGCCGCGCAAGGGCGAGCGCCAGCTTCAACCGATCCGCGATCGCGGTGGCATCGCCGAAATAGAGCCGGATGCGCAGCGAGCCGTCGCTTTCCTCGGCGCGCGGGCTTTCCGCATTGGCATAGGCGAGAAGCCGGTCGCGCTCCTTGGTCGAGAGCCTGAGGCGGCCGGCCAGTTCGTTTATGCCCGCGGCATCTGGCGGTATGATCGCGAGGAGCCTCAGAAGCGGATCGGCAGGCCAGCCAAACTGCTGCTCGGCGTCGATCAGCGGATGGATATTGTCGATCCCCCAGCGCTCGCTCTCGGGAAGAACGGCCGTCAGAACGCCGGCCTGCCGCATCCAGAGGAGCGCGCGGCCTGGGTCTGGCGCACCGAGCAGCTTCTTCAGTTCGATCCAGGTCCGCTCGGCGGAAAGCTGCGCGAGCCCCGCCTTCAGTTTCGCCGAGGCGCGGATGCCGGCTGCATCGGGGCGCCCCCGACCGTACCAGGCGAAGAAGCGGTAGAATCGCAGAATCCGCAGATAGTCTTCGCGAATGCGGTCTTCCGCGTCGCCGATAAAGCGCAGAACCTTACCGTCGATATCTGCAAGCCCTCCCACCGGATCAATGATCTCGCCATCGGACTTGGCATAGAGCGCGTTGATCGTGAAATCCCGCCGTTTCGCGTCGGCCTCCCAGTCGCGGCCGAACTTGACCTCGGCGTGCCGCCCGTCAGTCGCAATGTCCTCTCGGAGCGTCGTCACCTCGAACGGCCGGCCTCCCGCGACGACCGTGATCGTGCCGTGTTCGATGCCTGTCGGAACCGCTTTGAAACCTGCCTCCTCGACCCGTCGCACCGTTTCGTCGGGCAGGCAGGTCGTCGCAATATCGATGTCGGAGACTGGCTGGCCCAGAAGCGTGTTGCGCACAGGGCCGCCTACGACCCGCGCCTCCTCATCACCCTCGTTGAGCACCGCCAACACTGATTGAAGCAGCGGATCGCGGAGCCAGTCATCATCGATCCGGGTGTCGGTCATGCGTAATATCTTTCGTAAAGTGTTCTCAGAATTCCGGCTGTCACGCCCCAGATATAGCGGGCGCCATAGGGCATCTCGTAGAAGTGGCGCTCGACGCCACCCCAGACCTTCGATGCCCTGACATGGTTCGCCTCGCTCATGAGAAAAGAGAGGGGCGTCTCGAAGATGTCGGCGACCTCTGCCGGATTGGCTTCGAGATCGAAGTGCGGCGCGACGATGCCGACGATGGGAGTGATTCGAAACCCGGTGGTCGTCAGATAGCGCGGAAGCCGGCCGAGAATTTCGACGCGGTCGGGCGCCAGCGCGATCTCTTCGCGGGCCTCGCGCAACGCGGCGTCTTCAGGCGAGGAATCGGTTTCGTCCACCGATCCGCCCGGAAAGGCGATCTGGCCGGAATGTTTGCGCAGGGACTGCGTGCGCTGGGTCAGGATGACGCTCGCACCCTCTTGGCGATCCACCACAGGGATGAGAACCGCCGCCTCCCGGGCGTCCTTGCTCTCCATCAGCTGGACGATGTCCGGATTGAGGAGGTGATCGCCGAATTCGCGCTCCGGCGCGGTTTGGCCCGCCCGTGCTTCGAAGCGAAGACGGAGATCTTCAGCCGTAAAGAGCGTCCTTTCGGCAGTCCCGCTCCGAGCCGTTTCATACATCGGAAAGACCGCCTTTCGGACCCTCGAAGCGAACACCGCCGGACATCAGGAAAATGCCCTTGTCATCCTCCTCCAGCCATTCTGCGATTTCCATCGCAACAGGGCGCGACAGCTTGGCGCGAAGGCCACCTCGGACCGCGAGATAGGGCGCGAACGCCTCGTCAAGGACGTTCGGAAGCTGAATCGCATGGTCCGATCCGGCGGTCACGAGGTCGCCCGTATTGGTCCGAAACGTCAGCGCTGGCTCTCCGTCAACGTCGTGCCGCGCGACTTCGACCGCGATGAAATGCGCGTCGTCGACCGTGATCCGAAGCTTCTCCACCGGCGTGACGAGATAGGTCTCGCCATCGCCTTCCACCTTCAGAACCGAGGCGAAGAGACGCACCAGGGCTTCCCGCTCGATCGGGGTGCCCTGATAGAACCAGCGCCCGTCGCTGGCGATCCGCATGTCGAGTTCGCCGCAAAATGGCGGGTCCCAGCGGTCGACGGGCGCACCGCCCGCGGACGCCTTTTCAGCGCGGGCCGCGAGGGCCGTCAGGCCTGATGGCTCGATATCGTTCGTTTCTCTCATCGTGACGCCATATAGATGGGATCGGCCGATTTCGGCACCCTTTGCCTTACGGGCGATTGATGGCACGACCGCGCAAGGTCACAAAAGTGTTGGGTATGGGCGCTTGCCTCAAAAGGGGCGAACCGCTTTCATAAGTCGAGAATCTCTTTAATCGGTCGGCACGTAGAGAGCCGGCATCCAGGCGCCGGACGGAATACGAAATGCGGTCTTTGGGCGAACCGGCGCAGCCATTGAACTAAACGGCGGATCAAGGCGGAGCGAATCGAACGCCTGACACCGCCGATGCCCGAAATTTCGCAGGATGATCGAAGGACCCGACATGACGGCTCATACTCCCACCGAGGCGAGACTCTCCGAAAGCGAAATCGTCGCGCAGGCCGAGCGGGCCCTCGCCGATATCGCCGAGGTGAAGAAAACCGTCGGTACGGTGATCTTCGGCCAGGAAAGCGTTGTGGAGCAGAGCCTGATCGCAATTCTTGCCGGCGGCCACGGCCTGCTGGTCGGCGTGCCGGGCCTTGCGAAGACGAAGCTTGTCGACACGCTGGGCGACGCGCTCGGGCTCAATGCCCGGCGTATCCAGTTCACGCCGGACCTCATGCCGTCGGACATCATCGGTACCGAGGTAATGGATCAGGACGAAACCGGACGGCGCTCGTTCCGCTACGTCCGTGGTCCGGTCTTCGCCCAGCTGCTGATGGCCGACGAGATCAACCGCGCTTCGCCGCGCACCCAGTCGGCGCTGCTCCAGTCCATGCAGGAATATCACGTGACGGTCGCCGGCGAGCGGCATGATCTGCCTAAGCCCTTTCACGTTCTGGCGACCCAGAACCCGCTGGAGCAGGAGGGTACCTACCCTCTGCCAGAAGCCCAGCTCGACCGCTTCCTGATGCAGATCGACGTCTTCTATCCCGACATCGATGCCGAACGACGCATCCTATTGGAGACGACCGGCGGCCCGTCCGATGATGCCGTCGACGGCGTCCTGACGGCCGAACGCCTTATCGAGATCCAATCGCTCGTACGGCGCATGCCTGTCGCGGAAAGCGTCGTCGAAGCGATCCTGCGGCTCGTGCGCTCGGCCCGTCCTGGCAACGGCCACAAGGAGGCCGACAATCATATCTCATGGGGTCCGGGACCACGCGCATCGCAGGCATTGATGACCTGCGTCAGGGCCCGCGCGCTCTATGAAGGTCGCCTCGCGCCCTCGATCGATGACGTCATGGCGCTTGCCGAACCGATCCTTCAGCACCGCATGGCGCTCAATTTCGCGGCGCGCGCTGAAGGCATGAGCGTTCGCGACGTAATCGGCGCCCTCAAGCGCGACGCCGCATAATCTTGCAACGATAGGCTCGATACACACGAATGCCGATCGGTACGACAACGGACCTGACAACATCCTCCGACGCGCTCGTCAGGGCACGGCAGCGCGCGGCCCTGATGCCGGACCTTCTCGTCGAAGCGAACCGCGTGGTGGCGACCGTCATTGCTGGCTGGCATGGCCGCAAGCGTCGCGGCGTCGGAGAGAATTTCTGGCAGTTCCGGCCCTTCGTGCAGGGCGAGCAGGTCTCGCGCATCGACTGGCGCCGCTCGGCACGCGACGACCATCTCTATCTGCGAGACCGCGAATGGGAAGCGGCGCATACGGTCTGGCTCTGGGCCGATCCCTCGCCCTCCATGCGCTTTCAGTCGAACGCGGCGCAGGTTTCGAAGGAATCGCGCGCGCTCGTCCTCATTCTCGCCCTTGCCGAAATTCTCTCGCGCTCGGGCGAGCGCATCGGCTATCCGGGCGTTATCGACCCTCTGTCGGCGCGCAATGCGGCCGAGCGCATCGCAGCGGCGCTCTCCACCCGCAGGCCGGACGACGACTTTCCACCGGATGATCGCTTTCGCCAGCATTCGGAGGTCGTGCTGATCTCCGACTTTCTCGATCCGATCGACGTGACCCTCGAACGGATCGACCGCATCGGCGGACGTGGGGTTCGTGGCCATCTCGTCATGGTCAACGATCCGGCCGAAGAGGTCTTCCCCTATAGCGGCCGCACGGAGTTCCGTGATCCGGAGACCGGCGCGAAGCTGACGGCGGGTCGTGCGGAGACGCTCCAAGCGGACTACCGGAACATCATGGCCGCCCGGCGTGAAACGCTGTCGCGCCATTGCCGACGCCTCGGCTGGAGCTTCCTTGCTCACCGCACGGATAATCTCGCCTCGGAAGTTCTCGTCGCGCTGCACGGCCAGCTGTCCGGCGTCCCGCAAGCCCCACGGAGAAGCGCGTGATCGCAGGTCTCAGCCTTTCCTTCGGTGCACCGCTGGTTCTGGCCGGCCTGCTGGCGCTGCCAGTCATCTGGTGGCTGTTGAAGCTCACGCCGCCGCGCCCGCAGACCGAAGCTTTTCCACCATTGCGCATTCTGCAACGGGTGCTGAAGAGCGAAGAGACGCCGTCGAAATCACCCTGGTGGCTGACGCTTCTGCGGTTGATCCTCGCCGCGCTGATCATCTTCGCGCTCGCCGCGCCGACGCTTAATCCTCGCGAGACACTGATATCCGGAAGCGGACCGGTCGCGCTCGTCGTCGACAATGGCTGGGCCAATGCCAGCAACTGGGACGAGACGGTTTCGACCGCCCAGACGATCATCGGTCAGGCAACGGATGCGGGCCGGCCGGTCTCTCTCGTTCTCACCGCCGAGGGAACAGGCAACGACGCGACGCCGGTCGAGGCAGCGACAGCGCTCGAACGGCTCGCCGCGGCGAGCCCGAGACCCATTCCAGTCGACCGGATCGCTGCCTTCGAACGGCTGTCGACGGCGCTCGAAGGCGATGAGCTTGGCTCCCTCGCCTTCCTTTCCGACGGCCTCGACGCCGAAGCGACGGATGCCGCGGCCGAGATCGCGGGGCAACTGGGCGCTGCCGAAACCCTGCTCTACGAACCGTCGATCGAAGGAATCACCGCGCTCACTGCCGCCGACAATTCGACCGACGCCCTCGTGGTCGACGCCATCCGGCCTTCCGGCCGCGACACCGGCTACCAGGCCGATATTCTGGCGGTGGATTCTCAGGGTCGCGAAGTTGCGCGCACGCAACTTGGTTTCGGCGCGGGCGAGACCGAGTCGCAGGCGCGCTTTGCGATACCCGTCGAACTGCGCAACGACATTGCGCGGCTGGAGGTGGAAAATCGAGAGAATGCCGCCGAAGTGCGGCTGGTGGACGACTCCTTCAGGCGCCGGCGCGTTGCGCTGGTTTCTGGCGAAGCAGCCGATCTCGCGCAGCCGCTTCTGTCGCCGCTCTATTATATCAGTCGGGCGCTGGAGCCCTTTGCCGATATCGTGCGCGCCCAGAGCGCCGATCTGTCGGAGGCGATCCCTAACCTCCTCGAACAGCGCCCGTCCGTCGTGGTCCTCGCCGATATCGGCGTCCTGCCGGACAATGCGCGCGAGGCGCTCGAAACCTTTGTCGAGAACGGCGGCTATCTCGTGCGCTTTGCCGGGCCGCGTCTCGCCGCGACGACCGGCGAGGATACGCTGGTGCCCGTCAATCTAAGGCAGGGAGAACGCCAGCTCGGTGGCGCGATGTCCTGGGTCGAGCCCCAGACGGTCGCTCCGATGGATGGGGAAAGCCCGTTCGCCGGCATCACCGTGCCGGAGGATGTGACCGTCTCCCGGCAGGTCCTCGCCGAGCCCTCGGTCGAACTTTCCGAGCGTACATGGGCGAGCCTTGCGGATGGCACGCCGCTCGTCACCGCCGCGAGCGTTGGCGCTGGCACGATCGTCCTCTTCCATGTGACGGCCGAAGCGACCTGGTCGAACCTGCCGATCAGCGGCGCTTTCGTCGATATGCTCCGGCGCATCGTCGCCCAGTCGAGGGCAGATGGCGGCGCGCAGGCGAACGCCGAGTCAGCTGCCGAAAGTCTGCCGCCCTATCGCGTTCTCTCCGCCGACGGACGGCTGATCGCGCCCGGACCCGATGTCGAGCCGATCGAGACCGGTTCCGAGATCACCGTCGACGCCGCCCACCCGCCGGGCCTCTATGGCAGCGAGGACGGCTATCGCGCGCTCAATCTTTTCGCCGAAGGCGCAGCGCTTGCCCCGCTCCCCGCGCTCGATTGGGGAGCCGACACCACCGACATGCAATATCAAAGCGAAGAGGCCGTCGATCTTGCGCCGTGGCTCCTGGCTGCGGCTCTGTTCCTCTTTGCGCTCGATGCGCTGGCGCTTCTCTGGCTGAACGGCGGGTTCTCGCGGCTTCGTGGCCTTGCGGGGCGCCGTGGCGAGACCGCCCTGCTCGCGATCTTCGCTGCTTGTCTCGGCGCGGCACTGGTGCTCGCCGTGCCGACGGGTCCGGCGCATGCGCAGGAAGAGCCAGCGAGCGAAGAGCCCGCAAGAGAGGAACCATCCTCCTCCCGTCCGCTTGACCTTGAGGACATGGAGCGCGCGGTCCGGGCGACCGAAACCACCCATCTCGCCTACGTCCAGACCGGCGATGCAGTCGTCGACGATCTCTCGGCAGCGGGTCTGTCCGGCCTCTCGCAGTTCATCGCGTCCAAGACCGCCCTCGAACCAGGCGATCCCATGGGCGTCGACATCGAGAGCGACGAGCTTGCCTTCTATCCGCTGATCTACTGGCCGATCGACCCGACGACGCCTATGCCGTCGGAGGACGCGATCAGCCGGATCGACGCTTACATGAAGCAGGGCGGCACGGTTCTCTTCGATGTTGCGAGCGACGCGATGACCGGCTTTTCCAGCGGCACGGCCTCTTCGGGCGAGATGCGGCTGCGTGAGATTATCGGCGATCTCGACATTCCTCCGCTGCAACCGGTACCGCAGGATCATGTCCTGACGAAATCCTTCTACATTCTGAACGAGTTCGTTGGCCGCTATACCGATTCCGAACTCTGGGTCGAAAGCCTCGTCGAGGATGCCGAGGGCGAGATGCGCCCTGCCCGTGGCGGCGACGGCGTCTCATCCATCATGATCACATCGAACGATTTCGCGAGCGCCTGGGCCGTCGACGATGCGGGCCTCTTCTTGTTCCCCACCAACACCTCCGATCCGCGGCAACGTGAACTCGCCTACCGCGCCGGCGTGAACATCGTGATGTACGTACTGACGGGCAACTACAAGGCCGATCAGGTCCATATTCCGGCGCTCCTCGAAAGGCTCGGTCAGTGATGAACTGGTCCCTCGATTTCGCCCCGTTCTTTTCCTGGACGACGATCGTCGTTCTCGCAGTTCCAGCAGCGATCATCGCCGCAGGTCTGATCCTTGCCGGGATGCGAGGCGCCGTCGTTCGCGTCGCCGCCCTCGCCGCGCTCATCATCGCGCTGATCAATCCGGTGATGCTGCGCGAGGAACGCGATCCGCTGAAATCCGTCGTTGCCATCGTTGCCGATCGCAGCCAGAGCCAGACGATCGAGGACCGCAACGACGAGACGACCGAGGCTGTCGAGGAACTGCGCACAAGCCTCGCCCGGTTCCCGGAATTCGAGGTGCGCACCGTCGAGGCGCGCTCGGGTGAAACGCCGGGCAGCGATGCGACGACGGCCTTGTTCTCAGCGCTGTCAGGCGCGCTCGACGACGTGCCGCCGTCGCGTGTCGCGGGCGCGATCATGGTGACGGACGGACAGGTTCACGACATCCCGGCGAACGCCTCGCGCATGGGCTTCTCCGCGCCGCTCCACGGCCTGATCACGGGCCGCGAGGACGAGTTCGATAGGCGCGTCGAAATCCTCTCTGCTCCGCGCTTCGGCCTCGTCGACGAACCGCAGGACCTGACTTATCAAGTCTATGAGAGTGGTCCGTCCGACGGCGGGCCGGTGTCCGTCGACGTTTTTCTCAACGGCGACCTCATCTCACGCGAAACGGCCCAGGTTGGCGAGGAGACGCGGCTCTCGTTCGAGCTGCCGCGTGCCGGCCGCAACATCCTCGAAGTGCAGGTCGAGGAAGACGATAGCGAAATCACCGACGTCAACAACCGCTCGATCGCAATCGTCGACGGCATCCGCGAGAACCTGCGGGTCCTTCTCGTCTCGGGCGAGCCCCATGCGGGCGAACGGACCTGGCGAAACCTTCTGAAGTCCGACGCGGCTATCGATCTCGTCCACTTCACCATTCTGCGCCCGCCGGAAAAGCAGGATGGCACGCCGATCAACGAACTGTCGCTGATCGCCTTCCCGACGCGCGAGCTCTTCGTCGAGAAGATCGACGATTTCGACCTCATCATCTTCGATCGCTATCAGGAACGCGGTGTGCTGCCGGCGCTCTATTTCGACTACATTGCCCAATATGTCGAAAACGGCGGCGCGATGCTGATCGCGTCGGGCCCGGAATATGCGGGCCGCGACAGCGTCGCAAACACCCCGCTCGAAGCGATCCTGCCCGCCCTTCCAAGCGGCGGGATTGATGAAGAGGCCTATTATCCGACCCTCTCCGATCTTGGCACCAAGCATCCGGTGACGCGCGATCTGCCGGGTTCGAATGTCGAGCCTCCCGATTGGGCACCGTGGTTCCGCTATATCGATGTCGGCGAGACGGAAGGCGATGCGGTCATGAACGGCCCGAACGACAAGCCGCTTCTGCTCTTGGACCGCGTGGGCGAAGGCCGCATCGCGCTGCTTCTATCGGATCAGGAATGGCTCTGGTCGCGCGGCTACGAAGGCGGTGGCCCGCATGTGGCGCTGTTCCGCAGGCTTTCGCACTGGCTGATGCGCGAACCCGAGCTTGAGGAAGAGGCTCTACGTGCCGAAGCCATCGGCTCGGACCTTGTCGTGACCCGTCAGACGATCGGCGACGATCCAGGGCCGGCGACCATCATCACCCCGTCCGGTGAGGCAACTGAGATTGCGCTTTCCGAGGGCGAACCGGGCCTCTGGGAAGGGCGACTGGAGACCGAGGAACTCGGCCTCTTCCAGGTCGCGAATGGAGATCTGAGGGCTCTCGCCAATGTCGGACCGGTCAATCCGCGAGAATATCGTGAGGCCGTCTCGACCGGCGAGAAGCTCGCACCGATTGCCGAGGAGACCCGCGGCTCGGTGCGTCGTATTGCCGATGGCGGGGACGTCGAAATTCCGCGCATCGTGCCGATCTCCGGGCGTGCAAGCGCCGATGGCCGCAACTGGATAGGACTTCGGACGACGGAAGAAACGGTGCTGCGAGGGGTCGACCGCACCCCGCTGTTCGGCGGCTTTCTTGGTCTTGCCGTTTTGCTACTCGCGCTCTCGGCCACCTGGTACCGCGAAGGACGATAAACCCGAATGCGTGGTCACGCCTGTCCGGAAAGGAATCGGCACGTCCTTTATCGTTTCAGCAATTTTGGGCGTTCATTTTTCATCCCCGATTAACCACCAGGCGCGACCGAATGGCGTTGGCCGACTTTCTCTCCAGAAGACGTCGGGTCGAAACGTCGATCGACACAGTTTTGTTGAAATAATCGGCCCCTATGGCCGTTGTCCGTCAGCAAGCCTGAAGGTCTCGGGCGTTACGCCCTCTGCCGCAATGCGATGTTGGGAAGAGCCGGATGGCGAGCGATCTGAATTCCGAAACACAGAGGATAGCAGGGATGCTTGAACAACTGACGCGGCGCATGCACTCGCAGGGCTACGCCGCGCGGCTGTTCCCCGCGCAATGGGCAGCCCTGCGCTATCTCAACACCGCACCGGAGCATCTGCGGACCGCGATCGATCTCGCGCGCTTCCAGGGGCTCGCCTCCGGCGCCGTCGCTCGAACGGTGCGAACCTTGATCAGCAAGGGTTTCATCGAAAAGCGCGGCACGATCGGTCGGGGGCGCGCAGAACGGCTCGAATTGACCGATCGCGGGCGGACACTCCTGAAGAAGGATCCGATGAAGACGATCGAGGTGGCGCTCGACACCCTCGATGACCGTCAGACGGAGGGTCTCGCGTCCGGCTTGCGTGTTTTGCTTCTCTCTATGGGGGGCGAGGTCACAGACACACAGACGGGTGGGACAGGCGGCGATCAGGCATAACGCCGATCGGACCATCGTGACGATCGAGAAAAAGCTTTACTCAGTAGAGCCTGCCGCCGATCGGCACATCCTTGTCCGGCCGGATCAGCACGACCTCGCCCGCATCGTCCGGCACGCCGAGCACCAGAACTTCCGACATGAACTTGCCGATCTGGCGCGGCGGGAAATTCACAACGGCCATCACTTGCTTGCCTACCAGATCGCCAGGCTCGTAGTGCTTGGTAATCTGCGCAGAAGACTTCTTGACGCCAATCTCATCGCCGAAATCGACCTTCAGCTTGATCGCCGGCTTGCGAGCCTCTGGAAAAGGCTCGGCCTCGACGATCACACCGACGCGGATATCGACCTTGAGAAAGTCGTCGAACGAAATCGTCTCGGTCGTTTCAGCGCTCATTGCAGCCACCCCACATCATGCAGCCAGCGCATAAGGCGTGGCTAATCTTTCGAAAGCTCTATCGCACGGTCGCGGGCAGCTTTCACGGTCTTTTCGATGAGGGGCGGGAGGCCGTTTTCTTCGTTCATCAGGACGGACAATCCTGCTTCCGTCGTACCGTTCGGAGATGTCACGTTCTTGCGAAGCTTGGCCGGCGTCTCGTCCGAGCGGACCATGAGCTCGCCGGCACCAGCCACCGTATGCATCGCAAGACGCATGGCGAGATCGGCCGGAAGTCCAACGGCTTCGCCGGCTTTCGCCATGCATTCGGCGAGATGGAAGACATAGGCCGGGCCGCTGCCGGATACGCCCGTGACGGCGTCGATCAGCTCTTCCGTCTCGACCCATTCCACAGGTCCGGAGGCCGAGAGAAGCTGGTCGGCAGTCTCTTTCTGTTCGGCCGAGACCTTGTCGTTGGCGAAGGCGCCAGTCACGCCACGCCCGATCAGCGACGGCGTATTCGGCATTGCCCGCACGATTGGCCGCTCGCCGACATGCTTTCTCAGAGTATCGACCAGCGTACCGGCCGCGATCGAGACCGCCAGCGTCCGCTCGCCCAAGGCTGGCTCGAGCGCTGGCAGGGCATCCGCCATCATCTGCGGTTTGACGGCGATCAATGCGACGTCCGCGTCGAAGCCCGACGGGACTTCGGTCTCATGCCGAAATCCGTGCTTTTCAATGAGCTTGGCAAGCGCTTCGCCCCGGCTCGGGTCGACGACGAGCAGCGTACTAGGATCGAGGCCGCCATCGAGCCAGCCGCCCATCAGGGCGCAGCCCATATTGCCGCCACCGAGAACGAGAATGCGCTTGCCGTCGAATGCCATGCCGCTCAGGCCTCGCCAACCGTATCGAACATTGCCGCCGCCAGGGCCTCGGACGCCGGCTTATTGGCCCAGATCACATACTGGAACGCCTGATAGAACCGGTCCGACTGATCGACCGCGCTTGCCAGCATCGCCTCGGCCTGGGCGCTCGTCGCCTCGACACCGCCCGCAAGCAGCAGCGAATTGCGGAAAATCACCGCACCCTCGGCATCCCAGTAGCCGAAATGGCCAAGCACCAGTTTCTCGTTGATGAGGGCGATCAAACGCCCGATCTCTTCGCGCCGGTGAGGCGGGACCTTCAGATCGAAAGCGCAGCCGAGATGCAGCGCCTCCAGATTGTCGATCCAGGAAAAGGAGACCGCATAATCGGACCAGACGCCCTGGACCGTCATTGCCAGTTCGTCCTGGCATGAGCGCTCGAACACCCAGTCGCGCGCCGCCGCGACCCATTCGATCGTGTCGACGGGATGAGCTTGTCGAAAGCCCTCGTTCTCAAGAAGATGACTCATGGATTTTCCTCGTGTGCCGCATCTTGCCGCTCCGTTCGGAGTGGCGCGAAGGAGAACCGCCGCCGCCTATGGCGAATCACCTTCGAAGACCAGCATACAGACGCGGAGTCCGGCGCTTAAGTCCCTGTCTTAGTTTTTCACACTTCCGAAACATTTGCTGAAACAAAGACGACTCGCCCGTGAGTCGAAAGGCGAGTCGCGTCAGGGCTTTGCATCTGTCAACGAGCCGTTAAGATTCCTGTGGAGTGCCTGTGGATAACAATCCGGCAGTCTCTCGGCAGAGGCTCGAAAGCTCCGCCTTAGGACGATTGCCCGCCGAGCTTTTCTTCCAGCGCCGCGATGCGGGCCTTCAAGGCTTCGTTCTCCGAACGGGCCTTGATCGCCATTTCCCGAACGGCTTCAAACTCTTCCCGCTGGACAATATCCATCTGGCTCATCAGGCGCTCGCCCTGGGCGCGGAAGAACGTCTCTGCCTCGCGGCGAGCACCCTGAGCTGCTCCGGCGGCATCGGTCATCACGCGTGCGAATTCGTCGAGAATGCGATTGGGGGCCTGATTGCGCATGGTTGCGATCCTTCTTGAATGCCTGAATTCGAATAATCTCGCTCAGCACCTGAGGTAGAGACGCATTGTCCGAGCGGCAATGCCGTTCGGTCCATTCGGTCGCGATAATGCAATGAAAGGGTCCTAAAGCCGCACGCGGCGAGCGGGCACCGCACGAACGCTTCGCCTTGACCCGGCCAAACTGCCTCGCCAAACCGACCCCCAATCGAATCACGCGGGGCCTGACGGGTCCTCGCGAAAGACAGGCCTGCCCGATGATCCCCTTCACCACCTTCGGCGTTCTCGCCTATCCGCAGATCGATCCGGTGTTTCTGGACCTAGGCTTTCTGCAGCTGCGCTGGTACGGCCTTGCCTATGTGGTCGGGATTTTGTGCGGCTGGCTCTATGGTCGGCACATCGCAGGCAATCCCACACTCTGGCCCGACCGCGTCTCACCGCTGACGAAGACCGAGGCCGACGATTTCGTCCTCTACATCACCCTTGGCATCGTTCTCGGTGGGCGCTTCGGGTCGGTCTTCTTTTACGATTTCGAGCGCTACCTGGCTGATCCCCTTGCCGTTTTCCGGGTCTGGGAGGGAGGCATGGCCTTTCATGGCGGGCTCATCGGCGTCGTCATCGCCATCTTCATCTTCTGCCGCGTCCATAAGGTGCCGCTCTGGTCGATGCTCGACATCGCGGCAGCCTGCGTCCCCTTCGGCCTGTTCTTCGGACGGATCGCCAACTTCATCAATGGCGAGCTCTGGGGTGCGCCGACGACCGTGCCCTGGGCGATGGTCTTTCCCGACGCAGGCCCAGAACCGCGCCATCCGAGCCAGCTCTACGAGGCCGCTCTTGAAGGCATTCTCCTCTTCATCGTCCTGCGTATCGCGACCCACCATTTCGGCATGTTCAAACGGCCGCGCTTCGTGGGCGGTCTCTTCCTCGTCACCTATGCCTGCTCGCGCATCTTCGTGGAATTCTTCCGAATGCCGGATATTCAGCTCGGCTACTTCTACGGTGGGTGGCTGACGATGGGCATGATGCTGTCGATCCCGATGCTGCTCATCGGCATCTGGGGTATGGCCTTCTCGAAATATCATTCGCACGCGACAGACCCGCGCATCACAGCCAAGCGAGCGAAGGCCGAAGAGGACGTGAAGGCGGCTTGACCTCCGTCCTTTCCGAAAAGATCGCACGGGAGATCAGCGAGCGCGGACCGGTGACGGTCGAGCGCTTCTGGGAGATCGCGCTCTTCGATCGCAGACATGGCTACTATTCCGCGCACGAACCGTTCGGGCGCTCGGGGGATTTCACGACCGCGCCCGAAATCAGCCAGATGTTCGGCGAGCTGATCGGCGCCTGGTGCGCGAGCGCCTGGGCCGGGCTCGGACGCCCCTCCCCCTTCATGCTCGCTGAAATCGGCCCCGGACGCGGCACGCTGATGGCCGACATCCTGCGCACGCTCCGCCGGACCGCACCCGATTGCCTCGCCGCATCCCGCATCCGGCTTGTCGAAACCAGCGAGCGCCTTGCCGCACTTCAGGCAAGCCGTCTCGAAGGGTTCGATCTTCCGATCAAGCGCGTCCGGCAAATCCGAGAGCTCGAAGCCATGCCGACGATCATCGTCGCGAACGAACTCTTCGATGCTGTTCCAATCCGGCAGGCGGTGCTTCAGGAAGGCCGCTGGCACGAGCGGGTGATTGGCCTTGAGAGCATGGGTGGCTTCGCTTTCGGCGCCGGCAAACCCCTCGATCGCCTCCCGGCCTGGCTCTCGGCCATCGGTACCCGAAGCTTCGCTGACGGTACCGTGGCAGAGTTCTCTCCGGCGCGCGAAGCCCTGGCCGTGGAACTCGGCAAAAGACTACACGGAAACGGCGGCGCCGGCCTCTTCATCGATTACGGCCATACCCGATCCGCCGTCGGGGATAGCTTTCAGGCCGTTGCCGCACACAGATACGTCCCGGTTCTCGACAATCCCGGCGAAGCAGACCTCACCAGCCATGTCGACTTCGCAAGCCTTGCCAATCGTTTCAACGAAGCCGGTCTCAAGCTCTCACCTCCCCAGACACAAGGCAATTTCCTGCTTTCCATGGGCCTTCTCGAGCGAGCCGGCCACCTCGGAGCGCCTCTCGATGAAGCGGGACGAAACCAGATTCGCGCAGATGTTCAAAGGCTTGCAGGAAATGGCCCGCAGGATATGGGCGATCTTTTCAAGGTGCTCGCCGTTTCCTCCGCTCCGTTAGACCTTCCGCCATTCTCTACGGGATAGGGCCAGTTCGGGCTCACACAGCGTTGTGCCCATCGGCAGAAAAATATACTCGAGCGTCTTCTTCACCCGCATCAAACGGCTGAAAATTATCACGCGGCGTCATGACAAATGCGCTGACCGCTATCTTACCCGGATCAGATTCGCAGCAACGAGCACCTCGGTCGCCCGGCAATAAGTCGACGTCCCCGATCGACCGGGTCAGGACGGCATCGCTGCGTTCGTCTATCTCTCTGCACAATTATAGGCTCGCTGCGAGCGCCATAGATTTGAGGCGAGCTCTATCATCAATTTTAAAAGTTTAAATTGATCGGTCAGATAGTATTATCAAATTCTTTTCCCCCTAAACCAGCGACATCATCGCGAGTTATTGTCGCATCTCGTTATTCCGTTATTAAACGCGACAAGATTTTGCCGTCGGGGAAGTAAAATATTCATTCTTTTCAACAAGACTTACGATACTTCGGAGCGCAAGGCACCGCGCGACGTGGCGATCGTGCGGTGATCGTCCGGAGAAATTATTCAGAGGGGGAAGTACATGATCAAGGGTAAGACCATGCTCGGCGCCATCTGCGCGCTGGCATTCGCAACGACAGCCTTCGCCGCAGGCCCGCACGAAGCGCCGGTTCTCGAAATCGTCAACGGCAAGCTGAAGGCTGCTCTCACCGACGCCGTCCTGATCGATGCGATCAAGGCCCAGAACGCAAGCACCGCTTCGTTTTCGCAGGATGAAATCGACGCGATGGATCAGAAATGGCGCGCCGAAGTCGATGCCGGCGGCGGTGAGCTGATGGACAAGACGCTTCAGTCGGCTGCGTCCAAATATCTGCAGCAGGTTCGCGACGGCGAACAAGGTCTCATCACGGAAGTCTTCGTGATGGATGCGCGCGGCCTCAATGTCGGTCAAAGCGATCCGACGTCGGATTACTGGCAGGGCGACGAAGCCAAGTGGCAGCAGACGTTCGGCGCGGGCGCCGATGCCGTCTTCGTGGATGAGATCGAGCAGGACGAGTCCACCCAGATGCTGCAGTCGCAGGCGAGCTTCACGATTGTCGATCCGGAAACCGGTGAAGCGATCGGCGCGGCAACGGTGGGCATCAATCTGGATATGCTCGAAATCTGAGCGGTCGCTCGAACGAAACGACTAGCCAGTTCGTCGCGTAGGGCTTCGGGCCGTTGCGCGACGCATCAGGCTGGAAATGCGGGCGGCCATCCTGGCCCACCTTGCGGCAGTTGGTCACTCTCGAGCCGGAGCGAACAACAGGTTCGGTAGTGGTCCATTCGCTTACGTTCCAAGGTTCTTTCTGGACCAATCCGCCTCGACCTTCCTGAAGCACGAGCCGCAAGTGCCGGCTCGATCCGCGCCATCAAACGACAGGCCTTCGTCCCATGTCCGCTTCGTCACACTCTACAGCCCGCACACGCTCACTCAGCTGGAAAGCCGCAATCGTTACGGCTGTCCCGGTGCTTGTCGGCATCGCGGCACTGGTCGCGCTCGAACTTCAAGGGATGAAATCGAGCCTGTTCGATCAGGCGGAAGGATCGACCAAGATCGTTGTCAGCCAGATGGCCGAGCAGATGGCCGGCGGCGTGAAATGGGCCAAGGCCGAAGTCGTCGAAAAGGTCTATGCGGATCTCGCCCAGGACCCGACCACCGGCCTTTCTGATGTGCTCGTCCTTGATCGCGAAGGTAATGCGCTCACGACATTCTCCAGCGAGACTCTTCCAAGCCTCGGAGACCTCGGCGCCTTTGCCGAAAATGTCGATGGCCTCGAGACTGAATGGAAGTCGAACCACTTCATCGCCGCAACGCCCATCGGAGAGACGGAAAAACCCGTCGGCACACTCGTCACCAGCTGGGAGGTTTCACATCTTCAGGCAACCGCGAATGAAAAGATCGTGCGCGGTTCGCTTTTCGGAGTCGTGATCGCCGCCTTCATCGTCGCGATCGTTGTCTTTTTCCTGAAGCGTAGTGTCACCGGGCCGATACGTGAGACGACGCAAGTCATGTCCGCGCTCGCAGCCGGCGACAGGGACGTCAATATTCCCCATCTCGGGCGGCGCGACGAAATCGGCGCGATGGCGGCGGCAGTCGAAACCTTCAAGGCGCAGGCCGTCGAGCGAGACAGGCTGGCGAGCGAAGCTGATGCCGCCCGCGCGAGCCAGGAAGAAGCCAAGCAGCGCCAGAGCGCGCTCGACAACGCAAAAGCAGAGGATCTGCGCACCTTCGTCGGCAGCGTGGAGGTCGGTTTCGATCGTCTCTCCGCCGGCGACCTGACGGTTCGCATGAACGAGGAAATCGCGCCGGAATTCGAGCCGATCCGCGCCAAGTTCAATGCCTCAGTGGAAGCGCTGGAAGGTGTCGTCGCCAGTGTCGTGCGGGGCACGGGCTCGATCAGGACCGGTTTGTCCGAAATCAGCACCGCCTCCCTCGACCTGTCTCAACGCACCGAACAGCAGGCGGCGAGCATCGAAGAAACCGTGGCAGCGCTCTCTGATGTCAGCCGCGGCGTCAACGAAACCGCAGAGGGTGCCCAGCGGGCCCAGACCGTCGCAGGCGCTGCACGGGAAAAGGCCGAGGAAGGTGGCGCCATCGTTCGCGATGCGATCGGCGCGATGAGCGACATCGAGCGCTCCTCCAACGAGATCAACGCCATCATCTCGGTCATCGACGAGATGGCCTTCCAGACGAATCTCCTGGCGTTGAACGCAGGCGTGGAAGCCGCCCGCGCGGGCGAGGCCGGAAGGGGATTCGCGGTCGTCGCTCAGGAGGTTCGCGCGCTTGCCCAGCGTTCAACGGAAGCGGCCAAGTCGATCAAGGAGCTGATCAACACGTCGAGCGGACAGGTCGAAAACGGTGTGTCGCTGGTCACGCGCTCCGGGCAATCGCTGGACGAGATCGTTCAGGAAGTCGCCACCATGGCCGAAGTCATCGCCTCCATCGCATCGAGTGCGAACGAGCAGGCAATTCGCCTACGCGAAGTCTCGGGCGCGGCCGAACAGATGGACAAGTTTACCCAACAGAACGCGGCCATGGTCGAAGAGGCGACGGCCGCCGCCAAGACGCTTTCCGACGAGACCGAGGACCTCGCCGACCTCGTCAGCCGCTTCCGCACGGAAGGCACGGCATCCGCAGCCCCGATGAGGCAGACCACTACGGCAAAAGCAAAGCCACGTGTTGCCAGTGCTGCGCCGACTTTGGTTACAGCAGACACGTCAGCGCAGCTTCCCGAAACCAGCAATAATTCCGTCCACGCGATGCAGCGAGAACTGTCGAAGCGGACCGCCAGCCCTCAACGCGGCTCTTCGGCAAGAGCCGGAGCCCAGAGCGCTTCAGCCGCCGCCTTCGATGAAAGCGACTGGGAAGAATTCTGATCCGCTTCTCTGCACAGGACGTAACTCGAGAGACGAAAATTCCTCCGCCGGTTGGGCGATCCCCAGCCGGCGCAATCGGCGCTTTCGGGCGAAGATCGCAGCGTACCGCTGTCCAAAAGCGCCGGCACGAAACCACTTCCTCTTTCAAGCTTATCCGCTAGCTTGGGCGGCATGGAACAGATGCCGGAAAACTTGAGCGACCTCGACGCCGCAGAGACGCCCGAAGCCGCGTCTGGACAAAGCTTCGAGGACGCCGGCGCTGCGGTGGCCGAACTCTGCCGCCTCTACGAGCGCGCCATTCATTTCCTGTCCGATCGCTTCGAGGCGATCATAGACAGCGGCGCGGCGTCTGGCCGGATCCGTGCCTTCTATCCTCAGGTCTCGATCACCACGACCAGCTATGCGAAGATCGACTCCCGGCTCTCGTTCGGTCATGTCAGCTATCCGGGCCGCTACACGACAACGATCACGCGACCGGATCTTTTCAAGAACTATCTGACCGAACAGATCGGCCTTCTGATCCAGAACCATGGCGTCCCGGTCGTGATCGGCGATTCGAGAACCCCGATCCCGTTGCATTTCGCCGTACCGGACGGCTCCTATGTGGAGGCGAAAAAGGTCGAGCGGCTGGGCGGCCCCTTGCGCGATATCTTCGATGTTCCCGATCTGGCGGCAACCGACGACCGGATCGTCAACGGCAATTATTCGCCGCCCTTCGGCGAGGGTCGCCCGCTCGCACCCTTTACCGGCCAACGAATCGACTATTCGCTCCACCGGCTTCAGCACTATACGGCGACAAAGCCGGAGCACTTTCAGAACTTCGTGCTCTTCACGAACTACCAGTTCTACATCGACGAGTTCTGCATCATCGCGCGGCAGATGATGGCCGATGGCGGGAAGGGCTATCAGTCCTTCGTCGAGCCAGGAAACGTTGTGACCCATGCCGGGCAGATCGAGCCGACGAGCGGCGAGGCGCCGGCCCGGTTGCCGCAGATGCCGGCCTACCATCTCATCCGAGAGGACGGCAGCGGCATCACGATGGTCAATATCGGCGTCGGCCCCTCGAACGCCAAGACGATTACGGACCATGTCGCCGTGCTGAGGCCCCATGCCTGGCTGATGCTCGGCCATTGCGCCGGCCTTCGAATGAGCCAGGAGCTCGGCGATTATGTGCTCGCTCACGCCTATGTCCGCGAAGACCATGTGCTGGACGCCGACCTGCCGATATGGGTGCCGATTCCCGCCCTCGCTGAAGTACAGGTCGCGCTCGAAGAAGCGGTCGGCGAGGTGACAGGGCTTTCCGGTTACGAGTTGAAGCGCGTCATGCGGACCGGCACCGTCGCCACCATTGATAACCGCAACTGGGAGCTTCGGGACCACCGCGAACCGATCGAGCGGCTCTCACAGTCGCGCGCAATCGCGCTCGATATGGAATCGGCGACGATCGCCGCAAACGGCTTTCGGTTTCGCGTGCCCTACGGCACACTCCTCTGCGTGTCGGACAAGCCGCTGCACGGCGAGCTGAAGCTGCCCGGCATGGCGACGGATTTCTACCGGCGTCAGGTATCCCAGCATCTGAAGATCGGCATGCGGGCGCTCCAGCTGATGAGCGAACTGCCGCCCGAGCGCATCCATTCCCGTAAGCTGCGGTCCTTCACCGAGACGGCATTTCAGTGAATGATGCCCAATAAGACTGCTTCGGCTGGCGGCAAGGATCGAGTTAGCCTGAGATCGCTCGCCCAGCTTGCCGTTTTGGCGGCGACACTTGGCGTTCTTGCAGCGCTGGTCGCGGGCTACTTCGGGCGGTATTTCCAGCCGTTCGACTCGCTTTCACATTTCAGAGCGCATCTCATAGTCACAGCGATAGCGGGTATGGCCGCGATGTATCTGACAAAAGTCAGGATCGCACCCGCAATTCTGTTTTTCCTGCTCGTCTGCGCATTGATACCGCTCTTTTTGACTGCGCCATTTTACGGCTATGGCGCCAGTAACGACACAGTTCGATCGGCAGACCGCCCGACGGCTTCTCTTTTGCAAATGAATCTGCGGTACGATGCGGAGGCCGCGCCTGCGGTTAAACTCATTCGATCAGTCGGAGCAGATATCGTCACGCTCCAGGAAGCAAAGGAGCGATGGGTCGACGCACTCTCTGCAGTCGAGGACATCTATCCCTATCGTGTGCTCTGCGGGGTGGAGAAGCCGCTCGGCGGAAACGTGATCCTGTCGAAATTTCAGATCATCGAGAATGATACTGCCTGCATCGATCGGCTTGGTCTTGTTGCCACCCGCATCGAGCTTGCCGAGAACCAATCGCTTACCGTCGCCTCGCAGCACCTCGTCTGGCCTTGGCCGTATCAACAATGGCCCCAGATCAAAGCGCTGTCGCCCATTCTGTCGGAACTTCAGGCACCGCTGATTATAGGCGGGGATTTCAACGCAGCGCCCTGGAGCGCGGCATTGGACGTCTATGCCGATGCGACGAATACCCACCCCGTCAAGAGAATTGGCGCGAGTTTCGCACCCTACGCTCTACCGGTCTCGTGGAAATCGTTCATCGGTTTGCCGATCGACAATATCTTCGTCTCCGACGAGATCGAGATTCTCTCGACAGGAACCATAGAGCCGACAGCCTCCGACCACCTGCCGGTGCTGACGCGCTTCGCCCTACGGCAATAGGACAAAAAGCGTATTCAGATCAAAAATTTAGCACTTTTTGATGCGACTATTTGTTGGGCATTCGACGGGTGTGACCTAATGTCTTGAAGCAGAAGAGGATTTTCCGATGCTTCAGACACTCCGTCAGCCCGTCTTCATCGCTTCCGCTGTCATCATCGTCACGCTTGTGATCCTCGGCGCGAGCTTTCCCGATCTCTTCAAGGCGAACGCTCAAGGCGCGCTCGATTGGACCGTCCGAAGTTTCGGCTGGTTCTACCTGATCTCGGTCTTCGGCTTCGTCCTGATCCTGTTCTATCTTGCCCTGTCGAAATACGGCTCGATCAAGCTCGGCCCGCCTGACAGCCAGCCGGAATTCACCTTCTTTTCCTGGGTTGCCATGCTGCTCGCGGCCGGCTTCGGCGTCGGCCTCGTCTTCTACGGCATGGCCGAACCCATGAAGCACTTCGTTACGCCGCCTTATGGCCTTGCCGAATCCCGCTCGACGGCCGCGGCCGAACTCGCCATCCAGTACAGCTTCTTCGACTGGGGCGTTCACCAGTGGTCGACCTTCGCCATCGTCGGCCTCATCATCGGCTACCATCAGTTCCGCCGGAACGAACCGGGTCTCGTCTCGACGGTCCTCAAGGAACCGGTGTCGAAGCTGCCGGGTGCAAAGCGTATCGGCAATGCGGTCGACGTCTTTGCCGTCGTCGCGACCGTCATGGGAGTCGCCACCTCTGTCGGTCTCGGCGTCCTCCAGATGAACGGCGGCCTCGAAATCCTCTATGGCATTCCGAAGAACACCTTCGTCGAATTCTCCATTCTCGCCGTGCTCGCCGCCTGTTACCTCCTCTCGGTCTCGTCCGGCCTCGACAAAGGCATCAAGATTCTCTCCAACATCAATCTGGCGCTCGCAGGCTTGTTGATGCTGTTTGTCTTCATCGTCGGGCCAACGCGGGTGATAGCCGAAACCATTGTCGCCGGCTTCGGCGACTATCTGCAGAACTTCTTCGTCATGAGTCTCAAGGCGACGCCGTTCGACGGTTCGACCTGGGCGAACGACTGGACGATCTTCTATTGGGCATGGGTAATCGCGTGGTCGCCCTTCGTCGGCACCTTCGTCGCCCGTATCTCCTACGGCCGCACGATCCGCGAATACGTCCTCGGTGTTCTCATCATGCCGCCGCTTCTCGCCATCCTGTGGATCGGCGTCTTCGGCGGCGCGGCACTTCATCTGGAGCTTACCCAGAATGCCGGGCTCGCCGATGCCGTCGACAACAACATAACCTCGGCCCTGTTCGAACTGTTCAAGCTCCTGCCACTGACGCAGATATTCTCGCTGCTCAGCATCCTGCTGATCATGATCTTCCTGATCACTTCGGCGGACTCGGCCTCCTACATTCTCGCCCAGATGACCCATAACGGCGAGGCGGACACGCCGCTCTTCAAGCGCCTCACCTGGGGCGTCCTGCTCGCCGCAATTACGCTGACGCTGATCGCGAGCGGCGGCCTCGAGGGCTTGCAGGCGGCCGCCATCCTCGCCGCATTGCCCTTCACCTTCATCATCTACGCGATGGTCTTCGTGCTCTTCCGCGAGCTTGACCGGGACCGTATGAAGATATTGAGGGAGCTTCAGGACCTTCATGGAGCGCCTGTGGCGGCGAACCAGCACGAAGCACGCAAAATGTCGGATGCCCCGGGCGAATAGCGGTTGCGGTGACCGCGCCTTCGCCAAGGCGAACGGAATATGCCGCATCGAAGCCGTCTGCTTGGCCTTGAGCGATCCATAGCGAGGGCATAATGACGCGTGCGAGTATCGCGCTTGCCGGTAGTCAAGTCGCGGCTTACGGTCCGCGCCATGTCATTTGACGTTCCGCCAAAGCTGCCATCGACGACGAGTCCGCCCAGACTTCAGGGCTATCAAACGGGTACCGGCTGCAGGTTATCTGCATGCGCGTGATGATCCTCGGCGGCTACGGCGTCTTCGGTGGCCGGCTGGCTCATCTCCTTGCGGACCGAGCGGACCTCGAACTGTTGGTCTGCGGGCGAAGCCGCGAAAAGGCCGAGCGATTTTCCGCCGCCTTCCCGGGACCCGCCAAGGTCGCGCCGATCGCGATCGATCGCAGTAATCTGGCCAACCGTCTTTCCGAGCTCGCGCCAGACCTTGTCGTCGACGCATCCGGTCCATTCCAGAATTACGGCAAGAATGCCTATTCTGTCGTCGAGGCGTGCATCACCAACCGGATCGACTATTGCGATTTCGCCGACGGTGCCGACTTCGTCTTCGGCGTCTCCCAATACGATGAAGCTGCCCGTGCAGCGGGGGTCTTCGTGCTCTCCGGCGTCAGCAGCTTTCCGGTGCTAACCGCCGCCGTTGTCCGCGAACTCGCGAGGGAAATGGATCAGGTTCGTACGATCCGGGCTGGTATCGCCCCCTCGCCCCATGCAGGCATCGGCCTCAACGTGATGCGCGCCGTTACGGGCTATGCCGGCAGCCCCGTAAAACTGACGCGCGGCGGCAGGCTCGCTACGGGTCTCGGCCTTGCCGAATCAATCCACCATACGATTGCGCCGCCCGGCCGCCTGCCTCTGCGAAATATCCGCTTCTCGCTGGTCGACGTGCCTGATCTTCAGGTCGTTCCGCCGGACTATCCGGGTTTGGAGGAGATATGGATCGGCGCCGGGCCGGTGCCGGAGATCCTGCACCGCATGCTCAATCTTCTGGCGAAAGCGCGCGCCCGGCTAAACCTTCCATCGATCCTGCCGTTAGCGCCCCTCTTCTACCGCGTGCTCAACCTGATGAAATTTGGCGAGCATCGGGGCGGCATGTTCGTGGAAGTAACCGGAACGCGGGATAGGAGCGATGTGCTCCGATCCTGGCACATGCTGGCCGAGGGCGACGACGGACCGCTGATACCGTCAATGGCCGCAGAAGCGATTATACGTGGTTGCCTCGAAGCCAAGCGGCCCGAGACAGGCGCGCGTCCCGCAACCCATGCGCTGGAACTCTCCGATTACGACGCACTCTTCGCCAAACGGACGATCGTCACCGGCTTTCGCGGCCCGGTCGAGACGAACGCACCGCTCTATCGGCGAATTCTCGGCTCGGCGTTCGACGATCTCTCGAAAGAAATCAGACGCTTCCACGATGCAAAGACACCCCAGCTCTGGAGCGGCCGCGCCATCGTCGAACGGGGTCGCAACCCACTGGCGCGGTTTATCGGCAAGGTGATCGGCCTGCCACCTGCCGGCAACCAGGTACCTGTCTCCGTCACCGTCGAGCAATTGCCCGACGGGGGCGAGCGTTGGGAGCGGTGCTTTGGTGAAAAGCGCTTCGTCAGCTGGCAGCGCCCGGGTATAGGGCGCGATATCCATCTCCTGCGCGAGCGTTTCGGCCCGATCGACGTGGCTGTCGCGCTTGTCGTCGAGGATGGCCGGCTCAACTATCTGCCGCGCCGCTGGTCGTTTTTCAAAGTGCCGATGCCGCGCGCGCTGCGGCCTGCCGACGGTACTTTCGAGACCGTGGCTGACGGCCGGTTTCGTTTCGATGTCACAATGCGTGCGCCGATTGTCGGACTGATCGGCGCATATCGCGGCTGGCTCGAGCCGGACGCACCGACCGACCTCGTGATATCAGGCATTTCGCGTGATGTAGAAAATCAGCCCTACCACCGCGAACCAAGCCACCATGCCACCGATAATCGCGATCTTGTAGTCGAAGCGCGAGACCAGATACCAGGCCACTAGGAGGAAGGTGAAATAGGCCGGGATCGTCTTCATCCCCGCGAGAGCTGTCGTTCGAAAGCCGGCCGGATCGCCTTTTGCACCGACCGCGATGAGCGCGATGATGGCGAAGGTCGGCGCGAGCGGCAGGATGCCCGGCAGGACATCCCCCTTCTTCGAGGCAATGACGATCAGCGCGGTCAGAATACCGCCGACGATCCCCTTCCAGACGAACTCGTAGACCATCGCCGCTCGAGCCTCAGAGCTCCTCGGCCTTCTTGCGCAGCACGAATTTCTGGATCTTGCCGGTGGAGGTCTTCGGCAATTCGTCGAAGATCACGGTCTTGGGCGCCTTGAAGCGGGCCATGTTCTCCTTGCAGTATTCAATGACCTCGTCCTCGGTCATCGTTTCGCCCTGCCGCAGCACGACGAAGGCGCAAGGCGTCTCGCCCCATTTCTCATCGGGCCGCGCGACGACGGCTGCTTCGGCGATCTTGTCGTGCTTGTAAAGGACGCCCTCGATTTCGATCGAGGAGATGTTCTCGCCGCCCGAGATGATGATGTCCTTCGAGCGATCCTTGATCTCGATGTAATTGTCTTCGTGCATGACGGCGAGATCGCCCGAGGCGAACCAGCCGTTGCGCAAGGACTTCCTGTTGGCCTCCGGGTTCTTCAGATAGCCCTTCATCACGTTGTTGCCGGAGAAGAAGATTTCGCCGATCGTCTCGCCGTCCTTCGGTACCGGCTCCATCGTATCGGGATCGGCCACCATGATGTCGTCGAGCACGGTATAGCGCACTCCCTGCCGCGCCTTCATGGCTGCGCGTTCGTCGTCCGGCAGCTTGTCCCATTCTGACTTCCAGGCACAGACGACGGCAGGTCCGTAGGTCTCGGTCAGGCCATAGGCATGGGTCACCGAAATGCCCATGGCCTCGACCCGCTTGATGACCGCAGCCGGCGGCGGCGCGGCGGCGGTCATCGCGTAGATCGGCGACGGCAGATCCTTCTTCAATTCGTCCGGCGCACTCGCCAGCGTGTTGAGGACGATCGGCGCGCCGCAGAAATGGGTCACCTTTTCCTGCCGGATGAGATCGAGAATCGGCTTTTCACGCACGGCCCTGAGGCAGACGGCGGTGCCGCCGAGCGCGGCCAGCGTCCAGCAATAGCACCAGCCATTGCAGTGGAACATCGGCAGGGTCCACAGATAGACCGGGTGCAGCTGCATCCCCCAGTCATGGGCGTTCGACAGCGCATTCAGATAGGCGCCGCGATGGTGGTAGACGACGCCCTTCGGATCGCCCGTGGTGCCTGAGGTGTAATTGAGGCTGATCGCCGACCATTCATCGTCCGGCTTCCAGTAATCGGCGTCCGCATCTCCTTCGGCGAGAAGCTCGTCATAGGTCATGGAGCCGATCGGGCCGTTGCCGCCCTCATACATCTCGTCCGGCACATCGACTATCAACACATCGCGACCCGCCTTCTCGACCGCGCCCTTGGCGACGTCGGCGAATTCCGGGTCGACCATGAAGATGTCGGCCTCGGCATGGTTGAGAATGAAGCCGACAGTCGCCGCATCGAGCCGTGTATTGATCGTGTTGAAAACGCCGCCCGTCATGGGCACCGCGAAGTGCAGCTCAAACATTTCCGGCGTGTTGGCGAGTATCACCGAAACCGTCTTGCCCGGCCCGATGCCGCGCTTCTTCAAGGCGTTCGCCATCTTCTTCACGCGGGTGAAGGTCTCGCCCCAAGTCCGGCGAATATTGCCGTGCACGACCGCCGTGTAGTTCGGATAGACCGACGCCGCGCGCTCGATGAAGGCGATCGGCGACAGCTGAACGTAGTTTGCGCCGGTCTTCGGAAGATCGGTCTCATAGATATTGGCGGTCATGCGGTTTCAGTTTCCTCCCGGCCGTCTCTTTCGCGAGCGCTTCTTCAGAGCATATCGCGGATATCGGTCTTGCGCAGCTTGCCCGTCGCGGTGTGGGGCAGCTCTTCGACCACGCGCACGTCGTCTGGAATGCACCACTTGGCGACCTTGCCCTCGTAGAAAGCCTGCATATCCGCGCTCGACGGGTGATCGCCTCCGTTCTTCAGGACGATGAAGAGGACCGGTCGCTCGCCCCATTTCTCGTCGCTCTTTGCGACGACAGCCGCCTCTTTAACGGCCGGATGGCCGGTCGCGACGTTCTCGAGTTCGATCGAGGAAATCCACTCACCGCCCGACTTGATGACGTCCTTGGTGCGGTCGACGATCTGCACGTAGCCATCCGCATCCATGGTGACGACATCGCCGGTCTCGAACCAGCCATCATCGCGGAAAGACGAACTTTCGGAGTCCGCGCCAAAATAGCGCTCGGCCACCCATGGCCCGCGCACGAGAAGCGCGCCGTACTCCTTGCCGTCCCGCGCAACTTCCTTGCCATCGGCATTCTCGACCCGGAACTCCATGCCGAAAAGCGGCCGGCCTTGCTTGGAATTGAGTTCGAGGAGCGCTTCATCCGAAAGGTCGCGATGTTTTGGCTTCAGCGCGCTCGCAAGGCCGACCGGGCTCGTCTCGGTCATGCCCCAGGCGTGGCGCACCGAGACGCCGAGCTTGTTCATCCGCTCGATCAGCGGTGAGGGCATCGCCGAACCGCCGACGGCAACCCGATCGAGGGTTTTGAACGTCGCGCCCTGTTCTTCCATATGTGCCGTCAGGCCCATCCAGACTGTCGGCACGCCTGCCGACATCGTCACGCCCTCCTCGTCGAACAGTTTTTGGAGGCTCGCGCCGTCGAGATTGGCGCCCGGCATGACCATCTTGGCGCCCATCATCGGACAGGCATAGGGAAGTCCCCAGGCGTTGACGTGAAACATCGGCACGACGAGGCAGGCGCAATCCGTACCCGCAAGGCCGATCCCATCGACCCAGCTGATTGCCATGGCATGAAGCACCGACGAGCGGTGCGAATAGAGAACGCCCTTCGGATTGCCCGTGGTGCCGGACGTATAGCAGAGGCTGCACGCCGTATTCTCGTCCAGCAGCGGCCAGTCGTAGGTCTCAGGCTTCCCGGCGATCAGGTCCTCATAGGCAATGAGGTCCGAGAGAACATCCGAAGTCGGCAGCTCACTCTTGTCGCCGAGGACGACGATTGTCGCGCCGCTCGGAATCTTGTCGGCGAGCTTCTCCAGGAGCGGCACGAACATCGGCTCGACGAAGACCATCCGATCCTCGGCGTGGTTCAGGATGAAGGCAACCTGTTCGGGAAAGAGCCGCGGATTGATCGTATGGCAGACTTTGCCGGAGCCACCGACACCGAAATAGAGTTCCAGATGCCGATTGGAGTTCCAGGCGAGCGTCGCGATCCGGTCGCCCTCGACCATTCCCCGTTCGTCCAGGGCATGAGCAAGCTGGGCCGAGCGCTTCGCCACCTCGCCATACGTCTTCCGGTCGATCACGCCGCCCGGCCCAGCCGAAACGATCTCGGTATCCGTATGGTATTTCGCGGCATGGTCGAGAATGCTCGAAACCAGCAGCGGCACGTCCATCATCAAGGCCTGCACGGGCGCCTCCTCTCAAAGACTTTTGCGGGCAGGCTAGCACGGATTTTTCAGATTCGCGCGGCCCGACGAAGTTTGGTCATTGGCCAGGGAAAATGCTGAAGCCGAACTCCGGGACTACAAATTCATCGGCGGTGTCGTGATGCTGGTGAGGATGGCCGTGGCGAGAAAGATGAGCCCGACGATCCCGCCTTCGACAAGGACGGACCGGCGAAACGCCGATACGGAGCCCGGCGCGCCCGTCCTGATCGCCGGAACGAGGCGCAGTTTGTTAAGGGCAGCGAACCCCAGAAGCAGCGCGACGAACGCGATCTTTGCGAGCAGCGTCAGACCATAAGCCGTAGCCGTCAGTGCCGCCAGCGACCCGACGGAAATCCAGGCGAATGTGAGCCCCGCCAGAATCAGTACGAGCACGGTCCCGCCGGCGATCCTCCCGAAGCGTTCGAGGATGGCGGGCCCCTCGTCGACATCACCGCTCGCGAGCGACAGTGGATAGAGGGCGCCCACCCAGAATGCCCCGGTGAGCAGATGGAGTGTCAGGAGCGTGGCGAGGATAGCGCGTTCATCACCGAGACTGTGACCGACTTCCGTGAAAGCGATCGCGATCAGCGTCGCGCCGATCACCGAGGCCGTCTGCGGAATTGGACCGCGTACGAGGACTGCGAGCGCAAGGAGGAAGCCAAGCGCCTGGACGAACACCGCCGTTCCGAGTGGGCTTTCCCACACGATCAGAACCATCACCGGATCGGTCATCCCGTCGACGCCCATGCCTGATATGCGGGCAGCGCGCAGGCCGATCCTCAGGACGAGCAGCACGAGACCCGCGACCGCCGCCGCCGCGGTCGCCCGCCGGAGCGCCGAACGAGCGCGAGGGGGAAGTTCGGGGAAGGCCGCCGCAAAGAGGACGCCTCCCATGGAAAGGAATGCTGCAGCATAAGAGAGAGCCTTCGCCACGATGGCCGAGACCACAAAGCCGTCGATCGGTGCGAGACCCTCGAATAAAACCACGAGAACCCGTTTATTCGGAAATGGTAAAGCTGAATTCACCCTGCATCGGATGACCATCCTGCGAAAGACCGCGCCACTCCACCAGATAGTCACCCGGTGCGAGCGCGGATTCGGGCATGGCTTGGTATTGGCTCACCATGTCCGTTCCTTGCTCGCTGTCGGTGGCCAGCGTCTCGCCGCTCTTCGAAAGCGTAAATGCCGTGACCCGCATCGGCTTGTCGAATTCCATCGAGATCGTCTCGAGGGACGCGACGGTCTCACCATCCGCAGGCATCGTCTCACTTTTCGAATGGGCCAGCACCGCTGATGCCGATACAAGCAGAAAAAGCGTGCTTGCGGATATGATTGACTTCATTGGACCCTCCTGTTGGGATCTACGCAATCACAGCTCCGTGATAAAAGCAACGCGGTGAAAAGCCTCCCAGCCCTTTCCCTTGGTCGGAGCAAAGGGCCTGCGCGTGCGGCGAGGCACATTACGCCCCAACGATCTTACCGCCATTCGGATGCAGAACCTGGCCGGTCATGAAGGACGAGTCCTCGCATGCCAGGAACAGCACCGAGGGCGCGATCTCGTTCGGCTGCCCCGCCCGTCCCATTGGAGAGCCGGCCCCGAAGTCTTCAACCATGTCGGCCGGCATCGACATCGGAATGAACGGCGTCCAGACAGGGCCGGGAGCGACGCCGTTGACCCGGATCTTCCTGTCGACGAGGTTCGACGCCATCGAACGCGTGAGAGCCGTAATCGCACCCTTCGTTGAGGAATAAGCGATCAGTGTATCGTTGCCCTTGTAGCTGTTCACTGAAGTCACGTTGACGATGGTCGAGCCCTCTTTGAGGTGATCGAGGCTGGCCTGCATCATGTAGACATAGCCATAGACGTTCGTCTCGAAGTGTTTTGCGAGCGACTCCTGCGAAAGCTCCTGAAAGTTTTCGTCGACGGCCTGATGGGCAGCATTGTTGACGAGGATATCGAGCTTTCCGAAACGCTCGACCGTTTGGGAGACCGCTCGCATGCAGAAACTTTTCTCGCGTACGTCGCCCTTAACAAGCAGGCATTCGCTGCCCTCTTCCTCAACCGCGGCTTTCGTGGTCTCGGCGTCCTTTTCCTCGTCGAGATAGACGATGGCTATCTTTGCTCCCTCGCGGGCGAGAAGCACGGCGCTCGCGCGGCCGATGCCGCTATCGCCACCGGTCACGATGGCGACCTTGTCCTTCGCGCGCTCGGAACTTTTATAGCGCGGCATGTAGTCGGGAGCCGGGTTCATCGCAGCTTCGGAGCCGGGCGTGCGATCTTGGTGCTGCGCTGGGATTTCGCTGGCCATGGTTCGTCCTTCGATGTTCCTGACAGCGCTTTCGCGCCTCAACTCCGAAGACAAACACGTCAGGCGCGACCCCGTTGCGGACGATCGATCCGTTTTTAAAGTCGCGTCTGAACGCTTTCGCTGCCGCCCCTCCGACGCATCACATCTCCTGATAGACCGGCCCTTCGCCACCCTGCGGCGGCACCCAGTTGATGTTCTGGTTCGGGTCCTTGATGTCGCAGGTCTTGCAATGGACGCAGTTCTGGCCGTTGATGACGAAGGTCTCCTCGCCGCCCTCGGTGTTCCACTCGTAGACGCCAGCCGGGCAGTAGCGCTGGGACGGGCCCGCATAGACCTTCAGCTCGGACGAATGCTGGAGTTCGGGGTCCTTCACCTGAAGATGGACCGGCTGGTCTTCCTCGTGATTGGTATTCGAGAGATAGACAGAGGAAGCCTTGTCGAACGTCAGCTTTCCGTCGGGCTTGGGATAGGCGATCGGCTTGAATTTCTCCGCCGGCTCCAGGCATTCGTGGTCGGGCTTGCCGTGCGACTTCGTACCGAACAGCGAGAAGCCGAAGAGCGAATTCGTCCACATGTCGATGCCGCCCAGCATGATGCCAAGCGCCGTGCCATATTGCGACCAGAGCGGCTTGACGTTG
The DNA here is from genome assembly GCF_040239565.1 of Fulvimarina thalattae. NCBI lineage: Bacteria > Pseudomonadati > Pseudomonadota > Alphaproteobacteria > Hyphomicrobiales > Aurantimonadaceae > Fulvimarina > Fulvimarina thalattae. Next base: position 161,015 of record NZ_JBEHWS010000009.1, read on the forward strand.
CGCACGGGCTTGAGATCGCGCCCGATCGCCGAAGACCGCCATTCGCGCTCGTAATCCTCCAAGCGATCGTTCGCGCGGCCGGCCGCGATCGCCTCGGCGGCTTTCTCCGCCGCCAGCATCCCCGACCACATGGCGTTATGCGCGCCCTTGATGCGCGGCACGTTCACGAAGCCCGCCGAGCAGCCGATCAGCGCACCGCCCGGAAAATCGAGCCGGGGTACGGATTGCCAGCCGCCCTCGGTGATGGCGCGGGCACCGTAGGCGATGCGTGTTCCGCCTTCCAACAGCTCGGCGACGTCGGGATGGGTCTTGAAGCGCTGGAACTCCTCGAAGGGCGAAAGATAGGGATTCTTGTAATTGAGATGGGTGACGAAGCCGACGTAAACGCGGTTGTCACCAAAATGGTAGAGGAAGGAGCCGCCGCCAGTTCCGCCTTCGAGCGGCCAGCCGAACGAATGCTGCACCCGGCCCGGATGCGACTTTTCCGGGGCGACCTCCCACATCTCCTTGATGCCGAGACCGAATTTCTGTGGCTCGCGGTTGGTGTCGAGGCCATATTGGGCAATCGCCTGCTTTGCGAGAGAACCGCGCACGCCCTCGCCGAGGAAGACATATTTGCCGAGAAGCGCCATGCCGCGCTGGTATTGCGAGCCTTGCTCGCCCTCGCGCGTGATGCCCATGTCGCCCGTCGCAACACCGACGACCCGGTTCTCTTCGTTGAGCAGGAGTTCGCTGACAGCAAATCCCGGATAGATCTCGACGCCAAGCGCCTCGGCCTTTTCCGCCATCCACTGACAGACGAGGCCAAGTGAGACGACGTAGTTGCCGTGATTGTTCATCAGCTTCGGCATCAGGGCGTTCGGCAGGCGAACCGAGCCTTGGGGCCCATAATAATAGAAGCGGTCTTCGGTCACCTCTTGGGTGATCGGCGTCTCTTCCTGGCGCCATTCCGGCAGCAGGGCATCGAGCGCCGATGGATCGAGGACGTTGCCTGAGAGGATATGCGAGCCCACCTCGGCGGACTTTTCGAGGACGACCACCGCCAGATCCTCGTCAATCTGCTTCAGTCGGATCGCCGCTGCGAGACCGGCTGGTCCCGCGCCGACGATAACGACATCGAACTCCATCGATTCGCGCGGTTCGGTCTCGGTTGTCATGGACATGGGCAGAAGATCGCTTTCGAAGTCGGTGCCAGAGATGGCTGGCGGCGGAACGCTTTGGAGTGGTTCTAACGGCTTCGCCCGAAGCGTCAAACGAACAGAGATTAGAGCTCTAACTTGCTTCACCCATTCGCCGGGTTCAGAAGACGAGATCGACCACAGCTTGGAAGCGATGCGCGTTCGTGACCTATCTCTATCTTCTCATCGCGATCATTTGCGAAATCGTCGGCACGACAGCCCTGAAGACAACCGACGGATTCACGCGGCTCGCACCTTCGATCGTCACGGTCATCGCCTATGCGCTGGCCTTCTACTTCCTGTCCCTGTCGCTGCGGTCGCTGCCTGTCGGCATCGTCTATGCGATCTGGTCAGGCACCGGGATCGTGCTCCTGGCGCTCATCGACCTCTTCTGGTTTCGTTCCTCGATCGATTTTGCGGGGTTCGCGGGCCTTGCACTCATTCTTGCCGGCGTCCTCGTTATCAACCTGTTCTCCCAAACCGTCGGCCACTGACCGGCCATCCGCCGGTGCGTGATCGATCCTGAGGAGCGAGGGTTCTCGGCATTACTTCGCCAAATGCATCCGGCCTGTCTTCGTGACTTCTTCGACGCAGGTGGCGGTATATTCGTAAGCACCCGCCGGGTACCGCCTTGTTGGGTCTGATCTGACGTAAGAGACAGTGAGTATGGATAGTCATACTCACAGTCACGAAGTTTCCCGACTTTCGGTGGTGGAGACGGGTCGTCGT